>NZ_JAZHRU010000001.1:2653665-2956776 GCF_036924525.1 Bradyrhizobium sp. AZCC 1719 | reverse complement strand
AGCGTTGGGCGCCCTCACCCAAACCGATGATCGTACCGGCTCACGGCAAGCTCGCTCACATCGATATCCGGCTTCCGTCCCGAGATCAGATCCGCCAGCACCCTCCCCGAACCGCACGCCATGGTCCAGCCGAGCGTGCCGTGGCCGGTGTTGAGATGCAAATTGCCGTAGCGCGTCGCGCCGATCACCGGCGGTCCGTCCGGCGTCATCGGGCGCAGGCCGCACCAGAAGCTCGCTTTGCTCAAATCGCCGCCGCGCGGAAACATGTCGGTCAGCGAATGATCCAGCGTCGCCCGCCGCGCCGCATCGAGCGTATTCGAATAGCCGGAAATTTCCGCAGTGCCGCCGACGCGGATGCGATCCCCCAGCCGCGTGATCGCGACCTTGTAGCTCTCGTCCATCACCGTCGACACCGGCGCGCCGTCGGGATCGGTGATCGGCACCGTGATCGAATAGCCCTTCACCGGATAGACCGGAACAAAAACACCCAGAGGCTTGAGCAACCGCGGCGACCAGCTTCCGAGCGCGGCGACATAGGCATCGGCCTGCAACAGCCCGGCGCTGGTGACGACGCCGGTAATCCTGTCGCCTTCCGCGACCAGCCGCTCGATCGTGGTATTGAACTTGAACTGCACCCCGAGCTTTTCAGCTTCCCTGGCGAGCGCCTGCGTGAACATGTGGCAATCGCCGGTCTCGTCCTGCGGCAGCCGTAGCCCGCCGACGAACTTGTCCTTCACGGCCGCCAGCGCGGGCTCCGCGCCGATGCAGCCGCTACGATCGAGCACCTCATAAGGCACGCCATACTGCTTGAGCACCGCGATATCGTCGCCGGTAGAATCGAGCTGCTTCTGCTTGCGGAAGAGCTGCAGCGTGCCTTGGCTGCGCTCGTCATATTTGGTGCCTATCTCGGCGCGCAGCGCACGCAGGCAGTCGCGGCTGTATTCGGCGATCGGAATCATCCGGCTCTTGTTGATGGCATAGCGCTCTGCCGTGCAGTTGCGCAGCATCTTCAGCCCCCAGATCCACATCACGGGATCGAGCTTGGGCCAGATCACCAGCGGGCCATGCCGCATCAACAGCCATTTGATCGCCTTCGCCGGCACGCCCGGCCCCGCCCACGGCGAGGAATAGCCGGGCGAAACCTCGCCGGCATTGGCAAAACTGGTTTCCTGTGCGGGCTCGGCCTGGCGGTCGACGACGACAACTTCGTGGCCGGAACGCGCCAAATAATAGGCTGTGGTGACGCCGATCACGCCACTGCCGAGAACGATGACTTTCACGATTCCTCACGCATCCGCCGCGGCGTCGCACGCCGCGGCCGCTCTATCTTCTTCAGAGCAAGGATCAGGCCACGCGCTTGATCGCGTCGCCCAGAATCGAAACCATATCGTCGATATGGCTCTTCTCGACGATCAGGGGCGGCGACATCGCAAAAGAGTCGCCGCTCATGCGCAAATAAAGCCCGCGATTGAAGCAATCCACCATCACGTCATAGCCGCGTGCGCCGACGCCGTCCCTGCGCGGCGAAAGCTCGACCGCGCCCATCAGGCCGACATTGCGGATGTCGATCACGTTGGGCAGGCCTTTCAGCGAATGCAGCGCATCGCGCCAGTATTCGGCCAGCGACGCGCCACGCGTCAAAAGCCCCTCGTCCTTGTAGATGTCGAGCGTCGCCAAGCCCGCGGCGCAGGCGGTCGGATGCGCGGAATAAGTGTAGCCGTGGAACAGCTCGATCGTGCCCTCAGGCCCGGTCATCAGCCCGTCGTGGATCTTGCGGCTGGCGAACACCGCGCCGCAGGGGACGGTGCCGTTGGTGATACCCTTGGCGGTCGTCATCATGTCGGGCGTGACGCCGAAATAATCAGCCGCAAACGGCGTGCCGAGGCGGCCGAACCCGGTGATGACCTCATCGAAGATAAGCAAGATGCCGTGCTTGTCGGCGATCTCGCGCAGCCGCTTCAAATAGCCCTTCGGCGGCGGCAGCACCGCGGTCGAGCCCGGCACCGGCTCGACGATGACGGCGGCGATGGTGTCTGCGCCATGCAGCGCCACCATCCGCTCGAGATCGTCGGCGAGCTCGGCGCCATGCTCGGGCTGATCCTTCGCAAAGGCGTTGCGGGCGAGATCATGGGTGTGACGGATGTGATCGACTCCAGGCAGGTGGGTGGCGAACGCGCGGCGGTTGGCCACCATGCCGCCGACCGACATGCCGCCGAAGCCGACGCCGTGATAGCCGCGCTCGCGGCCGATCAGGCGCGTCCGCGTGCCCTGCCCGATCGCGCGCTGATAGGCCAGCGCGATCTTCAGCGCGGTATCGACCGACTCGGAGCCCGAATTGGTGAAGAAGACGCGATCCAGTCCCTTCGGCGCGATCTCGGTGAGCCGCTCGGCAAAGTCGAACGCCAACGGATGGCCCATGTTGAACGAGGGCGCGAAGTCGAGGTTCATCAATTGCCGTTCGACGGCGGCGGCGATCTGGCGGCGGCCATGGCCGGCATTGACGCACCAGAGGCCGGCCGAGCCGTCGATCACCTTGCGGCCGTCGACGGTGGTGTAGTGCATGCCCTCGGCGGAGGCGAACAGGCGGGGCGTTTTCTTGAACTGCCGGTTGGCCGTGAAAGGCATCCAGAACGAGTCGGTCTGCAGGGTGTTCGGCTTCTGATGAAGGGTCACGTCTAGCTCCTTTGCTGGCAGCTCAAGGGACCACCGGGCCACGCTCGGGAAGCCACAACAAGTCCTTTTCTGCACTCCTGCAACCCATTGATTTTGCTAACCCGGTCAGGGCATATTTGTTCGATCCGAAACACCTGCAACAGGGATTTTCGATGAGCGTCGATATCGGTGGGCGACTCCGCTTCGTCCGGGCCCGCCACAAGCTGTCGCAGCGCGAGCTCGCCAAGCGTTCGGGCGTGACCAATTCGACGATCTCGCTGATCGAATCGAACCAGATGAACCCGTCCGTCGGCGCGCTGAAGCGCATCCTCGACGGGCTGCCGATGGGGCTCGCCGAATTCTTCGCGATCGAGCCGGAGCGGCCGCGCAAGGCGTTCTATCGCTCCGACGAACTGACCGAGATCGGCAAGCAGCCGATCTCATACCGCCAGGTCGGTGACAATCTGTTCGGCCGCGCGTTGCAGATCCTCAAAGAACGCTACGAGCCGGGCAGTGACACCGGGAGGGTGCCGCTGACCCATGACGGCGAGGAAGGCGGCATCGTAGTGAGCGGCCGGCTGGAGGTAACGGTCGACGACGAGCGCCGCATCCTCGACCCCGGCGATGCCTATTATTTCGAAAGCCGCCGTCCGCACCGCTTCCGCTGCGTCGGTGGAAAGCCGTGCGAAGTGATAAGCGCCTGCACGCCGCCGACGTTCTGAGCGATAAGGGGCGTACAAGCCCGCTGCAACGCTGCAATGGTCGCGCGAAATTACCATTGCGCCAGTTTACAACTTGTGGTTTTTGTCGGTGCTCGTTGTAGATTGGGTTTGTTATGCGGCGTTTTGTATCGTGGGTGTTGCTACTCTGCCTTGTTGCTCAGTTCGGTGGATGCAAATCCTCGACGGTTTCGGAAGCGGCGCTTGAATCTCAGCCTCAATCTAATCAGCCTCAATCCAAGCCGCGGGATACGCGGCTCGCGAGATTGTATTTTCTGCGCGAGAAGGGACTTGTCGGCACTGAAGTGGGAATCAAGATCGATGGCAAGTCGGTTGGTTCGGTAGCCAAAGGATTGTATTTCTTTTTGGACAGACCACCAGGACGGTACCGGATAGCCTGCGTGAATCCGATCTCCATGGATTATGAAACCGAAATAGAAATTGAGGGTGGACGAACCTACTATTTCGGCATCGGTACACCGCAGGTGGCTGCGCCCGGCCAAAACCTTCTCAACCAGGCTCTTGCTGGCAGCAGCGGACAACAAATGCGGGCTACGTCCCCCCTTATGGCGGGCTTTTCTGGTGCGGCCCTCTATCAAATCGATGCAGCAGAAGGGCCTGCCGTCATCAGTCAGTTGAAGCCGTAATAGCGTCGTTTCCGATTTGGGTCATAGCGGCCTTCACGCAAAGTTCGCTGGTCTATGGGACACGCCACATAGATAGAAAGGCGGAACTTTCAGAAGGCAATATCATGCGCAAGGTCTGGATCGAGGCAGCGTTGAACGGCTCGTGGGGCCGCGCGCTCCAACCCGGTATTCCCGATACGGTTGAAACCATCGTCGCCGAGGGCGTCGCCTGCGCGCGCGCCGGCGCTACCATCGTTCACGTCCATGCCTATGATGGCGGCGGCCCGCAGACCTACGACTGGCAGGTCTATGCCCGCATCATTGAAGGCATTCGCAACCAGGTCGATGTGCCGGTCTATCCCTCCTATCCGGCATTCATAACCACAGGCAGCGACGACAGCCCACTCGCCGACGTCGAGGACCGATTTGCCGACATCGAAGAGCTCGCCGCGCGCGGCCTGCTGGATTTTGCCGTTATCGACCCCGGCAGCGTCAATCTGAGCCTGACAAAAATCACGGCGGACACGCAGCCTGGCGGCACCTACATGAATCCGGAATGCCAGATCCGGTATGCGCTCGATTTCGCGGCGCGCCACGGCCTGCATACCGATTTTGCGATCTACGAGCCCGGCTTTTTGCGTGCCGGCGCAGCGCTGGCGCGCGCGGCCGGCGTCAAGGCGCCGATCTATCGCCTGATGTTCTGCAATCTGATCGCCGTTGGCCTTCCACCAAAGCCATATGCGCTTGCTGCCTACCATGCGCTACTGGAGGAGGAAGCGCCCGGCGCGCCCTGGATGATTGCCGGCGTCAGCGCCGATCTCCGCCCGCTCTTTGCCGATGCGATCGCACGCGGCGGTCATATTCGCGTCGGCCTCGAGGATGCGCCGCTCGGTACGACGGCGACCAATCTCGAACTGGTCGAAGAAGCCGTGCGCCTGGTGCGCGAGCACGGTGCCGAACCGGCAACGCCTGCTGAAATGCGGCAGGCGCTGGCCGCATCCACCTGAGCTGCGCCGCGCCGGTCTGCTTCACTTCCCCAGCGCGCTCGACAGCACCAGCTCAAGTTCCTGCCTGACATCGTCAAGCGGCTGGGCGCTGCGCGCGGCGCGGCACATCGCGACCGTACCCTCGGTCGCCGCGATGACGAGCGCTGCCAGCCGCCGCGCGTGTGCCGGTGCTAAGCCCTCGCGTCGCAGTGCCACGAACATGATCCGCTGCCAATCGGCAAACACGCCATCGGCAAGATCGAGCAGATGCCGTTGCGCGGCTTCGTCCGGCTCGCCGTCCTTCTCCGTCGCATCGTTGACATATTGCTCGACCGCGACCGCGAGCACCGGACAACCTGCCTGGAATTTCGACTTCTCCAGCGTCTGGCGCCACAGCGCGATGAAAGCACGAAGCCCGGCGATGGCGCCGCGCGATTGGACCAGGTGCTCCAGCGGCCCGCTGACCTGCTTGCCCGCAAACACCACCGCATCCTCGATCAGTTGCTGCTTGCCTCGCGGAAAATGATGGCCGATCGAGCCGCGCGGCGTGCCGGTATGGCGGACCACCTCGCGCATGCTGGTGGCGTTGACGCCGCGGCGACTCATCAGGTCGGCGGCCCCTGCCACCATTTTTGCGCGGGTATCTGACGTCATCGGAGATCCTCGTCGGCTGGATGGTTCATCCTAGAATATGACGCTTGACATAGCCAGCCCGATCTGGACTATGTCAGTCGTCATAGTCGGTAAAGCCAAGGCAGAAGGAAGCGCGCAATGACGTTTATCCATGTGATGACGCCGCAGGGACGGTTGAACGCCGATCAGCGGCGGGTGCTGGCCAAGACGCTGACGGACGCCGTCCTCGTGCCGGAGGTCGGCAAGCTGACGCCTGAAGCGCGCCGCGGCTATCAAGTGCATTTCGTCGAGCGTCCGCTCGATATGATCGCGCACGGCGGAGAATTGCTCTCGGACAAGCCCAGCGACGTGATGGTACTCGACGTCGTGGTGATGGACTGCTGCTGGACGCGCGAGGATCGCGCCACCGTCATCCGCAACATCCATGCCGCGCTTGCGGATGCCTGCGGGATGAAGACGCCCTCGCCAGGCTGGTGGATCAATTTCCGTATCATCGAGGAAGGAAGCTGGGGTTCGCGCGGCGGCGTGCTGTCGTTCCTCGACCTGCTCGAACATGGCGCATCGCACTTTTCGCCGGAACGCGCCGCGGCAATCCGCACCGCACTCGCCGTCAAATACGAGCGATAGACACGCGCGTCTTGCACTGCATTTTGAGAGACGGAGAAGACCATGAGCGCCGAAGGAACAATCCGCACCGAGACCCACGATCGCATCTTCAAGATCATCATCGACAACCCCGCCAAGAAGAACGCTTTCTCGCCCGCCATGATGGAGCAATTGTCGGACGCGCTGACGGAGCTTCACAACAACGAGAACTGTTGGGTCGGCGTCATCTGCGCCGAAGGCAAGGATTTCACCGCCGGTCTCGACATGCCGAAATTCTTCGGCCCCAACGCCGAGAAGCGGAATTTCAGGGAGGGCAATGTCGACGTATTCGGCCTGCAGAAGCGCTGCAAGAAGCCGATCGTGTCAGCGGTGCAGGGCATCGTGTTCACCATCGGCATCGAGCTGATGCTGGCGGGCGACATCGTCGTCGCCGCCGACGACGCCCGCTTCTGCCAGATGGAATCCAGGCGCGGCATTGCGCCATTCGGCGGCGCGCATTTCCGCTTCCTGTCGCGCACCGGCTGGGGCAACGCGATGTATCATCTGTTCCTGTGCGACGAATTCACCGCAGCGCGCGCCCGCGAGATCGGGCTGGTCCAGGAAGTCGTGCCGGCCGGCCGGCAAATCGAGCGGGCGATGGCGCTCGCCAAGATCATTGCCGGCAATGCGCCGCTCGGCATTCAGGTCACCAAGGAAGCCGCCCTGAAATATGTCGAGCACGGCGAGGCGGCCGCCATCGCCCACATCCCGAAAATCCGCGAGCGCGTGCTCAACAGCGCCGATGCGCGCGAGGGCATTCAGTCCTTCATCGAGCGCCGCGCCGCGGTGTTTCAGGGCAGGTAGGCGCGGACAGCGCGAATGACACGCCGTTCCTAGACTTGCATTCGCGCCAAGCGGCCTGCCATCGCGGCGATGGCATCGCCTGGAGCAGAGCTAGCCGCGAAAATCGATGCTGCGCAGGATGATGCCGGGCGGGGTCCCCTCGAACTCCCCGGCATCGAACTTGCGCGACGCGCATTGTTCGATGCGGTCGCGCAACCGAAGGAATTGTTCTTCGCGCTGGCTGGTCGCCGTGCGCGACGCATGTTCCAGAGCATCCATCGCGGAGGCGCTGACCGCGCAGGGTATTTCCCTTGGGCCGTCCATCATGGAAAACAGCAGCACCATGCGGTCGAACTCATAACCGCCAATGTTTCCGCGTGCGAGTGTCATCGGGTGTTCCTCTCCGAGAGAAACGATACTTGAGAAACGATAATTGAGAAAACGATAAGTGCCTTGGCTTGTTCCTCATCTCGCCTGACGCTTACGCGAATAGTACTTCCGCCCGCGTGCCGGCGGGTATAAATTTCCGCCTGTCTGCACCGTGGCAAGCACCACCAGTCCGGGGGCATTTTGCATGCGCGCTCTTGTTCTGGTTCTCGCATTCCTCATCGGCTTGGGCGCCCCTGCCCTCGCCGACGACGTCACCGCCGCCCAGAGCGTGATCCGCGCGCAGGAGCAGGCGTTCATCCGCGACGACGCCGCGGCTGCCTATTCCCATGCCGCGCCCGAGATCAGGCAGATCTTTCCGCAAGCCGACATCTTCATGCAGATGGTCCGTCAGGGCTACGCCCCGGTCTATCGCCACAAGAGTTTTGAATTCGGCGAGGCGCGTTCAGCCAATGGCCGGATTGCGCAACGCGTCCATATCGTCGACGACAATGGCGAGGCCTGGGAAGCGCTCTACACGCTGGAGCAGCAGCCGGACGGCAGTTTGAAGATCACCGGATGTTCGCTGCTGAAGGCGGGACAGGCAGTATAGCATCGCGCCACGTGGCGCCTCGCGTGACCGCACACAGGCCCTTGCATTCGTGCCGCGCTCAAATATACTTTGATAGATTTTACGCGCTTTGGTTGACGCCGCTAGATCGCCCGCGATTTTAGGGACACCTCGTCCTGCAGCTCATATTCGGCCTGGAATGGCGCAGGCCACCGCTCCCTGCGACGGCAGGACTCAAGTCGCAGCCGGGCTATTGCGAGAGAGCCGATAACATGGGCACTACGAAGAAGATTCCGCCATCGAGCAAGAAGCCGGAGCGCAAACTGACGCGCACCACGATGATTGATCTGTACCAGGCGCGGCAGTATCTGGGGCTCGACACACTCAAGGAAACCGGCCTTCGCATGCCGGTCCGCGTCTACTTCAAGGATCCGGCGGTGGCGGCAGATACCGAGGGTGCCGGCATCGATGATGAATTCACGACTCCCTGGGAGCCGGGGCTCGGCGATGGCCCGACCAGCGCGCGTTTCGCCGTGGTCGACTACGACGCGACCAGAAACGTGCTGACGCCGCCCGCGATCTGGGACGCGCGGAACAACTGCTATCTGGCGCCCGACCGCAAGACGGTTCTCGATGAGAATGCCAAGGAGCTCTATCAGTACCATCAACTGAGCGTCTGGGCGATCGTCCAGAACACGCTCGACTTCTTCGAGAGCGGCGCCGGCCTCGGCCGCCGCATCAGTTGGGCGTTCGAAGGCAACCGGCTAATCATCGTGCCGCATGCCGGCTACGGCGAGAACGCCTATTACGACCGGGGCAGCAAGTCGCTGCAGCTCTACTGGTTCGAGAGCGAAAAGGGCACGGTCTACACCTGCCTGTCCTCCGATATCGTGAACCACGAGTTCGGCCACGCCGTGCTCGACGGCCTGCGGCCCTATTATTTCGAATCTGTCGGCGCCCAGACAGCGGCGTTTCACGAATTCATGGGCGACCTCACTGCACTTCTGATGGCGTTCCGCAATAATGCCTTCCGCAGGGTCGTGCTGAAGGAAAGCAATGGCGAGCTTACCAACGCGCAGTTGCTCGCGGGACTCGCCCGCGAGTTCGGCGAGGCGACCGCGAACGCCCCGTATCTGCGAACCGGCCTGAACAAGCATACGATGCAGGATCTCGCCGGCAACCTCGAGCCGCACGCGCTGTCGGAGGTGCTGACCGGGGCGATGTTCGATATTCTCATGGGAGTATTCGCCAAGCACCAGAAGAACGAGGTCAAGCGCGCGAAGGCGGGCGGCAGCAAGAAGCCGAGCGACATCCGTGCGCTGGCCGACACCGTCCCCCGCATGCAGATGCTCGCGATCCAGCCGCTCGATCTGCTGCCGCCCTGCGCAGTGACGTTCAAGGACTACGCGCTGGCCGTGCTGCGCGCCGAGCAGGTCGCCAATCCGACCGATCCGTCGGGCTACCGCCAGTTGATGATCGACTGCTTCATCAAGCGCGGCCTTCTCGAAGAGGCGGACCGCAAGCCGCTGATGGCGCCCGCGCCGGTGTTCAGACGGCCGGCCCTCGACGTGTTCCACTCCGTGGAATCGATCGCCGCCTCGCGCGGCGGCGCCTACCGCTTCCTCGACGACAATCGCGCCAAGCTGTTTATTCCGTTCAGCACCGACATCGACGTCCCCGAGATCGTGCGCGCCAACAAGCGCACCCGCGACGGGCTGCCGCTGCCGCAGCAGACCATCGTGCAATATCTCTGGCGCGAGGAGCTGGTGCTTGAAGGTAGCAGGTTCGGCCGCTTTGCCGGGCAGCGCACCACGATGCTCTGCGGCGCCACCATGGTCCTCGACCAGAACGGCAACCTGATCCACTGGGTGCGCAAGCCCGGCACCGCCAGCGTCGGCACGTCGGAGGCGGCGCTCGCCGAGCAGACCGAAGGCATGCGCCGGAAGAAAGAGCTTCTGGACACGATCGCCGCCCGCGTCGCGGCAGGCATGATCGGCGAATCGATTGGCAGCGAGCTCGGCCTTCTGGAGCGAGCCACGCCGCCGTTTACCGTCGAGCATGTCGACGGCAAGCTGCGATTCGGTCTGGCGCCGCACTTCTCGCTCGACGACCACGATCACGACGGCACAGGGGATCGGCAATGGCAGATAAGCTTCTGATCCGGTTGTACGACGTAGGCCTCGGCGACTGCATCTATTGCCGGATGCCGAAGGCGCACAAGAGCGGCAGGGATTTCCACGTCCTGATTGACTGCGGAACGCTGAGCAGCACCGATTATCTTGCTGCCGCCATCGACAATCTGAAGACGATGCTGCCTGAAATCGACGGCAAGCGTCACGTCGATCTCTTGGTCGTGACCCACGAGCACAAGGATCATATGACCGGCTTCGGCCTGGATCTCTGGGACGATCTGTCGTTCGGCGCGATCTGGATGAGCGCGGCGATGGATCTCGATCATCCCGAGGCGAAGCGAGCGAAGAAACTCCACAGTTTCGCGGCCAACGCCATGGAGCAGGCGGTAAGGCTCAATCTCGCGCTCAGCCCGCCCTTGATGGAGCTTGCCGCGGCGCTAGCGCTCAACAAGACCGCAATGAAGACGCTGCGCGAGACCCTGCCCCAGGCAAGCAAGATCAAGCCGGTCTACGTCCATGCGAAGTCGAAGAACGCCGATCTCGCCTTGCCGCTCAAGACCGACGCCACGGTCAGCGTGCTCGGGCCGGAAAAGGACATCGATTTCTACTATCTCGGTAAGGAAGGTGATCCGGCGCTGCGGCGGCTGGGTTTCATCGACACCGGCCTGCCCGACCCGTCGACCGCAGTGCCGCAGCCAGACGCCGTTCCGACGCCGGCGAATATCGATCCAGCCGATTTCCGTCGGCTGCGCTCGCGGATGCTGTCCACTGCGCTCGCCTTCGCCGACCTCGACGGCAAGGTCTGCAACAATACCAGCGTCGTGCTCCTCATCGAATGGAAAGGCAAGCGGCTGTTGTTCGTCGGCGACGCCGAATGGGACGGCGCCTACAAGGAGGGCACGAAGGCCAATTGCGCCTGGAACGTAATGTGGAATTTGCGCAAGCGGAAGCTGAAGGGCCCGCTCGCCTTCTATAAAATCGGCCACCACGGTAGCGTCAACGCCACCCCGTGGGGCATGACGGCGGCCGCCAGCGAGGGCGAGCCGCTCGCCATCCTCGATGCAATCCTGCCGGTGAAGTCGAAGGCCGGTGCAAAGGCGACCGTCTCGACCCGCCGCGGCAACTACGAGACCATTCCGCGCACGGACCTGCTCGCCGAAATCGGCAAGCGGGTTTCCAATACCAGGAATTACGCCAACGCCTTCAAGAAGGCCGGCAAGAAGACGTCGGCGGTGCCGAAATTCAGCGAGTTTGAGAAGAAGTCGTTTTCACAACCGCAGCCCTTGCGCACCGATCTCGAACGGATGCTGCAGGAGTCCAGGGGCTTTGTCGACGTCGAGATCGAGGCGTGAGGGACGAATGCAGACTGACCGATAAATAGCAGCGGAAGGATGCGTGCCATGTCAGACGAGAAACTTCGCACTATTGACGATCGACCGGCTGACGAAATTGCCAAGACGTTGGACGAATAAGCAGGGTTGAGACTGCCTCACGCCATCGCCAGCCGCTGGCGTGCACGCATCAGCAGCAGCACCATGATCCCGATGTTGAGCGCGTTCCACGCCAGCCCATTGGCGAACGCGGCGCCGTAGGAGCCGGTGGCGTCGAAGATCGCGCCCGAGATCCAGCCGCCGAACGACATGCCGAACACGGAAGCAAAGATCACGATGCCGACGCGGGTCGCCGCTTCGGAGGCCGGCATCGCCTCGCGCACGATGATCGCGTAACTCGGCACGATGCCGCCCTGGAACAGACCGAACATCGCCGAGATAACATAGAGTGAGGTCAGGCTGTCGAAGAACAGGTAGAACAACAGCGCCGTGCCCTGCGCGAACGACCCGATCAAAAGCGTGCGGATGCCGCCGATCTTGTCGGCGAGAAAGCCACTTCCGATCCGGCTGATGATGCCAAAGCCCAGCATCAGCGACAGCATTTCGGCGCCGCGCGCCACGCCATAGCCGAGATCGCCACAATAGGCGACGATATGAACCTGCGGCATCGACATCGCCACGCAGCAGGCGATCCCGGCGAGCGACAGGATCGCGGTCAGCGCATTGGTGGAAAGGCGCAGATCGACGCGCGGCGGCGGCGCATTCTCATGGTCGCGCTGGCCTCCCGCCCCCATCAGCATCCGCAAGCCGATCAGCGCCAGCGTCATCGCTACCGCCGTGAAGATGCCGATCGCGATATGACTGGTGCGCCACCCGAGCTGCTCGATGCCGAAATTCACCAGCGGCGGCCAGATCGTGCCGCCGATGTAATTGCCACTAGCGGCAATCGCGACCGCGAGCCCCCGATAGCGGTCGAACCAGTGCGAGGCCTCCGCCATCAGCGGGCCGAAGGTGGCCGACGAGGACAACCCGATCGCGAAATGCACCAGGATGAATTGCCAGATCGAGGACGACATCCCCGCGACGACATAGCCGAGGCCGAGAATGCCGATGCCGAGCCCGATCGCGGTGACGATGCCGTAGCGATCGGTGATCTTGCCGGTCAGCACCCCGCCGGAACCGAAGCCGAGCATCACCAGCGTAAATGCCAGCGAGGCGGTGCCGCGGCTCGCGGCAAATTCCGTCTGCACCACGGGAAGTGCGACCACCACCGACCACATGCCGACGCTGCCGAGCGAGCCGATCAGCACGGCCACGGCAAGCCGAATCCACGCCCGGCGTGAATCGGGAACGAACAGGTCGGAATCCTTGGTGAATTCAGAATAAGTTACCACGGCGGGGTGCAACTTCGGCGGCAATTCGCCTAAGGTCAAGCCACAATGGCGCGATATTGGGCATGCAGTTGCGGGAGAGCGGGGACCGGCCGCCGGGCCATTCTCGCGCATTGCAATGGGTAAACCGGCAAAACCTTGAGACCAAAAGATGCGGAAACATTCGATGAAGAACACCATGACGATCGGCGTCACGCTTCTTGCGCTTGCCGCGTTGCCCAGGCCAGCGAACAGCCATGAGGAGCACGTCCACCACAGCTATTCGGCGGGCGAGCCCGGCGATCCCAAGAAATCGTCGCGCACCATCGAGGTCGAGATGAGCGAGATGGCCTACACGCCGGCGCGGATCGAGGTGAAGCGCGGCGAACAGATCCGCTTCGTGATCCGCAACGTCGGCACGGTAGACCACGAATTCCTGCTCGCCACCGCGAAAGAGAACCTCAGGCACGCCGAGGAGATGAAGAACAACCCGCATATGGAGCACGAGGAGCCGAACGGCGCGCGCGTGGCGCCGAAGAAATCGGCCGAGATCATCTGGAAATTTACCAAGGTGGGGACGTTCGACTATTCATGCCTGATCCCGGGCCATCACGACGCCGGCATGGTCGGCCAGGTCCTGGTGAAATGAGTCCTGGTGAAATGAGCCCCGTCAAGCAAGACTTTGTCTCGAAGAGGACGATTTTATCTCAAGGAGAAAGAAGACTCTATACAAGGCGATGGACAGCGTGCCGGGTCATTGTCTGCACAATGGCGCGGCTGATATGAGCTAACGAGACGCCCGTGCGACGGATTGATGATCAGACCTTTCTGCTCCTGCTGCTTGCCGTTACGCTGGCATTCGCCTGGATTTTGCAGCCGTTCTACGGCGCCGTTCTGTGGGCGATCATTGTAGCCGTCATCTTTGCGCCGGTGAATCGGGCGCTGCTGCGATCGATGCCCGGCAGGCCGAACCTGGCGGCCCTGGTAACCGTCCTGCTCATCGTCGCGATTGTACTCATACCGCTGGCGATGGTTGCGGCCTCCCTGGTGCAGGAAGCAACGAGTCTTTTTGAGAAGATCAGGTCCGGAGAATATGATTTCGCCGGCTACATCCAGCGTGTCTTCGATGCGCTGCCGGCTTGGGCGACCGGTTGGCTGGAGCGGTTCAACCTGACCAATCTTTCAGGGCTTCGCGAAACATTGTCGTCCAACCTGATGAAGGGCGGTCAGGTCCTGGCGCCCCAGGCGCTTACCATCGGAATGAACACTTTCGAGTTCGTGATCAGCCTCGGCATCATGTTGTACCTGCTGTTTTTCCTGACGCGCGATGGCAGGGCAGTGGCGGACCTGATCAAGCAGGCTGTTCCACTCCACGGCGATCAGAAGTCAGCGCTCTTCACCAGGTTCGCCGATGTAGTTCGCGCCACCGTCAAGGGTGGGGTTCTGGTGGCCATTGTCCAGGGCGCGCTCGGCGGTTTGGCGTTCTGGTTCCTCGGGGTTCACGCGCCGATTTTGTGGGCCGTGCTGATGGCGTTCCTGTCGCTGCTGCCGGCCATCGGAGCCGCGTTGGTCTGGCTCCCCGTCGCGATCTACTTTCTCGCAACCGGCGCCGTTTGGCAGGGCATCGGGCTGATCGCCTATGGCGTGCTGATCATTGGCCTCGTGGACAATGTGCTGCGTCCATTCCTGGTCGGCAAGGATACCAAGCTGCCGGATTACGTTGTGCTGATTTCCACGCTCGGCGGCATCGAAGTCTTCGGCCTCAACGGTTTCGTCATCGGCCCACTGATCGCCGCGATCTTCATGGTGAGCTGGGACATCTTTTCAGCGTCCAGGCGGACGTCGCGGGATGAACGGGTAGGCGATCGGTAGCCCGGCAACGGCAAATGTGTAGGACGAGGCCCTAAATCCCAGCGGGACGGAGAGCGCTCTTGAATCCCAGCAACTCGCTTGACGGGCTACGGTTCAAATCGCTGTGGCTGATGGGCACGGCAGCCCTGAGCCTCTCCACGGTTCGGCGCGAACACCACATCCTGCCCGCATCGGGCCCGGATGCGGCTGTGCACTTGTCCCTGGTCGCCCGGCTTCCTCAACAACCCAATTCCGGAATCGGCAAAGTCCTGGCTGAACTCGCGCGGCACCATCCTTCGCATCACTACTACCCCTCCGACACCGTCCATGTGACGATCCGAAACTTCGACGACATGAAGCACGTCGATCGGTCGGAGTTGATCGCGCGACTCCGGCATTGCGTCGGATCGCTTCGCCCCTTCGGCTTAACGGGACGCGGCCTGGGCGTTTCGCCCAATTCCGTGTTTCTGCAGTTGTTTCCCGAAGACGAATCGCTGTGGGAGCTCAGACAACAGCTGACGCGCTCGACCCAGGATCTTTTTTACACACGAAAAGGAACAGCCGGCCCGGGCGCGTTTCGCGATCTTCTGTTTCGCAGACTTGCCTTTGCGAATCTGATCCGCTTTTCGGGCCCGTTATCTCCTTCCTTCATTCGCGCGATCGCACACTATCGCGCAACCAGCTTCAGCCGCTTTACGGTGGAGGCGCTCGAACTCGTGCAAACGGATAGGCTATTCTCCGCCGCCGGCACCACGGTGATCGACCGGATGTCGTTGAGCCGGTAGTGCCGAGGCCCGCACGAACGCGTAGGATGGGTGGAGCGCAGCGATACCCATGCCATCACAGGCGCGATGGGTATCGCTGCGCTCCACCCATCCTACATTTCGTCCCCTACCCCAACTCAAACGTCGTCACCCCGAACACCCGCTCCAGCCGCAGCGGCGGGATTGCGCCGGTATACATGCGCGCCGTCTCGAACACCGGCGCGAGCCCGATACCTTCCGCCAGCGCGACCGCGTCGCGGTTGATGCTGGGCGCGTCCAGAAAAATCTCGCCGCCGCCCACCTTGGCGAGCAAGGCGGACAATAGCGCTTCAGCCGTGGCACGGTCGTCGGCCACCAGCGGCCCGATCTTAAACCCCTTCCGGCACGGCCGGATCACACCCCAACCCGCAAGCCGTCCATCGCGCACGACCGCGCACCCGACATGTCCGGGCGAGCCGATCCAGGTCCGCAGGAACGCCGGCCGCCGTGCTGGAAACACCGTCGCGTCGTCTGCTTCCACATCAGCCAGCGGGATTTTGCTCAGGTCAATCACCTCGGGCCGCGCCGCACTCGGTGCCGTGACCATGCCGCCATAGCGGACGTTGGCGTAAGCAAGCTGAAAGCCGGACTTTTTGTAATTGTCCTGCTGCGCCACCACGCCATCGAGTCCGATCACGCGCGCGTCGGCATGCGCGATGGCTGCATTCCATATCTGCAAGCCGTAACGTTTGCCGCGCAAATCCGGTCGCACGATGTAGAAGCCGAGAAAGGAAAAGCCCGCGCTGTAATTGACGCAAGAGACGGTCGCGACAGGCGCACCATCGATCTCGCCGATGAAAAACCCTTTCGGATCGACAGACGCAAAGCAGACGTCATCGACAAGGCCCGGATTCCATCCCTCGGCCGCGGCCCAGTCGACGGCGAGTGAGATTTCTTTGGGGTGCATCGTGCGGATGGTGAAGTTAGTCATGGCCGGCGATCCTACAGATGTGTGTTCAGCCGTCATTGCGAGGAGCGAAGCGACGAAGCAATCCATGCTTCGTCGTGCGGCGCGATGGATTGCTTCGCTTCGCTCGCAATGACGGCGCAAGGCTGAGGCATTCACAATTACGACAATCGCCGACACGCGAATGTGTACGAAGTCCAGAAATGGCACACTTCTTCGCGCAAAATATCATTGCGCACCTCGATTTGTTTAGCGAAAATTAACCACGCTGGCTGGCGCGGCTTGAGTAGTTGGAGGCTTCACACATGTACCGATCATCGCTCACGCTGGCTTTCGTCGTCCTGTGTACCGGGGCTGCCGCGGCCAGCGATCTGTCGTCATCCGTCTACGTCGCGCCAGGCGGAATCTACGCGCCTTCCTCAAACATCAATGTGCGCCCGCGACCGGCTTATCGCCCGTACGCGGAACCCGATTACCGATATCGCTCTTACGGTGACCCCGCCTACCGCGCACCGGCAGCGGTCTATGGCGAGTACGGAACGCCCTACCCCGCGCAGCCCGTCTACGTCGAACGCGCGCCAGCCTATCGCGAACGCTACTACGCGCAGGAATACGACTATGCGGCCGAATACGCGCCGCGGCCGCCGCTGCCCGTGCCGTATCGTGCGCGGGCGCGATGCGACGACGGTTATGGCGGGTGGAGCTATTGCGATTGAGCCGACCGCTCGCGCGGGTTCGTAGTGCGGTGATGGCCTCAGCTCCGTCAGGAGTTGAGGCCCTTATTTTCAACGCATGTGGATGAATGCCGGCGAAGTGCTTCCGGTAACTTCCGGCCAGTCATCAGACATGCGCCAAGCTGCCACTCCGACGCATACGGTGAGCATCAGGGACATCACGAGCAGAAGCATAAAGGAAAACTGGCTCAACTTCCTTGCCCCGCAAACCAGACTCAAATTTTGAGAAAGCCAGCACGGACTGCCGAGTCGGACAACGCAGTTAGGCTGACCTAAGTCGAGTTTTCCCCAGGCGGGATTTTTTGCGGGATCTCGCGCTGCGCGCACGTCACCTTTACCCAATCGTTGTCTCGTCCAGATGCATATCCGCTATCGCTTCGATACGAGGCCTTCGGGCCCGACCTTGCAGGCATGCGCGAACATGGTGCGGCCATCGACTTCAAAACTTGCAGACATAGTCCGGGCATCTGAGTTCTGAAGACGACAATCATTCGCGGCCGGAGACAGACCGATCTTTCTACCTCGCCGCAAGATGGCGACTTGAAAGATCGCAACCACAACAATCACGGCCACAATCCGTCTGCGCCCAGTAGACCAAGTTCCATACACAAGGTTAGGCAGGCTCTGCCCAAACATTGAAATAAAAATTGATGGAACTCTGAAAAAAAACGGGGAAAAACCCAAATGGGGTCTTGATTTGCCTTCTTTCTTTAGCCGGGGCGCTCTGTGAGTAACGCGTATGACAGATCAACAATTGGCTATTCAGGCGATTGGCGAGGCGCAACTCATACTGGAAGAATACCTGCAACCTCGGCCGCAGAACAATGAGCGTATTCTCGACAAGCTCGTAGAAGTTCTCGAACGTCCCGATTTGGTGGTTGCTGTGAGCCGCTTGCAGCAACGTAGTGGCCTCGAGCCACGCAAATGACCAAGCAGCTTTCATCAATAACTCTGACGGCTTTTGTTGCTGCGCTGTTATTGTTGGGAATGCCAGGCGCGGAAGCGAAACAGCAATGCAGCGCCGCGATGCCGTCAAATCCGAACGGAAAATGGTGGTCGTATCGTCTCATCGACGGACGGAAATGCTGGTACGAAGGCAAGCCCGGGCTTTCGAAAGCCTTGCTGGAATGGCCCAAGGGCGTGGCCGCGCAACCGTTGCGCAAGGATATTGTGAACGCAGTCTCGCAGAAGCGCGGCAATCTACTAGACACGCAAGCGTGGGCGCCGAAAGAAGCCGTGCAAGCGTGGGCACCGGAGGAAGCCGTGCAAGCGCGGGCTCCGAATGACGTCCCTGAAACTTTTGATGCGTTATGGAGCGGAAGGATCTGGCTTTTAGATTAGAAAATTGACGGTTCGCTTGGTTCTTGGCCTCGGCCTTTGTGCTCACTGGACGCGTTCTTGGAACCAGTGTGCGCTTTATCTTACGTGAGTCGCCCTTAGAGGAGGCTGCGGTGAGTAACGCACGAGATGCGAGCGACGCCGGGCGGTGTCATCCGCCTCATCATCCAACTTGCAATCATTGCGGCGGCATCGCGCGGCCCGTGGTGATCCTCGACAGTCGCCAGGGCAAGAGCTTTCGCCTCCTCCGCTGCCTTAGCTGCGAGAAAATGGATTGGGCTGAAGAGCAGCAACTCCCGCATTAATCGCGCAACAGCACGGCCTCCCGAAGGGTCCGGCTCGAGGCCAAGACGGAGGCGAGCCCCAGCGCCATCAGCAGCGCACCAAACCAGGTTGCCATCCAGCCCCAGCCGTCATCAGCCGCCTCGGCGATCGGAGAGGCGACCGGCGCGGCCGGAGGCACGGCGACCGCAACCGCCTCGCTTGGCGCCGGTGCGGCTGCCAGAAGTGTCGCTGCGTCGAGCCGGCGCGGCGCGGGGTGGTCAGGCGTGGGATGGTCAGGTGTGAACTGATCGGTCGCGCGGCTGGCGACAGTTGCCGGCGGCACGAAGGCTGCGGTCCCCGTAGCCGGGACAGAGGCGGCATCGACCACCTCGAGCTCGGGCGCGGGCTGCGTCGGCTGAGACGTTTCCGCCGGTGCGGAGCTCAGCAACTCCGCACGTGCATCCATGACCGCCTTCTGCTTGGCCCGCGCGTCCTCATTCTCCTCGGGAGCGGCGACACGAGGCTTCGCGGCGCGATGACGAACCTGCTTCACCGTCGCGGTGCCCTCGGCAGCCTGGAACCAGCATTTGCGGCGCCCCTCAGTACGATAGACCCAGCGCTGACCTTCCGCCGTCGACGTACCGGGTCGTGGCAAGCACTCGCTTTCCTTTTCCGCGGGAGCGGGCGCAGTGGCCGTCTGGGGAGGAGGAACATTGAACAAGTCTGCAAGCGGATTCGAAGATGCAGGCGAAGTCGGGAGACTTGCGAGAAGGACGAAAGCGGCGATGTTAGATCGCAAATGACCGGACATGAGAACCCCAGTGTTGCGCCCTCCCCGCACCGACCTTTGGCCGCGACCTAGGTCATAATGAGACTCAAATCCGGCAAGGCGGTGGATTCATTCTGGCCTGGAAACGAGACCGTGGCGCGAGTGCCGGGCAGCCGCGCGAAAGGCGTCCAAGGTGACTTCCTGCTCGTCTCGAACCTCGATGGATCGTTGAAACTCAGGAAGTCATGTTGCTGACAGCTTAGATGTGGCGGGGACCGCCCCCATGCACTGCTGCACCTCGTTCGGCACGTTATAGTCGCGCATGACAGGGCGACTGTCGCGCAGGCCACACGCCTCTCGCTGCACCACGAACATCCACAGCGCGTGGCCGGCCTCCGTCACCAGGATGCGCCGTGCCTGCTGGGCTGACGCCGGCGCGCCCGAGCGTGGATGGGTGGCATCGAACTCCTGCAGCCTGGCGAGGGCCGCTTCCAGCGCGCGCCCCATTCGTCCGAGCGCAACAGCCTGGTCCTGGGCGATCTCATAGTTGAGAACGTCGACGGGAGTGCGATCAAGGCGAAAATCGCGGGGCATGGGTAATGTATAGCGCCACATGGATCGCGTGCGCAACGATGGGCGTTACTGCAGCGTCCTTCCGCTTTGTCATCGGGCGGTTGTGGTTGCGAGCGAACAAACCTGGTTCCGTCGGTGGCATGGCCCTGCCCGGCAGCGATCTCCGCAACGACGGCATCCTTCATCTTTCATAGACACTCTCGCTGATCGCAGTGTCCAAATATTATGATCGCAGCCCGGGTTTGATGCTGATCGAGTTCAGCAGCGTTGCGGTCGCGATCATCGCTGCGATGCCAGCGAAACTCAACGCTATCTGCATCGCAAGTCCGTCTGAAATCTTGAGCAGCGCCACGTGGCTGGCAAACGTCAAGAGAACGCCGAGGCAATAGATTGGCAGCGAGTTCTGACCACAGCGGATCGCGCCGCGCATTACCGGCGTCGTCAGCCCTCGCCAATTGCGAGGCACGAGCCATGCCACCAAAACCGCTATGGCCAAAAAATGCAGCAGTCGCAATGGATCGAGATTCGATTTGTCCAATGGGTAAAGCAGTTGCGCCAGCGCCTGCGGGATCAGTACTTCCAGCGGTTTGATGCGCCAGCTCAATACAATGATCAGGCTGAAGAGCAGATACAGGATGGTAAGCACAAGCGTCGTGCGTGACGTCACCCACGGCTGGGGCCTCTTGACATCGATCATCCACCACGCGCCGAGCACGAACAGCAGCTGCCAGGCCAGCGGATTGAAGGCCCAGTGGCCGTTCGGCCAGGCCGGGACGGTCCAGCCAAAGGCATGCACCAACACATAAAGCGCCAGCGAGGCGCCAAGCGTCGCATTCGGCGCTCGCAGCAGCAGCCACAGCAGCGGCGCGAACAGGAGGTGAAGAAGCACGAAGACCGACAACACGTCGGTATTGACGGGACGGTATTGCAGGATCGCCGCGCGCGCGAGCGTTGCGCCTGGATGGTCCAACAAGATGCGCGTATTGCTCTCATCAGCAACACGGCCCGTGCCTGCGAGGTGAACCAAGATGGCGCAGGCGAGCGTGAGCAGCAGAAATGCGACATAAATGTCCCAGCTTCGCCGCAGCGTTCGGCTGATCACTCCGGTCCAGCCCTCGCAGCGCCATGCTTTGCCGTAAGCCAGCGCGCAGGTTACGCCCGATACGAACATGAACACTTCAGCGGCATCGCTGAAGCCGTAGTTCCGCAGTGTCAGCCAAGTTCCGATGTTGTTGGGAACATGGTCAAGAAAGATGAACCACAGCGCGACGCCTCGGCAGGCATCTATTCGCAGGTCGCGGCCTTGGCCTCTCACTTCCGGCATGAACTTGGGTATGGTCATTCGGTCGTGCATCTGGATCGTCCCAGGCCGGCAAAATGGACCTGCCGCTGGGGCTCCGGCTGTGAACTCGTTCACCTTCAAAGGCTTATTTTTTAAGGCGAATCTGCGCGCGAACGTTGAGCCTTGCCGGCCTTGCACGCGCATCATTTGGGGCGCTGTCGGACCCAAAGCGGATAGCGGCCGCACCGGGTGGAGTTGGGCCTGAGCTCTCACTCCCAAGTTCTGGAGACAGCATCAGGTCAGAGTCACTGAGGCCGTTCCAATGAATCAGATTTCGCAGTCGACTGAATTCAAGGCCTTGCGCAAGCCACCAAACGCGCTCAGCCGACAGGACTCGGTGTCGCTGGCGATCTTTCGCCGCTCGGAAATGGTCGTTCGCGCGATAGCGGTTGGCTTTGGCTGCGGCTTGGGACGGGCGGCGGTAACGACCTTCTTTGGACGGACGGCGGTGGTAACCTTCTTTGATTTGGGACCGTGTCGATGGCGGTCGATCACCCTCGGGGGCTCCGAAGGACCGACACTGATGTCTTCCGACGGAGAAACGCGTTCGTCGACTGGCGCGGGCTGCGCTGGTGTCTCGCTGCTCGCGGCGGCAATTTCAAGTCGATCACCCTTCGCCAGCGCAACATGTGAATCGGATATGCCCACGGTTGACTCGGCAAGGGGCTGGAAGTCCGCTACTGCATTGCGCGCTGGAGTTCTGAGCTCCATTGCCGCCAGCACTCCTACCCCCAATGGGATGAGGAGGCCCAACAACACCATTCTCAGCATGATGTTCCTCCACTTGTTTAGTGGCGGTAAAAATTCTCCGGTCTAATGCGGCAACTTGGCGGCGGCTCAGGTAACAACCCGCCCCACGTACAGTCTATTTGCCGACAGGGTTAACGCTGGCGTGGATGTTCCCGACGCACGAACGTTGAATGGAGGAGCAGGTTCGCTTGCGCCTTTCATTGAGGCTGGGTTTCTGAGCGTCAATGACAATCGGATCGTTGGCGATGTCCGCGTGCTTCAACCAGTTCGGGGTTACGGTGATAGTGCACTTAATAGGTAGTTTGAAAGGTAGCTTGGCCTCAACGGTTCAATCAGTGTCACCGCAAATTCGCAGCTTCCAGGTCAACACGGCTTGCGACGCTTCCGTTCCTGCCTTGAGCGCGAACCGGTGCTCGTACTTATGCTGCTCGCCAACGTCTCGAACAGCCAAGCGATGCCGGCGTCGGCCATCGCGGACTGCGATGCGACGAGGCGTATCGGATCGGGCCTCCAGGGCAGCGGCACCGGGCGTACCACCAGGTTGAACCGCGCGGCGTGGTACGCGACCAGCCTTCGCGGCAAGGTCGCAACCAGATCGCTTTCGGCGAGCTGAACCAGCGCCATCATGAAATTCGGCACGGTCAGCGCCACGCGCCGCGAATGCCCCCGCTCGGCGAGCATGGCATCGACGACTCCTAGCGCATCGCCGATGGCCGAAACCAGCATGTGCCGTGCCTTCAGGTATGCTGCCAGGTTTGGTGCACGCGCCAGCGGATGACCTTTTCGCATGGCGACGACGAAGTCTTCCTCGAACAGCAACCGCTCGACGAAACGGGGCGGCAACGGGCCGATCGGGAGTATTGCAAGATCGAGCCGGTGGGAGTCGAGCTCCGTGAGTGTGGTTTGCCACACTTGGCTCGTCGGCTTGCCGTGATGTTGCGGCATGAGCTGCAGCAAGCGGATGTCGACACCCGGCGCCTCGCGGGCCAAGCGGGAAACGAGAGGGCCGAGGAAGACGGCCGCCAAGGCATCAGGCGCACCGATCGTAAAGCATCGCCGCGTGCTTCCGGGGTCGAACGGCCCGGCCATCGATATGATTCCATCGACACGCGCGAGAGCCTCAACAACTGGACCGGCAAGTGCGAGAGCACGGTCCGTAGGCTTCACGCCACCGGGCGTCTTGAGGAACAGCGGATCATGCAGGAGATGCCGCAGCCGGCGCAGCCCATGGCTGACGGCCGAGGGCGTGAGATTGAGTCTTTCCGCCGCGCGCGCGACATGGCCCTCCTCGAGCACGGTGCTGAACAACACCAGGAGACTGAGATCGATGCGTAGGAGCTGAGCCGGCTTCAGCATGGTGCTGAAACTTTATCACTGGATTCACGATACCCAAAGGGTCATCTATCGCCTCTTTCATCACACAGGTTCGTTCAACACTGGGGTGCTTACATGTCGAAGAAATCACCGATGACGCCCGGCGCGAGCTCGCCTCCAGCGTTATCCCGGCGTCGCGCCATCCCGGCGATGGCGGGTCTGCCGCTCGTCGCAGCACAGCCGGCCGCGGCGGAAGATACGATCGCCAAGCTGATCAAGCATTCCGAGGTGTCGAATGCGGCACTGATGCGGGGAGACGCAGAGACTTACCGGGCGATGATCGCCATGTCAGACGATTTCACATTGATGTCCCCGTTCGGCGGGTCACCGTCGCACGGCTCGCAATATACGTCCGAGACGTGGGACAGGATCGGACGGTTCTTCAAGAACGGCACCCACAAGCAGGAGGTCGTCCAATCCTATGGCTCGGCCGACATGGTAGTTCTCGCGCTGATCGAACGGCACCATGCCGAGGTCGGGGGACTGCCCGCACAGGAATGGGCGCTGCGCGTTACGCTCGTCTATCGGCGGGACGGGGACCAGTGGCACCTGGTGCATCGCCACGCCGACCCGCTCGCCCATGGCATCAGCCTGCAGCAATCGGCGGCACTCGCGCGCGGCCCCGTGAAGGAATGACTTCAATCGGCGGGCGCGATCTAAGCCGCGGGGTGCGACGACGCATGCGGCACGAGATTCTCCGATGTGCGCTTGCACATCGTAGTTCGATGCTGGCGCATCGCCCCGGAATGACGGGCTAAGCACTCCCTCGTTAACCCTTTGCTAACCATACACCGGGCAAAAATTGCCGGGTGAAGTCGAGTGTCGTCGGCCGCGTAAAACGGGAGGAACCCCGTGGACGCCAGTGCGGTGCCTCACTTTCGGAACGGCGGCCCTTCGGCCGCCGCCAAGACGTCTGGCGCCCGATGGCGGCAGACGCGGGGGGAAGCGGCTACCATGGTCGATGTCACGGCGGGTCAGGGCGGCGCAGGCACGGGCGGCAAGTTTCCGTCCTTGAGCGAAATCGGCGATATCCTGAAGCGCGGCGATCTGGCGCTGGCGCTCGGCGTCCTCGTCATCCTCGTGGTGCTGATCCTGCCGCTGCCGGCGATCGTGCTCGACCTGTTCCTGGCGATCTCGATCACGGTATCGATCCTGATCCTGATGACGTCGCTGTTCATCCAGGCGCCGCTGGAATTCTCGTCATTTCCGACCGTGCTTCTGATCTCGACCATGCTGCGGCTGTCGCTGAACATGGCCTCGACCCGGCTGATCCTGTCGCACGGCCATGAGGGCACGGCGGCCGCCGGCCACGTCATCGAAGCGTTCGGCAATTTCGTGATGAGCGGTAATTTCGTGATCGGAATTATCGTGTTCGCGATTCTCGTGATCGTGAACTTCGTCGTCATCACCAAGGGTTCGGGCCGCATCGCCGAAGTCGCCGCCCGCTTCCAACTGGATTCGATGCCGGGCAAGCAGATGGCGATCGACGCCGATCTGTCGGCCGGCCTGATCGACGAGCAGACCGCCAAGGCTCGCCGCAAGGCGCTGGAAGACGAAAGCGGCTTCTTCGGCGCCATGGACGGCGCCTCGAAATTCGTCCGCGGCGACGCTATCGCGGGCCTCCTGATCGTCTTCATCAACGTCATCGGCGGCATCATCATCGGCGTCGCCCAGCAGGGCATGAGCTTTGGCGATGCCGCCCGCACCTACACCATTCTGACGGTCGGCGACGGCCTGGTGACGCAGGTGCCGGCGCTGATCGTCTCCACCGCCGCGGGCCTTTTGGTGTCGAAGGCCGGCATCACGGGTGCGGCCGACAAGGCGCTGATGAAGCAGCTCTCGGGTTACCCGCAGGCGCTCGGCATGTCGGCCGGCGTGATGCTGGTGCTGGCGCTGCTACCCGGCATTCCGATGCTGCCGTTCCTGGCGCTCGGCGGCGGCGCCGCGGCGCTGGCCTGGAAAGCGCGAAACCACAACAACGTCACCAAGGCTGCCGAAGCCGCCGCGGCCGCAGCGCCCGAGCTTGCGGCGGCTGCCGCCAACGCCGCGGCCGAAGAGCCGATCGCCACCGCGCTCAAGATCGACGACCTCAAGATCGAGCTCGGCTATGCGCTGCTGCCGCTGGTCAACGGCCCCGACGGTACCGACCGCCTGACCGAGCAGATCAAGGCGTTGCGCCGCTCGCTCGCGATCGAAATGGGCTTTGTGATGCCGGCGGTACGCATCCTCGACAACGTCCAGCTCGAGGCCAACACCTACGTCATCAAGATCAAGGAAGTGGACGCCGGAACCGGCAAGATCTGGCCGAACCAGTTCATGGTGATGGATCCCGCCGGCAACCAGGTCGGCGTGCCCGGTATCCACACCGTCGAGCCGACGTTTGGTCTGCCGGCAACCTGGGTCGATGCCGCACTGAAGGAAGAGGCCTCGCTGAAGGGCTACACCGTGGTCGATGCCGCCACCGTGCTGTCGACGCACCTCACCGAGCTACTCAAGAACAACATGAGCGACTTGCTGTCTTATGGCGAGGTGCAGAAGCTCTTGAAGGATCTGCCGAAGGAACAGGGCGAGCTGGTCAAGGACATCGTGCCGAGCCAGGTCACGGTCTCGGGCATCCAGCGCGTGCTGCAGCTCCTGCTGGCCGAGCGGATCTCGATCCGCGACCTCTCCACCATCCTCGAAGGCATCGCCGACGCGCTCGCCTTCTCGCGCAACCCCGCCACCATGGTCGAGCACGTCCGCGCTCGGCTGGCGCGCCAGATCTGCGCACAGAATACCACATACAACGGTTATCTGCCGCTGATCGCGCTGTCGGCGCGGTGGGAACAGGCGTTTGCGGAATCGATCGTGGGCCAGGGCGAAGAGCGCAGCCTCGCCATGCAGCCCTCAAAACTGTCGGAGTTCATGACCAGCGTTCGCAACGCCTTCGAACAGGCAGCGCGCGAGGGCGAGGCGCCGGTGCTGGTCACCTCCGCTGCAATCCGCCCGTTCGTGCGCTCGCTGATCGAGCGGTTCCGCTCGCAAACCACTGTGTTGTCGCAGGCGGAAATTCACCCGCGCGCGCGGCTGAAGACGGTCGGCAGCGTCTAGTTTGGCGGCGGGCGCGGCGCAAATCACCGGCGAAAATGGCGAAGCCTTTTCGCCACAGGCAAATGGTTTGTCGAAAATGGCCCATACCGCGCCATTCGCCCCTGAGAAGCGGTGATCTCCGCATAAGCTGTTACAGAGACTGAATATTTGTTCATTTCTGGCGATCGCCGCGGACGTTCCAATCGCGGCCGTTCAAGTCTTTTCACCGCCTTGTGATCGTTCCTTTGGAAACAGATGCCGGAGTCCTACGTTTCCTGACGCGAGACGTTGAACCAGCCTGCGGACGCATCCAACAAATCCGTTAGGCCGGAGGCGGCAGGAGACTTCCATGAACCATTCGATCTACAGCGCAGATCGCACGACCCATCTCAAGATCGTGGCCGTGGCCCTCGTGGCAGGTGTCGTGGTCGCCGGGTTCAGCATCTCCGCGCGCAACACCTCGGATGAAGGTCTCACCCAGACCGCGAGCACGCGCGTGATGAAGGCCGGCAAGCCGGTGGCGATCACCAGCTCCGGTAACTCAATCGTACGCTAACGGAGGAATCCGGAAACACAGGAATTCACGGAATTCACGCGGCTCTTTACAGCCCCCCAAAGTCGCCACGTGGATATATAAGACCCCAACTACCCCCAAGTTGACTGCGAAAACGCCCGCTCCCCACGGGCGTTTTCTTTTTGTTGGCGGCTCGCCACCACCCCCACAAACCTCATCCTGAGGAGCCCGCGAAGCGGGCGTCTCGAAGGATGGGCCCCAGGCGAGATCAGGGCCACACGGTTCGAGACGCGCGCAAGAGCGCGCTCCTCACCATGAGGATCAAGCTTCAGTAAGCAAGCGCTAGCGAGCAGCCGGCACCGTCTCGATCAGCTTGCCGGTAAAGATCGGCGCCGAGGTCGGCTGGCCGCTCGGCGAGCCGCCGGCCTGCTCGACGGTCACCGCAAAGAGCGCGGTGTTGATCGTGCTGGCGTCGTAGGCGGCGAGCGCCGGGCGCGCGGTGAAATCGCTGCCGCCGATCACGCCGAGCGAGCGCGGTTGCGGCAGGCGGTCGGAAATCAGCCAGAGCTCAAAGCTCTTGCCGGGCTCGGGATCGGCGCCGACCTTGCGGACGGTGAAATTTTTGGTCGCGGCGTCGACCGTCAAAATGAACGCGGGCGAACCGCCGTCACGCTGCAGCAGCGCGACATACTGCGCCGAGGGTGTCGGCTGTGGCGCCGGCGTCTTGACCTCGACGGTCTGGATGCGCGGCTGCGGCCGCAGCGCCTCCGGTAAGAGCTCCGGCCGATAGACCTGCACCGCCAGCATCGCGATAAGTGCTGCGGCAATTGCGGTGGCAAAGGAAGCCACGTTGCGCCAGCGCTTCGCGCGACTGGACAACTGGATGACATTGGCCGCAACCGGACCGTCCGTGACGGCTGGCGGTGCCTCGGCTACCGCGGGAGCCACCGGCTCAGCCGTGGGTTCAGGCGGAGGCGCAGTCTGCGGCGCCTCAGGCAGCGTCAGCGGCGCCTGCGCTTCCGTGGAACGTCCGATCGCGGCCTTGATGTTTTCCCACACGACCGGACGCGGCTCGACCGAACCGACCATCTGGTTCAGCACGCCGAGCCGGTATTCCCAGGCCTGAACGAGTGCGCTGTATTCGGCATCGACGGCCATCATGGTCTCGACCTGCGTGCGCTCGTCTGCATCGAGGGTGCCGAGCGCATATTCCGCGGCGAGCGCGATATGGTCTTCGCTATAGGCCATCGTTCAAGATCCGGACCCCAGTCCGAGACACTCCCTTATTTCCATCATGCTGCGGCGCAGCCACGTCTTCACCGTATTCACCGGCGTCTCGAACTTGGCGGCGAGCTGTTCGCGGCTCCAGCCGTTGTAATAAGCGAGCAGCACGAGCTTTTGCCGATCCGGCTCCAGGCGGCCGACGCATTCCAGCAACCGCTTCAACTCTTCCGTCATCTCGCGCCGCGCCAGCGGATCGGGCGACTCGGCCGCCACTTCCATCGCGGCCGGCTCCTCCTCGATCGAGCTTTCGCTCTTCTTGCGCACCACGTCGATCGCCCGGTTGCGCGCGATCGACGCCATCCACGTGATCGGCGAAGCGAGCGCAGGGTTGAACTGTCCGGCGCTGTTCCAGATCTTGACGTAAGCCTCCTGAATGACCTCCTCCGCGAGGTCCTGACGCCGCAAGATACGGAGCACGACGCCGAAGAGTTTCGCGCGCGTGGCGGCGTAAAGGCGCTCAAAAGCGGCCTCATCCCCCTTCGCCACCGCGGCAATCAGCCAGACCAGCTCCGCTGGCGTCAGCATTCAGCGTCCCCCACAATCCCGCTCCTCCCATGCGTCGTACGCCGGAGCCGACGGGAAGTTTCGTAGCATACCTCGCGTCAGAGGGGCCACCAAGTCGCCGATTCCGGAAGATTGGCCAAAGAAAGATCAAGAAAAAACCCGGGCCGTGAGGCCCGGGTTTTCGATCGTCCAACCGATGGTGTGAGAAGCGTCAGGCGACGCCAAGCCGGGCGCGCATCAGGCCGATACTATCCATGTCGGCCTGCTCGCGGGCGCTTTCCTCGGCGCGCTCGCGCGCCTGGTCGCGCTCGTCGAGCAGTTCGACCTTTTTCAATTCCTCGAAGGCTTCGCTCAACAGGCTCTTGGCATCCTCGAGCTGTATGCGCAGTTCGTCGGCGGAGCGGGTCAGGTTTTCCCGGCGCTGGATCGCGGCCTTGGCGTAGGTCGGATAGGCGAAATGGGAGGGGTCGTTGATTCCGGCCCGCTCCTGCTCGGTCTGGATTTCGCGCTCGAGATCGACCGACATGCGCTGGAAGTCGGCGATCATGCCTTCGATCTGGGTAACCCTTCGGCGCTTCTCGTCGACCTGAAATTTCTTCAGGCGGATCAGCGTTTCTCGTGACTTCATCGACTCATACTCCCCAGAAGTCCCAATCTGAACGCGGGACGGAGCCGGCTCCCTCGGGGGACCCCACCGGCGTTATCATGTGCCGGGGATGATGGCCTGACAAAGTTAGCGTTCCGTTTCCAAATTGGCGAGGATCTGCGCCAATTGGCGGTAGCCGTCATCGAGGCTCGATTTTTCGTCCTTGGCCTGGCGCAGGAAGGCTTCCAGCGGCTCGTGCAACCGGATCGCCTCGTCGACCTCCGGGCTCGAGCCTGCCCGATAGGCGCCGAGCCGGATCAGTTCCTCCATGTCGGCGTAGGTCGCCATCACCTGGCGGCCCCGCATGATTGTGGGGAGATAGTCGGGATTGGCCGACCTCGGCATGGTGCGCGAGACCGATTTAAGAATATTGATCGCGGGAAACCGGCCGCGTTCTGCAATCGAGCGTTGCATCACGACGTGGCCGTCCAGAATGCCGCGCACCGCATCCGCGATCGGCTCGTTGTGGTCGTCGCCGTCGACTAGCACCGTGAAAATGCCGGTGATGGTTCCGATCCCGGTGCCCGGCCCTGCCCGCTCCAGAAGTTTCGGCAATTCGGTGAACACGGTCGGCGTATAGCCTTTCGCGGTCGGCGGCTCGCCGGCCGACAGCCCGATCTCGCGCTGCGCCATCGCAAAGCGCGTGACCGAATCCATCAGGCACAGCACGTCCTTGTCCTCGTCGCGGAAATATTCCGATATCGCCAGCGTCAGGTAGGCGGCCTGCCGCCGCATCAAGGCAGGCTCATCGGATGTCGCCACCACCACGACGGAGCGCGCGAGGCCCTCGTCGCCGAGATCCTCCTGCAGAAATTCCTGCACCTCGCGGCCGCGTTCGCCGATCAGGCCGATGATGGTGATATCGGCATCGACATTGCGCGCCAGCATCGACAGCAGCACCGATTTGCCGACGCCGGAACCGGCGAAGATACCGAGCCGCTGGCCGCGGCAGCAGGTCAGGAAGGTATTAAGCGCCCGCACGCCGAGATCGAGCGGCGCCCCGACGCGCTTGCGCGAATGCGCCGGTGGCGGCGCATTGCGATAGGGCATCGGCGACGGGCCCTGCACCAGCGGCCCCTTGCCGTCGATCGGTTCCCCCATGGCGTTGATGACGCGGCCGAGCCAGGCGGGCGACGGCCGCACCTGACTCGCAGCGGTCGCGATCACGGCACGGCAGCCACGCCGGACGCCGTCGAGTCCGCCGAACGGCATCACGACAGCATTACTGCCGGAAAAGCCGATCACTTCGGCCGGGATGAAGCGGCTTCCGCCGGTCTCGATGACGATGCGGGCACCGACCGACATCGCATGGATAGGCCCCGCGATCTCGACCATCAGCCCGCGCACGCCCACGACGCGGCCATATATATTGACGCCGTCGATATCGCCGATCTGCTCCGCGAGCGCCTTCATTGCGAAAACCTTAAGTTTCCGCACTTTAAGAAACCGCGCTTAACCTCGTGTTTACCCGCATCATTAATCATTGCGTCACTGTCTTTGGTGACTGAGAGCGCTTGCCCATCAGAAGAAGGGCTAAACGCGGGAGTCGGTTAGGCCCGCCTCTTAATCTGGAACCTGAGTGGGCATTATGGAGAAAAGCTGCTTCCGAGCAACATCTTAGGGCGATTCGTTAGAAATTGCACTTAAAGAGCTTGCGAACCGGAATCAGATTTTGTTAACCATGTGTCTGTCAGGATCCGAATCAGTTGTTAAAGGCGTTTTGAGTGCCGCAAGTGCGGCCGACCTGACGCCCGGAGCGGCGGACTAAAGGGGACTGGCATGCGCGTTTTGCTGATAGAAGATGACAGCGCCGTCGCGCAGTCGATCGAATTGATGCTGAAATCCGAGAGTTTCAACGTCTACACGACGGATCTCGGAGAAGAAGGCGTCGATCTAGGTAAGCTTTACGACTACGATATTATCCTTCTCGACCTGAACCTGCCCGACATGTCCGGCTACGACGTGCTCAAGCAGCTCCGGGTGTCGAAAATCAAGACTCCCATTCTGATCCTCTCCGGCCTCGCCGGCATCGAGGACAAGGTCAAGGGTCTCGGCGTCGGCGCTGACGACTACATGACCAAACCGTTCCACAAGGACGAGCTGGTTGCCCGCATCCACGCGATCGTGCGCCGTTCCAAGGGTCACGCCCAGTCGGTCATCCAGACCGGCGATCTCGTGGTCAATCTCGATACCAAGACGGTCGAGGTCGGTGGCCAGCGCGTGCACCTGACCGGCAAGGAATACCAGATGCTGGAGCTGCTCTCGCTCCGCAAGGGAACCACCCTCACCAAGGAAATGTTCCTCAACCATCTCTATGGCGGCATGGACGAGCCCGAGCTGAAGATCATCGACGTCTTCATCTGCAAGCTGCGCAAGAAGCTGGCGAACGCCTCCGAAGGCCGCAACTTCATCGAAACCGTGTGGGGCCGCGGCTACGTGCTGCGCGAGCCGCACGAGGCGGACGAGCGCATCCCCGCCTGATCAGGGCTTACGGCGAGCCGCAACGCTCGCTCCTCCCGGCTGGACCCCGCCCGAAACGGCGGGGTTTTTGTTTGGGCCACTACCACGCGACAAATTCGCTTCCCCGGATTGAAACCCGCTTCGCGGTGTCTCGTACTTGACGGAGTTGTCCGCAAACGAGGGGGAAGTCATGAAAAACGTCAGGCTGGCTGCCGCTGTCGCGCTCGGGTCGGCATCGGGCGCGCTCATCGGCTATTCGGCGCTCGCCGGCGGCGACAAGGTCGGCTTCCCGGAGAATTTCGACAAGGGCACGCTCTACGCCACGGTCGATCGTTACGACAACAAGCAGTATCGCGAGCTCTATGCGACGCCGGCGGCGGTCGATGCGGTGCGCAAGGGGCAGCCGATCCCGAGCGGCACGGTGCTGACGCTGGTGCAATACAAGGCGCAACTCGATGCGGCCGGCGAGCCTCTCAAGGATGCCAACGGCCGTTTCCAGAAGGGCGATCTCGTCGCCTACGCGGTGATGGAAAAGCGCGATGGCTGGGGAACCGAGTACAAGGACGACATTCGGAATGGCGAATGGGAGTATCAGGCGTTTGGCCCGGACAAGAAGGTCAACGACAAGGCCAATTTGACGGCCTGCTTCACCTGCCACAAACCGCATGCGGGGCAGGATTTCGTTATCTCGCTGGCGGGCCTGAAGGGCACGCCCGAAGGCGCCATGGCAAAGCCCGCGCCGGGCCCCGGCGTGGTCTCGATCTCCGATTTCAAGTTCGGACCGGAGACCGTGATCGTCAGCAAGGGCCAGACCATCACCTGGCACAACACCGATTCCTCGCCGCACCAGGTGACGATCACCGGCCCCAAGCCGCAGCGCTCGCCGATCGCGCTGAAAGGCCAGACCACCCAGCTCACCCTCGCCGATGCCGGAATCTACGACTACATCTGCGGCCTGCACCCGGCGATGAAAGGCAAGATCGAGGTCAAGGAATAGTCGGCCGTATCAAGGCCGCCATGGAAGTTTTGCGAACCCCGCCCGAAATGGCGGGGTTTTTGTTTGGGCAGAAATTGTTGGATTGAACCCGCCGCTCGGATGCGCCGACTGACAGATCGTGCGAACCTGTCGGACGCACGAGTTGGGGCGAATTCATGATCCTGCAATCGCTTGCCGGGCTGCCGGCGTTCCTGGTCTATTTCTGTACGGCCATCGTTGCCGTGGTCGCGTACCTCTTCGTCTACACCCGCATCACGGCGCACAACGAATTCGATCTGATCCGCGCCAATGAGCCGGCCGCCGCGATCGCGCTGGGCCTGAGCCTGCTCGGCTTCGTGCTGCCGCTGGTCAGCGCCATCACCCATTCGGCCAATGTCTGGGATTGCCTGATCTGGGCGGCGATCGCGCTGATCGTGCAGATCATCGTCTATTACCTCGTCAGGGTTCCGGTGCCGAACCTGTCGAAGCGGATCGCATCGGGCGAGCTCGCCGCCGCGATCTGGCTCGGACTGTCCTCGCTGGCCGCCGGCGCGATCAACGCCGCTTGCATGACCTACTGACCATGGCGAACAATTCAGAGCCTGAATTCGGCAAGCGCAAACAGGTCTCGGTACCGGCGGCGCCGCGTCCCGTTCCGCCGCCGCCGGCCAAGCGTTCGGCCAATGTCGCACTCCTGCTCATGGGCACGTTTGCCGTCGGCGCCACCGCCTACACGCTGATGCCGAGCCGCACTTGCGAGCAACCAAACCCGCACCTGGCATCGCCGACGCAAAACACCACCGAGTGCTCCTCCCACAGCTCTTCCTCGGGCCATGGCGGCGGCTCCGGCGGCGGCTCGTGGCGCAGCGGTTACTATAGCAGCGACTCCTCCTCTTCCTCCTCGAGCCATTCATCCTACGATTCCGGCTCGCATTCGGTGCAGCGCGGCGGCTTCGGCTCGTTCGGGCATGCCATCGGCTTTTCCGGCGGTTGAATTACATGCAACGGATCGTCTGCCCCGAACGTGACGACTGGCCTGCCACCGCCGAAGGCGTTGGGTTCACCTTTCACACCATCAACGGGGAACGCTATTGGGACGAACGGGCCTATTACGCGTTCACGCTGCAGGAAATCGAACGGCGGATCGAGGCGCCCACCGCCGAGATCGATGCGATGTGCCTCGAGCTGGTCGGCCGCGTGATCAAGGACGAAAAATATTTGCGCCGATTGAAAATACCCGAAGCGTTCTGGCCGCTGATGTCCGAGAGCTGGCGCCGCCGTGACGCCAGCCTCTACGGCCGGCTCGACCTGAGCTACGACGGCTGGAGCCCGGCGAAACTGCTGGAATACAACGCCGATACGCCGACCTCGATTTTCGAAGCGGCGGTTTTTCAGTGGACCTGGCTCGAACAGGCGATGGAGCGCAACATCATCCCGAAGCGCGCCGACCAGTTCAATTCAATCCACGAGCGCCTGATCGACGCCTGGAAGAAACATGGCGGCGCCAAGCATCTTCATCTCACAGGAATGACCAACAATGCCGAGGATGCCGGCACGCTGGCCTATCTGCAGGACACTGCGAGCCAAGCCGGATTGAAGACGACATTGATGGACATCAAGGAAGTCGGGTTGGATGGCGATGGCCGCTTCGTCGATCTCGACGACCGCGCAATCGAGCTCGCCTTCAAGCTCTATCCCTGGGAATGGATGTTCCGCGACACGTTCGGCGAAAAACTCGCAACCGCGCCGACCCGCTGGATCGAACCGCCGTGGAAGGCGATCCTCTCCAACAAGGGCATCCTTCCCCTGCTGTGGGAGATGTTTCCGAAGCATCCCAATTTGCTGCCGGCCTATTTCGAGGACGATCCGAAGGCGGCCATGCTCGGCTCCTCGTTCGTGCGCAAACCGCTCTATTCGCGCGAAGGCGCCAACGTCGCGCTCGTCAGCGCCGGCACCACGCTGGCGGAGCAAGAGGGCCCTTATGGCGCGGAAGGATTCATCCGGCAGGCTTTCGCGCCGCTGCCGAGCTTCACCGACCAATACCCGGTGCTCGGAAGCTGGCTGGTCGATCACACGCCATGCGGCCTGTCGATCCGCGAGGACGAGAACCCGATCACCGGCAACACGTCGCGCTTCCTGCCGCACGCGATCTTGTAGCGCGGCAGCATGCCAAGGCGCAGGCTGAAGGACAGGGTCAGCGCGCCGCGGCAACCGCCCGCAGGGTTTGCGGCACCAGGGTCGACGCCCCCACCCGTATCACCGGCGCGATGTTCGGACGATAAAGTCCGCGTCGCTCCGGATAGGGCTTGAAGCTGTTGGTGATGCCGACCACCGATTCGGCAGCGCCCAGCGCCAGCACGCCATCGGGCTCCAGCATCCGGGAGAGTCGCTCGAAGATATTGGCCTTGGTATTCTGATCGAAATAGATCAGCACGTTGCGGCAGAAGATGACGTCGAACACGCCGAGATGGGAGAAATCCTGCAGCAGGTTGAGCTGACGATGCTGCACCATGCTGCGGATCTCGGCATTGATCTGCCAGAGCTCGCCGTTCTGGCTGAAATATTTCACCAGCAACCCAATCGGTAATCCGCGCTGCACCTCGAACTGGCTGAAGATACCGGCCTTCGATTTTTCCAGCACCGCCTGCGACAGGTCGGTCGCGACGATTTCGGTGCGCCAGCCGGACAGCAGGGGTCCCGCCTCCTTCAGGCACATCGCGATCGAATACGGTTCCTGCCCGGTGGAGGAAGCCGCGCACCAGATGCGCAACGACCGGCGGGCCGCGCGCGCCTGTACCAGTGCCGGAATGACCGCTTCCCGCAAATGATCGAACGGAATCTTGTCGCGGAAGAAAAACGTCTCGTTGGTGGTCATCGCCTCGACCACCTCCGCCGTCAGTGCGCTGGCTCCGCCCTTCATCTTCTCGACGAGTTGGGAAATGCCCGGCAGGCTGGACTTGCGGGCCAACGGCAGCAATCGGCTTTCGACCAGATATTGCTTGTCGGCCGAAAGATCGAGCCCGGAGCGCTCTTTCAGAAGCTTACGCAGATACTCATAGTCTGAAGGCGTCACGAACGATCTCCCGAAAACAACCGAACCAGTTTTGGCGCGATCTGATTGAGCGGCAGAACCGCCGCGCAAATACCTGCGTTGGCGGCCGCGCCCGGCATGCCCCACACCACGCTGGTCGCTTCGTCCTGGGCAATCACGCTGCCGCCGGCGGCGACGATCTCCTTGCCGCCGCGCATCCCGTCGGAGCCCATGCCGGTCAGAATCACCGACATGATGCCGCCCTGCCAGACGTCGATGGCGGAGTTGAACAGCGGGTCCACCGCAGGCTTGCAGAAATTCACCGGCGGCCCGTCGTCGAGCGCGATCGTGGCGTCCGCGCCATGGCGCACGACGCGCATGTGGCGGCCGCCCGGCGCAAGATAGATCCGACCGGGCTTGACGATCTCGCCGTCAACGGCCTCATGCGCCGTCCGGCGGCTCGCACGTGCCAGATGCTCGGCGAGAATCGTGGTGAAGGTTGGCGGCATGTGCTGGGTGATCAGCACCGGAAAACGATCGATCACCGGACCGATATCGGCGACCAGCGCCATCAGCGCCTGCGGGCCGCCGGTCGACGAGCCGATCAGAAGCACACGCGGCGCCAGCATGCTGAAGGGCCGGCGCGCCAGTGGCAGTTGCGCAACGGGTGCAGCGACCGGATGAACGGATACCTCGCGCACCCGCTCGGCTGGTGCCGGAGCCGGGCTCGCGCCAGGCGACGCACGGCGGCGGGCCCTGGCGCCCAGATGGCGAATCTTCTGGATCAGATCGTGGTGGAACGTCTCGGCAGCGGTGGCCTCGCGCGTGCTCTCCGGCTTTGGAATGTAGTCGGCGGCGCCGAGCGAGAGCGCCTTGAAGCTGATCTCCGCGTTGCGGCGGGTCAGCGTCGACGCCATGATGATGACGAGGTCGCGCTTTTTCGCAAGCAACTGGGGCAGCGCCGAAATGCCGTCGAGCTCCGGCATTTCGATGTCGAGCACGGCGACATCGGGCTTGATGCGTTCGATCTGGTTGACGGCGTCGAGGCCGGTGCGCAGGGAGGCGGAGACCTCCATGTCCGGCTCGGCGCCGATCCAGCGCGAGATCATCCCGCGGATCACCACGGAGTCGTCGACCACCATCACGCGCAGCTTGTCTTGCCTTGTCGAGACTGGCGGCGGAGACTTCGTTAACGCAACACTCATTACTTCACCCGACCCAACTCAAGCGGCACACTTGCAAAACCAACGCCGATGGCCGTTGAGCCGCCGGGATCACATAGAGATCAGATCAGGCCGACTTCCTGGAACTTCGCGGTGACGATGTCCTTGTCGAACGGCTTCATGATGTATTCGTTGGCACCGGCATGCAGCGCACGCGCGATGTGCGCGACGTCGTTTTCGGTGGTGCAGAACACCACCTTGGGCGCGTCGCCACCGGGCATGCGGCGCAGATTGCCGAGGAATTCGTAGCCGTCCATGACAGGCATGTTCCAGTCGAGCAGAACCGCCTCTGGCATCGCGCGCTTGCAGACTTCAAGCGCCTTCTCGCCGTCCTCGGCTTCGACGATCTGAAAGTCGAGACCTTCGAGGATGCGCCGCGCGACCTTTCGGATGACGCTCGAGTCGTCAACGACCAGACATGTTTTCATTTTAGGCCTCCACTTAGATCAATTCCCAAAAGGGATGTTTCCGTACCGGGTTGGATTTTCATGCCGCCATCAGGTCAGGTATGATTTCGAGAACGCGATCGACGTCGAGGACGACCATGAGCTGGCCGTCGAGGCGGTGCACGCCGCCGGCGAGCTTGGCGAATCGGGGGTCGAGGTTGACGGGGTTTTCCTCGCGGCCATTGTCGGGTAGCCGCAGCACCTCGCCGATCTGGTCGATCAACAGGCCGTAGGACTCGCCTCTGAGGTCGACGCCGACCGCCATCGGCGGCTTGCCGTCGTCGTTCTTCGGCAGGCCGAGCCGGGCGCGCATGTCGACCACGGTGACGATGCGGCCGCGCAGATTGAGCACGCCGGCGATCTCGGCCGACGACAGCGGCACCCGGGTCAGCCGTTCCGGCATGAACACGTCCTGCACCCGCGAGATCGGCAGGCCGAACAATTGTCCGCCGATCACGGCGGTGACGTATTCGGCCACGGTGCCCTCGATGGTCTCGGTCTTGGTTGTCATGGTCTTGCTTCCTTAAGCCGCGCGCCGGGTGTCGGCGGTCTGTTCCTTCAGCGCCGCGATCAGGCCGGGGCGGTCGAACTTGGCGACGTAGTCGTGGAAGCCGGCCTGCCGCCCGCGCTCGATCGCCGCCGGCGACACCAGCGAGGACAGCGCGATGATCGGCAACTGGCCCAGATTGTTGTCGGCGCGGATCGTCTCGGCGAATTCGAAGCCGTTCATGTCGGGCATCTCGATGTCGGTCAGCACCACGTCGAAGGTCTGGCCCGAGCGCAGCGCCGAGAGCCCCTCCTGCGCGTTGACGGCGACCCGCACCTTGTAGCCGGCGGCTTTCAAGACCGGCGCCAGCATGTTGCGGAAGAAGGCGGAGTCATCGACCAGGAGCACCGATTGCGCGGTCGAGGAGGCCCGCATCTCCTTGCGCGAGAACCAGTCGGCAAACGCCATCGGCAGGAAGTGGCCGACGTCGATCACCTCGGTGGCCTGGCCCTTGATCACGGCGGAACCCAGGATGCCGTCCTGCTGGCCGGCGACCTCGATGTGCAGCCGCTCCTCGACGATGTCGATGATCTCGTCGACCACGAGCCCCATCGAGCGGCCGTCGTCGGCAAACACCAGGATCGGCTGCGAGCCTGATATCTGCACGGTGACCCCGGCCATCTGCACCAGCGGCATGAGCTGGTCGCGGTACTGCACCATGTAGCGGCCGTTAGAGAGCTCGATCTTGTCGGTGGCGATCTCTTCCAGCCGGGTGACGAGGCCGAGCGGCACCGCCTTGGGCTGGCTTGAGCCGGCGCGGAACACGAGCAGCGAGGTGAGCTGTTCGCCGGACATCGCATGCGCTGCCGACGCATCGTCGGCCATCTCATGGGCCGAGGCGCCGGAGGCGCCGAGCGCCTTGGCAATGCCGTTGGGGTCGATGATCATGATCACGGCGCCATCGCCCAAAATGGTGTTGCCGGAGAACATGTCGATGTGCCGCAGCTTGGTCGACATCGGCTTGACCACGATTTCTTCGGTGTGGAACACGCCGTCGACCACGATGCCGAAGGTCTGGCTGCCGACCTGGGTGACCACGATAAAACCGTTCTCGGGGTCTGAGGACGAGCCGTCGTCGATCTTCAACAGCTTCTTCAGGTGCATCAGCGGCAACAGCTTGTTGCGCAACCGCAAGACCGCGGTGTCCTTGATGCGCTCGATGCGGTGCTCGGAGTTGGCGCGGGCGCGCACCAGTTCGACCACAGACAATTGCGGGATCGCAAAGCGGTCGCCGGCGGCTTCCACGATCAGGGCCGAGACGATCGCCAAGGTCAGCGGAATCTTGATGGTGACGGAAGAACCTTCGCCGGCCACGCTCTTGATGTCGATGGTGCCGCCGATCTGGTCGATATTGGTGCGCACCACGTCCATGCCGACGCCGCGGCCGGACACCGAGGTGACGGTGGCGGCGGTGGAGAAGCCCGGTGCGAAGATGAACTTGTGGATCTGGGCTTCCGTCATCTTCTCCAGTTCAGCCTCGGTGACGAGGCCGTTCTGCAGCGCTTTCGCCTTGATCCGCTCGGTGTTCAGCCCGCGGCCGTTATCCGCAATGCAGATGATGATATGGCCGCCCTCGTGATAGGCCGACAGCCGGATCGTGCCCTGCTCGCCCTTGCCGGCCGCGAGCCGCTCGGCCGGGGTCTCCAGGCCGTGGTCGGCGGAGTTGCGCACCATGTGCGTCAACGGATCCTTGATCAGATCGAGCACCTGGCGGTCGAGCTCGGTGTCGGCGCCGTGCATTTCCAATTCAATTTGCTTGCCGAGTTCGCCCGAGAGGTCGCGCACGATGCGCGGCAGCTTCTGCCAGGCATTGCCGATCGGCTGCATCCGCGTCTTCATGACGCCTTCCTGCAGCTCGGCGGTGACGTTGGAGAGCCGCTGCAGCGGCACCTTGAACTCGGTGTCCTCGTTGCGGCGCGAGATTTCCAGGAGCTGGTTGCGGGTCAGCACCAGCTCGGAGACCATGGTCATCAAATGTTCGAGGGTGTCGACGTTGACGCGGATCGACTGGTTGGCGATCTTGTCGGCGACCTCGCCGTCGACCTCGACGGCGGCGGCGCGCTTGGCCGGTTTTGCCTTTACTTCCTTGGCTTCCGGCGCCGGCGCAGCCTTGGCAACGGGTGCCGGCGCGGCTTCGGTCTCGGTCTCGCGGAAGGCGCGCTCGAGGTCGTCGAGCGAGACCTCGCCCGGACGCAACGGACGCTCCAGCACCTGTTCGACCAGTGTGCCCTTGGTCATCGCGGGCGCAACCGGCGGCGCCGCCACGACGGGCGGGGGCGCGGGCGCGGGTTCAGGCTGCGCTTCCGCCGCATGGTGACCGCCTTCGGCCATCGCATGCAGCTTCTCGATCAGGTCTTCGTCGGTGCCCTCGGGCTCGGTCTCGGTGGCTTCCAGGCCTGCGAGGATTTCCTTGATGCGGTCGATGCTCGACAGGATCAGCGTCACGGCTTCGGCCTTGACCGGCATGCCGTCGCGGAACTTGCCCATCAAGGTCTCGCCGGCATGGGCGAGTGCTTCGAGCCGCGGCAGGCCCAGAAAGCCGCAGGTGCCCTTGATGGTGTGGACCAGGCGGAAGATGTTATCCAGGATCTTCGCGTCGCTCGGATCCTGCTCGAACCGCACCAACTGATTGTCGACCGTATCCAGGCTCTCGCTGGTTTCGGTCAGGAACTCCCGCAACAAATCATCCATGAAACTGGCCTTCGTACGCACCGGCACGCGACATCGACGCGCCTTACGGAACGAGGCCAGCTTCTATGCAAAGCGTTTAATATTGGTTGAGCAAATGGAAAAGAACGGGATCAACAAAGAGATAAGACGGCAGAAATGAATTCTGCCGCCTGTTTTCAACTGTTGGTTAACCATGTCGGCGCGGTGGCGCGCTCAGGAAGCAGTAACGAGCACCTTTTCCCCGTCGGGCTCAAGCGTCACGCTCAGCCCGCAGGCCTGCGCCAACAGCCGCGTATAGTAAGGCTGCACCGCATGCGCGTCGACGGTCGCGGTCGAACTCGCGCTCACGAGATTGGCGATGTTCTGCGGCACGCGGGCGTTGAGGCCCGAAGACGTGACGCGAAAACCCATCGTCTCGCCGTCGCCGATCGGATCGATCGTCAGCGTGCCGCCGCGCGGGATCGTTTGCTGCGCGATGATCAGCATGTTCAACAGCAGCTTGACGCGGTTCTTCGGCAGCAACAGGCGCGGCAGATTCCAGGTGATGGTGATCTTGCCGTCCTCGATGTGGCCGCGTGCCATGGTCTGGGCATCGCCGAGATCGATCTGCGCGCCCGCCGATCCCGCAGCGCCAAACGCCAGGCGGCAGAACTGCAACCGTGCGGAGGCGGTCTTGGCGCTCTTGCGGATCAGATCGAGCGCGAAATCGCGGTCTTCGGGCTTCGGGTTGTCGTCAAGCACCTCAAGCCCATTGACGATCGCGCCGACCGGGCTGATGAGATCGTGACAGACTCGCGAACACAACAGCGCCGCAAGTTCGAGGGTATCGGGAGCCGGACCGGGAGATGAAGTGCCAGACATCATGGGTTCCTGGAAAGCCGCCGGGGTCGCAAATTGCTGGCGGACCGTTACGAATCACGCGTGCTTATCGGTTTGATACACTGCGCAGCCCCGTGCTGCCAGCAGGGGGCGGCAATGGTAAGGCAGGACGAACAGCAAATGGGCCAAGCTCGTGAATGAGGCACGTCCGCCCGCGCTCGATCGCGAGGCCGCAGCAGTGCTGATCGAACCGCTGACCGAGATCGTGATCCGGGCCGGCGCCGCCATCCTTGCCGTCAACCGTTCCGCCATGATGGTCGACGGCAAGACCGACGGCTCGCCGGTAACGGAGGCCGATCTGGCGGCCGACCGAATCATCGCCGAGGGCCTTGCCCGGGTAGTGCCCGAAATACCTGCGCTCTCGGAGGAGCGCGTCCAAACGTCCGCGCTGCCCTACATGGAAAGCTTCTTCCTGATCGACCCGCTTGACGGCACCAAGGAATTCGTCGCCGGCCGCAACGAATTCACCGTCAACCTGGCGCTGGTGACCCAGGGGACGCCACTGCTTGGCATTATCAGCGCACCTGCGCTCGGACTGATCTGGCGCGGCATTGTCGGACGCGCCGCGGAACGGCTGACGCTCGGCAAGGGCAAGCTGCTCGTCGAGCCTATACGTACCCGCCCTTGCCCGCCGCGCGGCCAGCCATGGACCGTGGCGGTCAGCCGCTCGCATGGCGACGCCAGGACCGAAGCCTTTATTGCCGCAAGACCGGGGGCCGTACGGTGCGAGCTTGGCTCGGCGGTCAAATTGGGCCGGGTGGCCGAAGGCTCCGTCGATATCTATCCCCGGCTGTCGCCGACCTCGGAATGGGACGTGGCCGCGGGCCATGCGGTCGTCGCGGCCGCCGGCGGCAAGATCACGGATTCAAGCGGCGCCGCCCTGCAATTTGGCACGGGCCGGACGGGCTTCATCGTTCCGGAATTCATCGCCTGGGGTGATCCGAAGGCCGTGCAATCGTAGCCCGGGCGAGCTACTGCGCCAGCCCTCGCTCGAGCGCCGGCCAACGTGCGGTGGCTTCCTCGAGGAAACGTGCCGGCTCGGCGGCGAACGCATCGCGGTTGTCCTCGCGGCCGAACAAATAGAGCCGCTGGCCCGCAACCACCCAAAAGCGCGGGTTGCCTGCATAGGTTACCCCTCGCCCCAGATCGACTGGGTCATAGCCGCCGAACTGAGGCCCGTAGATTTCCGGATGCGCGACGAAAGAGGCGCGATTGCCCTCGTTGCGGAAACGCCAGACGGCGCCGGCTTCGCGAGCCTCGAAATCGGGTAAGCCCTCGATGGCCATGGATTCCGTAAAATAGGCGACGGGATCAAAGCCTCCGATGGCGAGTCCGGAATAGCGGTTCACCACCACCCGCTCGGTGGTCGCGGCGCGCGCGGCGAAATCAAGGCTAGCAACGCAAAAAAACCCTGCCAATAAGGCAAAAAGGGCCCTTTGGGGGCGCGAACCGTATCTTTCCTGCCGTTGTGCAGACATAGTTGGTGCCGATAACATGCGAGTCGAGGGGACACTGGGCGCAACCTAGAGCCATGCTTGTTGGCGTCAGGTTAAGGCGGCGGCCAGATTTCGATGCCAGGGGTTCTTTCATGACGTTTGCTTCACGCCTTGCCGCGGTGACGTTCGCCGCGCTGATGTGCTGGACCGTGCCAGCTTCTGCGCAGCAGCCGGGAGGGCCTTATCCGCCCCCACCGGGCGGGCCTTACCCGCCACCACAGCGCCAGCCGGGTCCCGAGACTTTCGGGCCCGAGGAGTTGGTGTCGGCCGGGCACAAGTTCTTCGGCAACGTCTCGCGCGGCCTCGCTTCGGTCATCGAACGGGCGGTGAGCCAATGGGGCTTGCCCAATGGCTATGTGCTCGGCGAGGAAGGCTCCGGCGCTTTTGTGGCGGGCCTGCGGTACGGCGAAGGCACGCTCTACACCAAGAATGCAGGCGACTTGCGTGTCTACTGGCAGGGGCCGTCGGTCGGCTTCGACTGGGGCGGCGACGGCGCGCGCACCATGACGCTGGTCTACAACCTGCCCGCCACCAACGCTATCTATCAGCGCTTCGTCGGCATCGACGGCTCCGCCTATATCGTCGGTGGCTTCGGCATGACCGCGCTGACCGCCAACAACATCGTGCTGGTGCCGATCCGTTCCGGCATCGGCTTAAGGCTCGGCGCCAATGTCGGGTATCTCAAATATACCCCGCGGGCGACCTGGAACCCGTTCTAAGCGCAGCTTCAAGCATAGACGCCAAGTCTCCCCGGATGGATTCAGGTTAACGCGGCATCGGGCTGGCGCAGGGTCGGGCTGGCGTGGCAATGTGATTAACGATTCCTTGTCTGTGTGGAGTAACCATCCATGATCGAGCCGATCATGTATCTGGCGATCGGTTTTCTGGTCTCGATGTTGTTCGGCCTGATGATCGTGCCGCTGGTGCATAACCGCGCAGTGCGGCTGACGACCCGGCGGCTGGAGGCGGCGACGCCGCTGTCGATGGCCGAAATCCAGGCCGACAAGGATCAGTTGCGCGCGGAATTCGCCATGTCGGCGCGGCGGCTCGAAATGAGCGTCGAGCAGCTCAAGAACAAGACCACCAGCCAACTCGCCGAACTCGGCAAGAAGAGCGATGCGATCAATCGCATGAAGATCGAGCTCGGCGAGAAGAACGCCACGATCTTTGCGCTCGAAGCGCGCGAGAAGGCGATGAAAGAGCAGCTACGCGCCACCGAAGAGGAATTCGCGGCCAAGACTGAACTGTTGCGCAACGCCGAGCAGGCGCTGACCGACAAGCAGGCCGACCTCGCCAGGATCAATCACGAATTGAACGATCGTTCGATGATGGCGGACAGCCGCCAGGTCGAGCTGGTCGCGGTGCGCACGCAGATCGAGGAATTGAAGGGCCGCGTCGGCGACGCCGAGAAGGAATTTTCGGCAACCCAGACCCGCCTCGCGCAGGAGCGCGCCGAGTCCGAGCATGCGACGCGCGAATTGACGGAAGCGCGCAGCCGTGTCGAAAATCTGAGCCAGCGCGTCACCGATCTCGACCGGCAATTGATCGTCCAGGTCAAGGAAGCCGAGATGCTCGGCAACCGCGTCAACGACCTCGAAGCGCGGCTGGCGACGCAAGGCAAGATCCTGGCTGAGCGCGAATACGAGAACAATCAGCTCCGGCAGGCGAACGAAAACGCCGAACGCGCCGCGCGCGAACTGCGCGAGGAGATCGCAGGCATGAGCGGCGGTAAGTCGTCGATCGTGGAAAAATTGCGCACCGAGAAGGCGGCGGTGGAAGAACAGCTCCGCATCGCCCGCGACGAGCGCGCCAAACTGCAGCGCGACATCAACGCGATCCAGCAGCAGGCCGAAAGCTCCTGGGCGACCGAGCGCATGGAGAACGCACTGCTTCGCGAGCGCATCAACGACATCGCGGCCGAAGTCGCAAAACTCGCGATGCAGCTCGAGGGACCGAATTCGGCGATCGAGGCCATGCTGGCGGCGGAACCGGACGTGCCGAAAGTGCCAGCCAAGCCCGCCAACGACGTCGCCGGTGCCGCCCCCGCCATGTCGGAAGGCGGCGGGACGCTGGCCGAACGCATCCGCGCGCTACAGTCGCACGCTTCGCGGGCCCGCCAGCAGGGCGCATAACTCCCCCGCCCCCACGCGAAAACGCGACGTTACGGCCTGACTGATCGCTTGACACTATGGGCTCGTCCTTCGTAAATCGCGGGCTCTGACGGGGCTCATTGTTCGCCCACACTTCCCGGACGCATAGCTCAGCGGGAGAGCGTTCCCTTCACACGGGAGAGGTCCAAGGTTCGATCCCTTGTGCGTCCACCATTAAACCCTTTTGCCAGCCACTTAACGAACTAGTTTCCTGAAGGTGTGCCCCAGAAAGCTGGGGCACATAGGGGCACTTCGGTTCGGCAAGGTTGACGAAAATCGCTCGACCATGGCCTACCCTCGCCCGCCGCCGCGATCTCCACGCCGATCAAGAGACTTGGCTGATCCATTACGACGACATCCGTGTGGACAGCATCGTAAAGCGACAGGGACCCCATGGAGCCGGGGAGTTCGCTTCTTGTCGGCATCGCATCGCGGTTGCCAGCAGGATCGTCAAGTCATTCGATACGGCTTGCGCTGTCTTCGAAACGCCGTGGCAGTGGCTACCTGCGCCTGGGCGGCAAACACCGTCAGTTAGGAGCTACGCGAAGCAGGAGGCCCAGCGGCTGTGCGAGGAGATCAAGCTCCGCCGTCTGAACCTCACTCTGATATTTTGGGAATAACAAGCAGCATGACGTTAATTGAGTTTGATCTGAACACGGCCGGCCAGCACGATGGCTGCGTCGCGTCATCCGCCTCCTGCTCGATCTCATCCAACTCCTGGGGCCGACGCGGTGATCAAACAGGGCACGACGCATCGTTTTCAGGATGAATGCGATGGGCAACTGGTGTTTTCGAGCGAGGTCGCGGGCGCCCAACCTTCAACGCCTCGTAGAAATTGAACGCCGGCGAGCTCAAGCGATCAGCCCTGCGACGAATGGCACTTCGGGCGGCGCTTCAGGCCGAGCTGCCGCTCCGAAGATCCATCGCTGACAGTATTTAGGTGGTCTCTTGCAGAAAAATACAGCATTGCTGTATATTACAGCAATGATGGAGGTTCATCGATGACGCAGTATTCCACCAGTGATCTTTCCCGGAAATCAGGAGACATCATCGCCGAAGCCCTGCGCCGGCCCGTCACCATTACCCAGCGGAACAAGCCGCGCCTGGTGCTGCTCAGCATCGAAGACTACCGCAAGCTTACAGCCAGAGCCGATACCCGGAAGGCCGGCCGGCTGGAGACGATGCCTGACGAGTTGTTTGAGGACGTCAAGCAGGCGGTCGACGCCTATGAGCGGGAAGGCGATGAGACGTGAGCCGGGACGAGCTTCGCACCGGATGCGTGATCCGATTTCCCTATTTGTGGGTGCGCGAAGCTGAGCGCGGGGAGACGGAAGGCCGCAAGCCTCGCCCGGTGGCTGTGGGTGTGCGGATTGCCCGACCGAAAGGTGAGGACTTGTTGCTGCTGTTTCCGATCACCAGTCAGCCGCCCTCCTCCGATCGTTTTGCCGTCGAAATTCCTGAGATGGAAAAGCGTCGCGCCGGCCTCGACGTTGCGCTGCGCCTCTGGGTCATTCTTGACGAATACAATCAGGACGTCATCGGCCAGTCGTTCTACCTCGAGCCGGAGCCGCCACTCGGCCATTTCAGCAAGGCGTTTTTTCTACCGTTGATGAAAGAATTCATTGCCCGCCGCGCCAGCACGCGCGGCGTTAACCGACAGCGTTAGATGGACGAGCCTGCCGAGAGACCGGATCTTTCACCGGAGCAGCAGAATACGGCGGCCCTGATCCGGCAACCGTGTCAAGAACGTCCTGTTCCCCTCGAGAAGAGTCTGTTGCGGCCGCCACAGGAAGAGAGAGGCGAAGCCGAGCGGCCTACTCCGGCGCCCTCATGCCGGGCGAGCGGAGCCATTCGTTTAGCCGAGATGCGGCTTCCATCTGTCGCGCCCGCCGCAAGAGCAGTTCCCGGGCCATGCCGGGCTGTGCCTCCCTTGCCGCCTCTCTAAAGCGCTTGGCCTCTTCCGCCAGCCGCTCTTCGAAGGTCTTGTCATGCTTGATGTGCCGTCGTGTTGGCATGCCCGTGATCCTCGTTCACGAGGGCCATTGAAATCCCGTGCCGGATCGCCGTCTGTCCGGCACCAGACTCATCGGGCAGGCTGCTTCCTTTGGCCAATAAGTCCCGGCCCGTAGTTTGCCCGTCTTGCCGGAACACGATTCCCGGCGTGTCGTGGTAGCGGCACTTTCCGGGAGCGAACCATGCTTACAACCCTTCTTGTGATGGCGGCCATCACCATCATCGCGGGCGCCGCGCTGATCGCTATTTCCGAACTCACCCGTGTGCGCCACCCGCAAGCCGGTCCGCCACCGCGGCGCCGGGCGTTCTAAACGCGCGCGCCGCGTTCGCAGCGGAGCCTTTGTTGCAGGCCATCAGCAGAAAGGGCCCCAGCGGCGGCGCTGAGGTCCCTTTCAGTCAATGTCGCATCGGGGATGTGCGACACACGGTCCAATGCAGTTCGCAGATTTTCGTTCCTATCGCGCGATGGCGCCGCGGGATCAAGTGCAGCCGCATAGCGCGGTGACGATCGCGTCGATATCAAATTCGACCAAATGCCAATCCTGATGAATTAAATATCTTCCCGATCGAGATTATCATCTGAATTAAATTCACTTATACCCTGTTTCAGGAAACAGGTCGCGCAACGGCGGCCTTTTCTTTTTAGCCAACGCGGCTGCGCCAATTCTGGCACAACCGCGCCGTCGAATTTACATTGGCGGCTGAACTAATGGTCAAGCAGCATGCGGGTTAACAACCGTGTATCCGCGTAACGAGCGTGCATGAATTCTCGTTGCGCGGCCGCCCGAGTTCGCATCGTATGCTATCCACGTATCGCCTTCGACATGTCGCTCCAGAACAAAAACGTGCCCACGCCGCGCAGCGACCATTCCGGGTGCTGGCGATGTCCGTGGAAAGCGCAGCCAGTTGGATGCGAGATTTAGACCAGGCACGATCCGGCCGAAAACACGTATAGACGCGCCGCAGCCGCAGAACGAGCGGGGACAACCGGCCGGACGACCGCCGACAGTTTGACCGCGATCGACACTCACGTCCGCCAATTCGCGACGGTAACTCTGTGCGGTCGCTTGATGTGTGTAAGAACTAATCCGCTCACGACGGGGCTGCGAAAATGAGAAGTCGCAGGGCATGGTCACATTGCATTCGGGTATTTGAGCGGTGCGGGAAGGACGGGCTTCCGAAGCGATAGATCCGGTTACAACAAGGACAGACGCAACAAGGATTTGTTTGAGCATGCAGGACTCCGATTTAAACGGTCCTGCCCCGCAATCAGAAGCCAATAATAGTTTGGCGAAAATGCGTTTGGAGCGCCCCGGCAGTTCCATATGCGGAACCCTCACCTAACCGCGCCTGAACGCTTGGTTCACAACGTGTTCATTCGCTTTGCCGTTAGTAATCCGCAGGAGGACCGGACATGGCAAACACGAATAACCGTTTCGATGCTGTAGGTGTTGTCGTCGATTGGATCGATGCCTGTAAGCAGCGGCGCCTCGACGCATTATTGGACCTGTATGACAACGCGGCCACCGTGGAATGCTGCGAGAGCGGTAGCTTCAACGGGCGATCGGAGATGGAACGATATTGGTGGCCACGGCTCGCCAGGGCGGGAAACGACGCGTTCGCTATCGACGCATTGATGCCGGAGGAGGACGGCATTTCACTGGATTATCGCGGTTACGACGGAAGGCTCATGAGAACGCATTTCCGCTTCACGCAATCCGGAAAAATCCGGCTCACGGCGTGCGAACCAGTAAAATCCGCAGCGTGGCGGCGAACGATCGGCCATTAATGTGAAGCCGCTCAGCAGTCAGATAGAGTATGTATCTCGGTGTCTGATCCGTCGACCTGGGCGATGACGATATTTGCCTTTGCAGGCATCGGGATCTGTGCCTATCGACGGCGCAAATCCATTTGCTCGGGTATGACCCGTCAGCCCTTCTCTCAAAACAACGAAAAAAAGACCGCCCAAGGGGCGGCCTTTTTGTTCTGGTTCAGGAGATCAAACTACATGATGCTGCAGCGCCGACGATAGTGCGTCCTGTTGACCGGACAAGGCAGGCCTGCTCGTGACCGGCGGCACGCGGGTCGCGCAGAGATGGAGCTACATCAGATCCCGAACACCCAGATCGCCACGATGGTGCCGAGCGTCGCTAGCCCGCTGATGGTCCATCCGGTTGCATAGGAGATGTCGTCGTCGCCGGTGCCGCGCATTTCATCGGCGCCTGTGGTTGCAGACCGCCACTGCATGGCATTGCTCCAAAAAGCCTGCCCGCAAGTGTAACGTCGCTCCGGGTTCCCGGTTCCACTCTATTTGGAGGCCGTCGGAGAGACGGCGCACTACTCTTCGATTCAGACTAAGGAAAGCCGGCGCGCGTCGGCCGGTGCGATCTCTTTTTCGTCGCCGACGATGATGGTGACCTTCCATCCTTCGCTGGCCCAGACCCGCGCTTTGGCGACCGCCACCAGCATGCTGCTTCGGTCCATCCTGACGGTCTCGTCCTTGCGTTCCGCCACGATCCTGTACGCCATGCCACATCCCCCACGCACGTAGAACTACTGGGGAACGATGTTCGGCTAGCGCTTTGGCCGCAATTGGCCGACAATTTGTCCAATCGGGGGCATGGTTAACGGCGCTGGGGACAGTTCAGCCCCTATTTTGCGGCGTTTCTCACCACAAGCGCCGGTTTGGTCACGCCATCCAGCCCGGTCAGGATCAGGACGGTTAACAGGGCGTTCTGCGGTCCGTACCAAGCGTTGGTTGGCTTGTACCATTCGTTGCGCGAGTGCCAGTTGCCGCCCTCGCCGCCGCCGCCAATGGTGACGGCCGGGATGCCGAGCGACATCGCGATGTTGGAATCGGTGGAGGAGCCGGCAAAGGTCGGCCGCGGCCCCTTGGTAACGGCAGAGACCGCGCGCTGGGTCGCCTGCACGATCGGCGAATCCATCGCGACAATGCCGGCCGGCCGGTCGCCGATCAGTTTTGCCTCGACCGTCATCTTGTCGGACTTCCAGCGCGCGTTCTCATCCGCCACCGCTTCCTTCACGAGTTCGAGCAGCCGCGCCTCGAGCTTGAGTAGTTCCTCGGTCGAATTCGAGCGCATGTCGACGGCCATTCGCGCTTCCGCGGCGATGGCGTTGACCGAGGTGCCGCCGGTCACGGTGCCGACGGTAAACGTGGTCTTCGGATCGGACGGCGGCTGCAGCTCGGAAATTTTCGCGATCGCCCGGCCCATCGCGTGCGTCGCGCTCGGCAGTCCGAATTCCTGGAACGAGTGCCCGCCCGGGCCCTTGAAGGTGAACTCGTAGCGATGGCTGCCGGTCGCCTGGTTGACGACGCGGGTGATGCCGAGCCCGTCGATCGAGATGAAGCCGTCGATATCGGTGTGATCGCGGAACAGCGCCTTCACACCGCGGAGATTGCCGAGCTCTTCCTCGCCGACGGTGCCGACGAACAGGATATCGCCGACGGTCGCGATCCCATTTTCGTTCATCACTTTGATCAGCGACAGCAGCGCCGCAAGGCCGCGTGAATCGTCGCCGATACCTGGCGCTACGATCGCGCCGTCTTTTTCCTTCACCGTGACGTCGGTGCCTTCGGGAAACACCGTGTCGAGATGCGCGGAAACCACGAGCTTGGGCCGGCCGCTGCCACTGCCTTTGCGTAGCGCGAGCACATTGCCTTCGGCATCGATCGACGCATCCTTGAAGCCGAGCTCCTGCATCCGCTTCTGAAAATATTCGGCACGGACTTTTTCCTTGAACGGCGGCGCCGGGATTTCGGTGATGCGCTTCTGCTCGGCAAAGGTCCGCTCGTCGTCGGCCTTGATGTCGTCGAGCGTCTTGGCGATTTTGGGATGGGCCAGAATGGCTTCCAGATCGGGCGCGGAAGCTTGCGCGGCGGCCTGCTGCACCAGGGCGTGCTGTGCGACGGCGACAAATGCGATGGCCAGGATCAATCGACCGAGCGTCATCAAAGTTCTCCGATTGCAGGCTTCATCCGGCGCTTAGCCCTGCATCCTTCAGTCGCTGCGCGAACCAGCCGGACATGGCCTGGTCGAGAACGCCGCTGGTATAGACCTCCGACATCGCGACGTGGGTCTTGCCCAGCGTCAGCAGCACGCCGATCCAGTAGGCGAACCACAAATGCGGATCGGTCAGCGCGCGCAGCTTGTGCTGGTCATGTTCGAGCGGCTGATGATTGACCGATTTGCGCACCTCGACCGCGAGCAGGTTGTTGGGAATGGCGCGCTGGTGCACCACGATGTCGGGATAGATCGATTTTGCGAGGTGATCGTCGGTCGAGACGGTGGATCCGTGCGGCAGCCGCAGCGTGCGGTCGCCGAGCCGGTCGTATTCGCAGTCGATCTCCCAGCCCGGGAATTGCGTTTCGAACTGCACCGCCAGCCGGTGCGTCAGCGCGCGCTCGCCGACATCCCGTTCGAGCAGGAAAGTTTCGCGTGCATAAAACTCGTGAAGTGCGGCCACAACCTTGTTCAGTTCGGTCTGCATCTGGCCTCCAGGAAGGCGAGCGGTGACAGCCGCCTTACATCTGCACTTCGATCAGCCGCGGCCCCGGTTCGGCGACGGCTTCCGCCAGCGCCTTGTTGAAGTCGTCGGCATTGGCGACCGCGCGGCCCGGCACGCCCATACCCTTGGCAAGCGCCACGAAGTCGAGGTCGGGACGGTCGATCTTGAGCATGTCTTGCGCGCGCTGCCCCGGCTCGCCGGCGCCGACGCCGTCAAATTCGCCACGCAGAATCTGGTAGATCTTATTGGCGAATACGATCGTGACGACGTTGAGGCCTTCGCGCGCCTGCGTCCACAGCGATTGCAGCGTGTACATCGCGCTGCCGTCGCCGACCATGCAGATCACCTTGCGGTCCGGGCACGCGACCGCGGCACCCGTTGCGACCGGGGTGGAGAAGCCGATCGAGCCGCCCATGTTCTGTAGCCAGTCGTGCGGGGCAGCGGCGGCCGTCGGTGGGAAGAAGCCGCGGCCGGTGGTGATGGATTCATCGACCACGATGGCGTTTTCCGGGATCGCCATCGCAATCGCCTGCGCGATCGAGGCGTGCGTCAGCGCGCCGGTCGGTTTGGCGATTTCGACCATCTTTTGCGGCTGCCGGTCCTGCGGCTGCGCATGCAGTGCGCCAGCCAGCGCTTCCAGCGCGGCAACGGAATTTTCGGCGCCCGTGGTCATGCGGTGCACTTCGCACCCTTGCGGCTTCAGCATGCTCGGCTTGTTCGGATAGGCGAAGAACGCCACGGGGTCGTTGGCCTCAACCAATACGATATTTTTAAAATCCTTCAGGATCGGCAGCGCCTGCTCGATCACGTACGGAATGCGGTCGATCGCGAACCGGCCCCTGCCGCGCGCCATGCGTGGATTGTAGGTCTGGCCCATCACCTTGCAGCCGGTCTTGCCTGCAATCTGGGCAGCCAGCGCCAGCCCCTGCTCGGTCAGCGCGCTGCCGGTCATCAGCAACAGCGTCGACGCGCCGCCGTTGCGCAAAACCTTCGCGGCATTGTCGACGGCCTGCGCGGAATAATTGGCGCGCTGGCTTTCCGCCGGCGCTGGCGCGATGCCGTCGGCCTCGTTCCAGGCAGTGTCGGCGGGCAGGATCAGCGTGGCAATCTGCGGCGGCGAACTCTTGGCGGCAGCGATCGCGGCAGCGCCATCGGCGGCAACGGATTTGGCATCCGGCGAGGTCCGCACCCAGGACGACATCGGCCGCGCCAGCCCTTCGATGTCTGATGTCAGCGGGGCGTTGTAGCCGATATGGTAGGTCGCGTGCTGGCCGACGATGTTGACGATGCCGGAATTGGCCTTCTTGGCGTTGTGCAGGTTGGCAAGACCATTGGCGAGGCCGGGCCCGAGATGCAACAGCGTCGAGGCCGGCGTGCCCTTCATGCGGTAATAGCCGTCGGCAGCCCCCGTCACCACGCCCTCGAACAGGCCGAGCACGCAGCGCATCCCCTCGACCCGATCCAGTGCGGCGACGAAATGCATCTCCGAGGTGCCGGGATTGCTGAAGCAGACGTCCACCCCGCCCGCGACCAATGTCCGCACCAGACTTTCCGCACCGTTCATGGTCTCATTCCCCTTCGCGCTTTGTTCTTAAGAGCAGCTAACGATCAAACATTGTTCGCACGTTTCGTCAAAGGTTTAGCGGAACAATGCAGCCATCGTTTCCGGCATGTTGTCTTTTTTAACCGCGGTGTTTGAAAATGGCTGTGGTCACGGGCTCGTTGCTTGCACGATCGCCGCAATTATGGCCTGTCTCGACCTGCATATTCAGATTTTTTCGCGAGGGAGAACAATGACCCGGGCTTTTGCTTTGCTGTTTGCGGCACTCACTGTGCTAGCGGGGGCCGGCAACGCGCAGGCCCAAGGTTTATTTCAAGGTTTCTTCTTTGAAGACTCGCGCGACATCATGGGCGGCGGCCCCGGTTTCTTCCGGCCCGGCATGCCCAGCGGAGCGAGTCCGATCCCGCGTACGACAGTGAACTTTGCCGGCAATCTCGCCCCCGGCACAATTCTCATCAACACCGCCGAACGCCGGCTCTATCTCGTGCTCGGCAACGGCCAGGCGATCCGCTACGGCATTGGTGTCGGCCGGGACGGCTTCCGCTGGAGCGGAACCCACCGCGTCACCGCGAAGAAGGAATGGCCGAGCTGGACGCCGCCGGCTCAGATGCTCCGGCGCCGGCCCGACCTGCCGCGCCACATGGCAGGCGGCATCGACAACCCGCTCGGCGCGCGGGCGATGTATCTGGGATCGACGCTGTACCGCATCCACGGCTCCAACGAGCCCGAGACGATCGGACAGGCGGTCTCGTCCGGCTGCTTCCGCATGACCAATGAGGACGTAACCGATCTCTATAGCCGCGTCCGCATCGGCACGCCGGTTATCGTTAGGAATTAGGCAGCGTCCATTTCTCGGCTGCCGTATCGGCTCGTCTTGAATAGGTGAGTGGATGGAAAACGAAGCTAGCCGAATCCTGGAATTCCTGGGGCTGTCGGAGCGACTCAAACGCGAGCTGCGGCATAGCTGGCTATCGGACGGGCGCCGAGAGAGTGTCGCCGAGCATACGTGGCAGATGGCGCTGATCGCACTGCTTGCATACCGTCATCTTGAGCATCCTGTCGATATTGGGCGCGTGCTCAAGATTGTCCTGGTGCACGACCTAGTGGAGGCCTTGGCCGGGGATATCCCCTACTTCGAAGTGGGCGAACGAAAAGAGCTCAAGGCAGAACGCGAACGTGCGGCAATCGAGGAGATCCGAACCCGCGTTGCCGGCGACACCGGACAGGAAATCTTCGAGCTGTGGCACGAGTTTGAAGCGCATACGACGGCAGAGGCGAAGTTTGCTACAGCGCTGGATAACCTTGAAGTGCAAATTCAGCACAATCTCGCGGACTTCGGAACGTGGGAGCCGATCGAGTATGATCTCGTCTACACAAAGATGGACGCGCGATGCTCGCATGACGCCTTCCTGATGGCCCTTTGCAATGCAGTAAAGGCGCAAGCTGAGGCCAAGATGGTTGACGGAGGAATCGACGTAGCCTCGATCAGAGCAAGGGTTGGCGGAAGATAACCCCCGTTCCGAGGTACACCTCCTGACAGGCACCGCAGGCGGAACTTGCAGCGCCGCCGCCGGCAATCGGCTGAACAACCCTTGCGCGCACGCGCCAATTGCTGCAGCGTTGTTTGAATGCGCACGCCCCGCCGATTGCTGTATGTACGGACGCTAGCGGCTGCCCTGAGCGCCGCAGCACTCGGCGAAATCTCCACGCCGTGCACGGCTTTCGCCGACATTCCCGCCATCGCACAGCGTCAGCGCACCGAGAAAAAGATCTTCACCGACAGCGAGATCGTCGAAGGCTTTCTGAAGATCGCCTTCGGCGCCGAGTATCATCTCGCCGGCCGCGTCGACCGTATCCGCAAATATGACGGACCGGTGCGGGTGTTTGCCGACGGCACGCGCGCCGACCGCAAGGCGCAGCTTGCGAAAATCGTGGCCGACATCGCCGCGCGCGTTCAGCACCTCGACATCGCGATGGTCGAAACCAGCGAAGACGCCAATGTGCACGTCAAGCTGGTGCGCGACCGCGATCTCCAGCGTACGATTGCGACCTTCTACGGCAGCGAGCGGGCGCGCCAGATCCGCTCTTCGCTCGACCCGCAATGCCTGTCCGGCTTTCGCAAGAACGAGAAATTCGAAATCGAGCATTCCGACGTGATTCTCACCGTCGACAATGGCGACTTCGTCTTCTTCGATTGCGCCTATGAGGAACTGCTGCAGTCGCTCGGGCCGATCAACGATACCTCGACCGTGCCCTGGACCATGTTCAACGACAATGTGTCGAGGGGCTATTTCGATATCTACGACCAATATCTCCTCAACCTGCTCTACGATCCCCGGATCAAGCCCGGCATGACCGTTCAGGAGGTCAAGGCGCTGCTGCCGGATGTGCTGGCCGACGTGCGCTCCTGGGTGCGAAAGGTCAACAACCTGCCGCAGTGACCGGCCGCGGGGCCATTCCGTCTCGGCCCCCAAATCGGGGCTATCCACCTTTTTCCAATGACAACGCCAAGTTTTATCGATGAAAGGTTGTGACTTCCAAGAGCAAATCCTGTCTAATGGGGTCATGGGTGCTTCCTATAAGTCCTTCAAATGAACGACCTGCCGCGGATCCAGGCCTTGCGCTGCTTCATCACCGTGGCCCGCGAAGGCACAGTTTCGCGCGCGGCCACCTTGCTGCACCTGACCCAGCCTGCCGTCAGCCTGCAATTGAAGGGCCTGGAGGAGAGCACCGGCTTGCAGCTTTTCAACCGGACGCCGGGCGGCTTTACCCTGACAGAAGCGGGTGCCGCCCTGCTGCCGCTTGCGCATCGGACGGTCTCGGCGTCGGCCGATTTCAGGACAGCGGCGGATTCCTTGCGCGAATCGCTGCGCGGCACGTTGCGCGTCGGCACGATCCTTGATCCCGAGTCGATCCGGCTCGGTCCGTTCGTGCGAAGCCTCGCCACCTCCTCGAAAAAGACCGAAGTCTTCCTCCGCTACGGCATGGCCGAGGACGTACTGGCGCAGATCGGCAGAGGCGAACTCGACGTTGGATACTACATCGATGCCACGCCCGCCGGATTGCTTACGTCAGGGATGCTGTCCGAACGTACCATCGACGACGGCAAGTTCCAGCTCATGGCGCTGACGCGGTTCGACTACCGCGTGATCGCCCCACGCGAATGGAGCGGCAAGGTGGTGGGCAAGGACTGGGCCGACCTTGCCGACCTGCCCTGGATCGGAACGCCGCATGACTCGGCGCAGCGGAGGCTGCTCGACGACGTGTTCCGGTCGATGGGCTCATCGCCGAAGCGCGTCGCTTTCGCCGATCAGGAAGAAGCCATGATCGATCTTGTCGAAGGCGGCAATGGCCTCGGCCTCGCGCGCGACAGCGTGCTCGACCGCGTCACGAGCAAACGGAATTTCGTGATTGCCGACAAGGTGGCGCTGACCTGCGACCTCGGTTTCGCCTGTCTGGCGTCGCGGCGCCACGAGCCGATAATTGCACAAGCCTTCTCGGCCATGCAGGCGGTATGGGATTTGAAGCCGGCCGGTGCAGCACCCGCACCGATCGAAGCAGCGAGATCACGGAAGAGCGCCCGCAGGTAAGCCAGAGCGGGTCAGATCTTGCCGTCGCAGATCGATTTCAGCGATCGCCATTCCTCTGATGTCAGCAGCGGCGGCCCGCTGGCCGGCGGGTCTTTCCGGCTCATCCGTGCCAGCCGGTCCTCGCTCAAGGGGTGGGTGGAGATGATGGAGAGGCCCTTGCCCTCCTTTCCAGTGACCCGGAGCAGCAATTCCCCGGTCGGCTTCGCCGGCCGGCCGAGCCGGTGCATGACGTCGATCGCAAAACTGTCGGCGTCGTTCTCGGCGTCGCGCGAATGCGACGACGTCACCAGCGTGCGCGAGCCGAAGATCAGCGCGCTCGAGCCCGTGATATCGCCGAACAGCAATCCGATCAGGAACGAGGTGCCGCCGTTGTGAATCATTGCGCGCATGCTGTCGCGATGCTTGAGATGGCCGAGCTCATGGGCCAGCACGCCCGCAATCTCATCGGCGTTCTCGGCCTTCGCCAACAATCCGCTGAACAGATAGACCTTCCCGCCCGGCAGCGCGAAGGCATTCGGCACCGAGCTCGACAACACGCCCGACTGCACCGAGGTGTCGAGGCCCGCGGATTCCCGAAGTGCTGTCATGAGTTTGGTGAAGGCCTTCTGCCCGGCGGCATTGTCGCACACCTTGGCATCGAACATTGTCTTGACCTGGCTGTCTGCGACATCGCCGAGCCGCCGTTCGAACGCTTCGGGCACCAGCGGCGTGAGGCGATCGGCCGCGAGCGGAAGTCCGAACAGCACCACGGCGACGATCGACACCGCGGCCGCGAGCGACCAGCCGACGATAGCGGCAACGCCGCGGCGGCCGATCATGTGGTCATCGATGTCAGTGCAGCGCGAGACCACCTCGTTGGCAAGCTCCTTGTCGCGAACCTCCAGTCGCGCCAGCGCGGGCGCGGTCAAGCAGCTCAGGCGCAGCACACCGGCCGGACTGTCGGCGCGGCGGATGTCGGCGTAGGCCCACGCCGCCAGTGTTTGTTCGCCCTCGTCGATTTCGAGCCGGTCGGCAAGGCGGAGCGTCACCATGCGTCGCCGGCTCGACGTTCCGTCGAAATAGGCCACCGAACCGAGCGTGGTCGATCTTACAGGCGTTGGTGGATCGCTATCCATGACTATCAGGACTCTGATGCCTTAGAAGCCGCCGACATCGAGGCCGTCGGCAAATCCTTCGCCAAGTGCGCTGGCCATTCCGCCGCGCGCCGAAACGTTGGCAGCTGCCTCGATACCGCTGACATTGACCGATCCGAGCACCCTGACCCAGAGGTCACGCAACAGATAGACCCGGATCACGATATTCATCGCCAGCGCAAACACCAGGTAGCCGATGCCCGCGAGCACCAGAAGCGGAATGCTCTTCATGAATTCCTGCGACTTAAAGAACTCGCTGAATGCATCGCCGCTCATGCTGGCGACCAATACCGCCGCCAGCGCGAGGTAGGCCGAGAATATCAATCCGAGTACTACGATCCAGCCGATGACTTTCCAGTACAGGCCGATCAGCGCGCTCTTGGGCAAGGACGATTCCACGCGCACGCCGCCGAACCGAATGCCCGACAGCCACCAGCGCCATTCGATCGCCTTGAAGGCCCCGTAGATGAACGGCGCGAGCGGGAACACGTAAAACGCAATCGGCGTGAGCAGCCACAGCCACCAGCCGCGCTTGAAAAACTCCCAGCCGCGCCCCTCAAAACGGCCCTGCAGGTCACCGTAGAATGTGTGGCGCATCTTGTAGCGTTCGAGCGCGGCCGAGCGCCACGGCAGCGCCAGCCCAAGGGTCACCGCCGACAACAGGCCCCACAGCGATGCCTGCAAGGCATAGATCCAGCCCGATCCGGTCATCCAGAATCGCAGGCCGCGCCACACCGTGCGCGTCAGCCGGTAACGGCGCGCGCGGTAGATCGCGAACTGCCCGAACACATAGAAGAACGCGACCAGCGGAATACTGGCAAACGCCTGGATATGCTCGGCCTCGAGGCCGACCAGAAAGTAGCCGAGATAGACCGGCACCAGGATCGCGAGCGCGACCAAAAATCCGATCAGCAATTCCTTGCCGCGGCCGGTATATTCCGCAGCGTCGCCGTCGACATGGGTGTTGGCCCAGAGATGGCGGCGGATGTCGGTGAGCAGCCAAAACCGGTAGAACCCGAGGGTGACGAATTCCAGCCCCGCGCCGCGCTTGACCAGATCGAAGAATTCGCCGCGACTGCCCGAAAACGCCACCGGCATTGGCGGCGGCACGGGCAAAGGCTGCGGTGGCGGCACCTGCGGCGGCCAGCTCATCTGGTTCATGGTTCAACTCCAGCGCGAACGGTAGCGGATCAAACCACAGATTTGCCGGTTGTTGTGTGACCCAGGTCCCACAATCGCTTGCTATAGTGGTGAGCTCATCAATCGAGATTGGCGGGATCGCTTGATCCAAGTCCGCTTTGCAGTGGTTTGGGCACGGAAGCCGAACATCACCTGAAGTCCGACAAGAGCGAATAGCGGTCATCCCCAATCTCGCGTTTGGGCGCGTTACCTCTGGATTACTTGCGGTTGTGCGACTATTCCTTGTCACTTCTGAGACTTTGTCCGATCGGCTGCTTTCTCTGGGTGTACAAATGCGCCTCTTGATTCTTGGCGGCACGCAGTTTCTCGGGCGCGCAATCGCCGTCCACGCCTGTGCGATGGGGCATAACGTGACATGCGCCGCTCGAGGCGTCGCTGGAGCAGTTCCGAGCCGGGCTCGCTTTATCCGTGTGGACCGCGACGAACCGGACGGCCTCGCGCCGCTTGCCCACGAGGAGTTCGATGCCGTCGTTGATGTGTCGCGTCATCCCGGCCAGGTGCGTCGCGGAGTCGCGGCGCTCAAGCATCGCGTCGCGCATTGGACCTTTGTCTCGACGGTCAGCGTATATGCCGACAACTGCACGATCGGGCAGCGCGCTGATGCCGCTCCCCTCCGGGCGCCCACAGCACCGGAGATCGAGCACAGCAGCGAGGAGATCTATGGTGCCGCCAAGGTCGCGTGCGAGCAGGCGATCGGCGAGAACGCATTTATTTGCAGGGCCGGACTGATTGTAGGTCCAGAGGACCCAACGGGTCGGTTCACCTATTGGCCCACACGGCTTGATCGAGGCGGCGAGGTGCTCGTGCCTGGAACGCCGGATGATGCGGTCCAACTCATCGACGTACGCGATCTTGCCCAATGGATCGTGCATGCCGCGCAAACCCGTCTGACCGGGATTTTTGATGGCATTGGGCCATCGGTCACGCGCGGCCAGTTCTTAGCAGGATGCGCGGACGCCCTTGGCTCGTCCTGCACGTTCACCTGGGTTGATCGCGCGTTTCTGGAGAGCCACGACATCAAGCGATGGTCTGGCCCGCGTTCGCTGCCGCTGTGGCTGCCGCTACCGGAGTTTGCGGGCTTCAACACGCGCGACACGTCACCGGCGCGTGAGTCCGGCTTGACCGTGCGAGCCCTTGCGGAGACCGCCCGCGACACGTTGTTTTGGGCGCGCGCCGCCGGCGGACCGGTTACCGGTCTCACAGCTGATGAAGAGAAGGCCGTTCTTAAGGCATGGCACGCGAGTCGACTTCATAGTTGACTCAGGTGATAGTTCAGCAACACCCGCCCCGCAGGGCCAACCGTCCGCGGTCATGTCCGGGGTGGGGTCCATTTTCGGAATCGGCGTTTTCTTTGGATGCGAGGGAGCCGTTGGAATGGCTTCAGGACGGCCGGAACGTAACGTTCGAGGACGATATGACAGCCTGTATCATCTTTGCCTCGATGTGAAGTTCAAGCCGTCTTTTCGAACAGCTCCCGTCCGATCAGCATGCGGCGGATTTCGCTGGTGCCGGCGCCGATCTCGTAGAGTTTGGCGTCGCGCAACAGCCGCCCCGTGGGATAGTCGTTGATGTAGCCGTTGCCGCCGAGGAGCTGGATGGCGTCGAGCGCGCACTGCGTCGCCTTCTCGGCGGCATAGAGGATCGCGCCGGCCGCATCCTCCCGCGTGGTCTCGCCGCGGTCGCAGGCTTTCGCCACCGCATAGACATAGGCGCGCGAGGCGTTCATCGTGGTGTACATGTCGGCGATCTTGCCTTGCACCAGTTGGAAGCTGCCGATCGGCTCGCCGAACTGTTTTCGCTCGTGCACGTAGGGCAGCACCACGTCCATGCAAGCCTGCATGATGCCGATCGGACCTGCCGCCAGCACCGCGCGCTCGTAGTCGAGGCCGCTCATCAAGACGTTGACGCCGCGGCCGACCTCGCTCAGCACGTTCTCCTCGGGGACTTCGCAATCCTCGAACAGCAGTTCGCAGGTGTCGGAGCCGCGCATGCCGAGCTTGTCGAGCTTTTGCGCGGTGGAAAAGCCCTTCATGCCCTTTTCGATGAGGAAGGCGGTGATGCCGCGCGGGCCGGCATTGGCGTCGGTCCTGGCGTAGACCACCAGCGTGTCCGCCTCCGGGCCGTTGGTGATCCACATCTTGTTGCCGTTCAGCACGAAGCGGTCGCCCTTCTTCTCAGCCCGGGTCTTCATCGAGACCACGTCCGAGCCGGCGCCCGGCTCCGACATCGCCAGCGAGCCGACATGCTCGCCCGAGATCAGCTTCGGCAGATATTTGCGCTTCTGTGCATCACTGCCGTTGCGGCGGATCTGGTTGACGCAGAGGTTGGAATGGGCGCCATAGGACAGGCCGACCGAGGCTGACGCCCGCGACATCTCTTCCAGCGCGATGCAGTGCTCGAGATAGCCGAGGCCCGCGCCGCCATATTCCTCCTCGACGGTGATGCCGTGCAGGCCGAGCGCGCCGATCTTGGGCCAGAGGTCGCGCGGGAACTGATTGCTGCGGTCGATCTCGGCGGCGCGCGGGGCGATTTCGTTCTGCGAAAATGAATGCACGGTCTCGCGAATGGCGTCCGCAGTCTCGCCAAGATCAAAGTTGAACATCCGATGGGCGTTGGGAATCATGGCCGCCTCCCGGCGAATTAAACGTGTTTCAAACAGACTTAGTACCCGGGCCTACGCTTGTCACGCGGCGAAATACGCGCGCGCCGCCCAAGATCGAACCGGCACTGCGCTGCGGCCAAATGCGCCCAACTCACCCTTGCGCCGGGGCACGGCTCGGGATGTAATAGGGTAAAACATCACCCGTTCGGCACGCTTCGCACGGGGAATCAGGGAGAGCGGCTCATGCACGGAACCATCGATCTCGCCGGAGATTCTCATCTGCGCGCCGCGCGCGACACGGCACAGTCGATGCCGCTGGCCGATTTCGATGTCGGCAATCCCGAGCTGTTCCAGAACGATTCATTCTGGCCGTATTTCGACCGGCTCCGTCGGGAAGACCCGGTGCATTACTGCAGGGACAGCATGTTCGGCCCGTACTGGTCGATAACCAGGTACAACGACATCATGGACGTCGAAACAAATCACGCGGTGTTCTCGTCGGCGTCGTCGCTCGGCGGCATCACCATTCGCGACGTCGCGCCGGACCTGCGCCGCGAAAGTTTCATCGCGATGGACCAGCCGCGCCACAGCGCACAGCGCAAGACGGTGGCGCCGATGTTCACGCCGACGCATCTCGACCAGCTCGCGATCAACATCCGCAAGCGCTCCGCCGAATGCCTCGACAATCTCCCGAAGAACGAAACGTTCGACTGGGTCGATCAAGTCTCGATCGAGCTCACCACGCAGATGCTCGCCGTATTGTTCGACTTCCCCTGGGAGGACCGCCGCAAGCTGACGCGCTGGTCCGATATCGCAACCACGATTCCGCATCATGGCGGCCTCGTGGAGACCGAGGACCAGCGGCAAGCCGAGCTGCTGGAATGCGCGACCTATTTCGCAAGACTCTGGAAGGAGCGCATCAACCAGCCGCCGAAGAGCGATTTGTTGTCGATGATGGCGCACAGCGACGCCACCCGCGACATGGACCCGAAGAATTTCCTCGGCAATCTGATCCTGCTGATTGTCGGCGGCAACGACACCACCCGCAACACGCTGTCCGGCAGCGTCTATGCGCTGAACAAGAATCCGGATCAATATCGGAAGCTCCGCGACAACCCTGATATGATCGACAGCTTCGTCCCCGAAGTGATCCGCTGGCAGACGCCGCTGGCGCATATGCGCCGCACCGCGCTCGAAGACATCGAGTTCCGCGGGCGTCAGATCAGGAAGGGCGACAAGGTCGTGATGTGGTACGTCTCGGGCAACCGCGACGAGGACGTGATCGAGCGTCCCTACGAGTTCATCATCGACCGCGCCCGCCCCCGCACCCACCTTTCCTTTGGTTTCGGTATCCACCGTTGCGTCGGGATCAGGCTGGCGGAATTGCAACTGAAGATTATCTGGGAAGAAATCCTCAAGCGGTACGATAATATTGAAGTGATCGGCGAACCGAAGCGGGTATATTCGAGTTTCGTCAAGGGCTACGAGACCCTGCCGGTCCGCATCGCCGCCTAGCTGCGCTCACGCTCAGCTCACGCTCACCCGGGATGATCGAACCATGAACGTTCAAACTGCCATCAGAGCCGACAAAAAAGAGCTGCTGCGCGCCGCGCGCGAGGAGGCCTATTCGACGCCGCTGAAGGACTTTCATCCCGGTGCGCCAAAGCTTTTCCAGAACGACACGTTGTGGCCGTGGTTCGAGCGGCTGCGCAAGGAAGAGCCGGTTCACTACTGCGAGAATTCGCCGATCGAGCCCTATTGGTCGGTGACCAAGTACAACGACATCATGCATGTCGACACCAATCACGGCATCTTCTCCTCCGACTCCACGCTCGGCGGCATCTCGATCCGCGACGTGCCGCCCGGCTACGACTATCCGAGCTTCATCGCGATGGACCAGCCCAGGCACTCGGCGCAGCGCAAGACGGTGTCGCCGATGTTCACGCCGACGCATCTGGACGAGCTGGCAAAACTGATCCGCGAGCGCTCGCAAAAGGTGCTGGACGATTTGCCGCGCAACGAGACCTTCAACTTCGTCGAGCGCGTCTCGATCGAACTGACCACGCAGATGCTGGCGACGCTGTTCGATTTCCCCTGGGAGGAGCGGCGCAAGCTGACGCGCTGGTCCGACGTCTCGACCGCGCTGCCCAAGAGCGGCGTGGTGGAATCGCCCGAGCAGCGACGCCGCGAGATGGACGAATGCTACGCCTATTTCTCAAAACTCTGGAACGAGCGCGTCAACGCGCCGCCGAAGAACGATTTGCTGTCGATGATGGCGCACAGCGACGCGACGCGGCACATGGACCCCGACAATCTGATGGGCAACATCATCCTCTTGATCGTTGGCGGCAACGACACCACCCGCAACACCATGAGCGGCTCGGTGCTGGCGCTGAACGAGCACCCCGACCAATATCAGAAGCTGCGCGACAATCCGGCGCTGATCGATTCCATGGTGCCGGAAGTGATCCGCTGGCAGACGCCGCTCGCCCATATGCGCCGCACCGCTCTGGTCGATACCGAGATCGGCGGCAAGAAGATCAAAAAGGGCGACCGCGTCGTGATGTGGTACGTCTCGGGCAACCGCGACGAGGAAGGCATCGAGCGGCCCGATGAATTCATCATCGACCGCGCCCGCCCCCGCACCCATCTGTCGTTCGGTTTCGGCATCCACCGCTGCGTCGGCATGCGCCTTGCCGAGCTGCAGCTCAAGATCGTATGGGAAGAAATGCTGAGGCGTTTCGACCGCATCGAGGTGGTCGGCGAGCCGAAGCGGGTCTATTCGAGCTTTGTGCGCGGCATCGAGCAGTTGCCGGTGCGCATTCCGGGGTGAGCGGCGCGCGCAACCCCGTCTGATCACTACAGGCCGCAAAAGAAAAAGCCGCCCAAAGGCGGCGTCCACATTCGAACCTGATGATCGTGGATCAGGCACTGCTGGCCGTGTCTTCCGGAAATATCCGGAAAGCAGAACACCCGTCTTCCCCACTTCAATATGTAGCGCGCAAGGGGCTTGCTTCAAGACCCCGGTCATCCCGTAGAACCGCCGACCGAAGCCACAACCTACGGGGGTCACGAAATGAGTGCATTTGCTGTCGACGTGCCGATCGCGCAGGGCCGGGTTGATCGCAGCCGCGGAAACGACCGGAGCGTCGCGATGACCGAGCATGCGGTGGTCATCGTCGGCGGAGGCCCGACAGGGCTGATGTTGGCCGGCGAGTTGGCGTTGGCTGATATCGACGTCGCCATCGTCGAGCGGCGCCCTGACCAGGAGCTCGTCGGCTCGCGCGCGGGCGGCCTGCACGCACGCACCATCGAGGTTCTCGATCAGCGCGGCATCGCCGACCGGTTTCTCTCGCAAGGACAGGCGGCCCAGGTCGCAGGCTTCGCCCTGATCCGATTGGACATCAGCGACTTCCCCACCCGGCACAATTACGGGCTCGCGCTGTGGCAGAACCATATCGAGCGCATACTCGCCGGCTGGGTCGACGAGCTGGCGGTGCCGATCTATCGCGGACGTGAGGTGACGGATTTCGCGCAGGACGACACTGGCGTCGAGATCGCGCTGTCCGACGTCCAGTCGCTGCGCGCGAAATATCTCGTCGGGTGCGACGGCGGACGCAGCCTGATCCGCAAAGCAGCCGGCATCGACTTCCCCGGCTGGGATCCGACGACCAGCCACCTGATCGCCGAGGTCGAGATTGCCAAGGAGCCGGAATGGGGCATCCGCCACGACGCCCGCGGCCTTCATGGTCTGAGCAGGATGGAGGATGGTGGGCCGGTCCGGGTCATGGTTACCGAGCAGCACCTGGGATCCACCGGCGAACCCACCTTGCGCGATCTCAGCGAAGCGCTCATCGCTGTCTTCGGGACCGACTATGGCATCCACAGTCCGACCTCGATCTCCAGATTCACCGACATGACCCGCCAGGCGGCGTCCTATCGTCGGGGACGCGTGCTGCTGGCCGGCGACGCCGCACACGTGCACTACCCCGCAGGCGGACAAGGCCTCAATATCGGTGTGCAGGACGCCGTGAATTTGGGATGGAAGCTGGCTCAGGTGGTCAAGCAGACGTCACCGGAAAGCCTGCTGGATACTTATCACGCCGAGCGCCACCCGGTCGGTGCCCGCGTGCTGCGCAACACGATGGCGCAAGTCGCGCTGATGCGTCGCCCGGACGACCGCGTGAAGGCGTTGCAGGACACCATGTCCGAACTCCTCGGCATGGACGAGCCCCGCAAACGGTTCGCCGCGATGATGTCCGGTCTGGACGTCCACTACGATCTCGGCGAGGGACATCCGCTGCTCGGACGCCGCATGCCCGACCTCGACCTGATCACCGCCAACGGCCCGCTGCGGGTATTCACGCTGCTGCACGGCGCCCGCCCCGTGCTGCTCGACCTCGGTCATCCCGGCCGCCTCGACATCACGCCGTGGGCGGATCGGGTCCAGCTCATCCGCGCTGAATATGCTGGCGCGTGGGAGTTGCCGGCAATCGGCGTGGTCGCTGCTCCCACCGCCGTGTTGATCAGGCCCGACGGATATGTCGCCTGGGTTGGAGAGCAAGCTGAGCTCGGGCTCGCTGACGCGCTAACGACCTGGTTCGGACCGCCCCGCAGCGTAGCTGCATAGGTTTTGCCGCGGCCTCTCGCGGATCGCGGAGCTAACCAGCCCATGTCCACCGCTGAATCGAACGCTGACATCGTCTGGCTCACCCGCAATGTCGGCTTAGGGCCAGCAGACATTCAGCATCTATTCTCGACGACCTCACTTAATCGTCCCGGCTCCGGATCAGGAGTGCAATACATGATGCAACGATGATCCATAGAATAGCTCCAACTCCTGCCAAGGGCGCAGCGAAGAATGCAACGATATAGCCTATGCCGCCAGAATACGTGCCAAGCAGAAAAAGGGATGGTCCCGCATGTACAATCAGCCCGACGAAGAACACCAGCCACGGGCTGAATGCCCGATTTTTGATGCCGGTTACCAGAAAGACAGCAGCGATAATGATGGCTGCTAAGTGAAACAAGATTACGAAGTATTCCAAAATACATCCCTGTTTCTTAACCGCCGCTGTGCGCAGCTGGGCTGCCGCCAGTGTCCCAAATAGTTCACAAGAGGCTGCAGGGCCAGTTAGGTTGTAGGTTCCTATTTCCATCAACCTCCCATACCGATTAATAACATTGGATTAAGTGGATGACTTCTGGCGCGGGTCACAAGCGGAGCTTGGCCCTGCCCTATCCGTGTCTGCGCGACGCGCGAACGCGGACATCGCCGCCGACGGCGTTCGATTCCCTTTTGCGCAAGGAAGAGCATCGCCATCTCGCTTGCGCGGTTCGATAACTCCATTCGGATGAGAGTGCACGGTCGCGTCGGGTAGGAACTGCGACCGAACGCAACTGCCGCGATGCGGCCATTGACAAAAAAATTTGTCAATGTACGTTACTGCCATGATCGATATCGAAGTGATCAGCGATCCGGCGGTCGCAGTTGCGGCCCTTGACCCTATCCGAAGCGCGTTGCTGGCCGAACTCGCAGAGCCCGCGTCAGCGGCGATCCTGGCGACGCGCCTGGGACTGCCGCGTCAGAAGGTGAACTATCATTTGCGCGCGCTCGAAGCCTGCCGCTTGGTCGAAGTCGCGGACGAACGGCAGTGGGGCGGATTGACCGAGCGGCTATTGGTGTTATCGGCCAAGTCGTTCGTTGTTTCGCCAGAGGCGTTGGGCGCGGTCGCAGCCGATCCGAAGCGCAGCAAGGATCAGCTCGCGGCCAGCTATCTGATCGCACTCGGCGCCCGGATCGTTCGCGAAGTCGGCGATCTCTGGAAACGTGCGCGGAAAGCCGACAAGCAGCTTGCGACCCTGTCGATCGATACAGAAATACGCTTCGCCTCCCCCGCCGCCCGCGCCGCGTTCACGCGCGAGCTGACACAAACCATCACCGAACTCGTCGGCCGCTACCACGATGCCAGCGCTTCGGGAGGCCGTAATCATCGATTGGTGATCGTATCTCATCCCTTGCCTCAAACGTCTCACTGAAAGGACAGACCATGCCCGTGAAGAAGGAACCGTCTGGCCGTCGCAGCGTCGAAGCCGAGGTTGAGGTCCCCGGCACGCCCGAAGAGGTGTGGCAGGCGATCGCGACAGGTCCCGGCATCTCCTCGTGGTTTGTGCCGACGACGTTGGACGAGAAAGTCGGCGGCAATACCAAATCGAGCTTTGGTCCGGGAATGGATTCCGAGGCCAAGATCACCGCTTGGGAGCCTGCACGACGTTTCGTCGCCGAATCGGAGGGAGGACCGCTCACGGTGGCCACCGAGTGGACCGTCGAAGCCAAGGACGGCGGCACCTGTGTGGTCCGGGTCGTGCATAGCTGGTTCGCAGATAGTGACGATTGGGATGGCCAGTTCGAAGGACACACCTATGGCTGGATCGCCTTCTTCCGGAACCTGCGGCGCTATTTGGAGAAGTTTCGCGGCCAGGCGTCGACAATCGTGGCGCTTTCCGCGATGTCGAACGACAACGACGCCTGGGGCCGCCTGGTCGGTCCGCTCGGCCTGGCCGACGCAAGCGCCGGTGCACGCTTTGCGACACCGGCCGGGACGCCGGAGCTGCGCGGTATCGTGGAAGCCGTCGGTCCTCCGCAATGGCCGCTGGTGCAATTGCTGCTAGATCACCCGGCACCCGCCCTCGCGCATCTCTTCGCCATGCCGATGGGAGCGGCCACCTTGCTGACGGTCCGTCTCTACTTCTATGGCGACGCAGGCCGCGCCGTGGCCAATCACGTCGAGGCCGATTGGCGGCGCTGGCTTGATCGTCAATTTCCACCACAGACGTAGCGGCTGACGGTGACGGTCATTCCGACGAGCCACTAAGCGGCGTTAGCGAGTTGGCGCGACATCGACACGATGGCAAGCATGGTCTCGACCGGCTCCAGCGTCGGATGCAGATGCGTGCCTTGCAGTCTTATGACCGGCCATCCGCGGCGCTGCGCTTCCAACGTTGCGTGATCGTAAATGGGCGAGCATTGAATGAACCCGGCCGCAACGTGGTCCCAGTCGGCAAGTTCGATCGTGTCGTCGAACCAATCGACCGACAGCTTTGGTAGTCCACGCTCGAACTCCGCGAAGGCGATCGGGTCTCTCGCCAGGAGGTCCAGGCCAACGAGGGATGTGCGCTTGATATCGCCCGCGAACCATCGTGACCAGATCGGAAGCGTTCCGTCGCTGGCTGCGATGCTTCTTATAAAATCCCGCAGAGCAGGCCGGACGGGCGAGGCAGCGCCTCGCGATGGCGGCACCTCTCCGTCAACGATCACAACGCTACGGCAGGGTAGCCTGCATGCTAGATCTGCGACCAGCACACTTGCAGAGCTGTGACCGACCAATATCGGTTCGTGGCACGAGGTGATGCGCTGGAGCAGGTGGGACGTCCAATCACGCCAAGCCGGCGGCCGGTTGTCGAGCACATCTGGCGTCTGAACATCGTGTCCTGATTTTCGCAACTCTTGTGCTGTAGGCTCCCAGCTCGACGCCCGAACCAATGGACCGGGTACAAGAACGAAATTGAGGCTCATACGAGTTCCGCAACCAAAATTGTGAACTACGTTATGATACATCCCAGCGTTGCGAAGACACAAGTTGGAAAGGCCAACGAATGTCTATTGCTCGGCCGATTGCCGCTCCGGATGAGCGCGGCAACGGACCACCGAGCCCAGCCGCATCGTGAGATCGGCGCGTGCTTCCTTCCAACTCATCGCGGCGTGAACTGATTGAGATCGTGGATGCCCATCTGTTGTTCCAGTTGAGCAACCCGGGCCGCCATCTTCTCGAAACCGTCCGCTCCGAACAGTGCGTGCTCCTTCTTCTCGAACGCCTCGGCCATCGCGTCGTACGCGTTCGAGGAGACCACGTCTTTCAGCTTCGGGAAGAGATCGGTGTCCTCGCGTGCGGCGTGCGGACGATACATCGTGATGAATGACTGTATCGATGCAATGAGCTGTTTGCGGTCGTCGGCATTGGCGCGGCTGGACGGCGCCAGCCTGATGATCGCCTGGGTGACGCCCCGACCCGCCTCGTGCTGCCGCAGCAAGGAATCGACCAGGGTGACCAGCTTCCCCGCCTCCCTGAAGCGCGGGAAAACATGCTCCTCCTCGGACTTCTCATGATAGTTATTGATGAAGTCCCGGATGATCTCGGCCGATTGCGTGATCAGGGCCGGATCGAAATCCTCGTTTGAAGAGAACTTCCGGATCCCGGCTTCGTACAGCAGAAGCACCCGATCCAGCACCCCGTGCTCCCGCATAAGATCCTCGGGAGGCGTGACCTCCTCTTTCTTGCCTGTTACGATCTTCTTCAGCTTCTCGCCGACGCCCTTCTCTTCCGCCAAAGCCCGTCCCGTGAGCACGGCAGGAGCCGCCAGTGCCGCGGCCACGGCGCTTCCATACAGAAGCAAGTCGCGCTTCCTTGGCATGATGGTTTTCATCACGGCCTCCTTGGCAACAGCCGCCGGTAGCCGGCAGATCTTCTGTCGGCCACCGCGGACACGGACCGTCCGGGAGCTTGCGCGTTAACGGCTGGCGGCACCTCGCGTTCCAACTACGAAACTGCGCTACGTATTCCGTCGCGGTGATCCGGATCGTGCCGGCTGGCTTCGCGCAATTCGCTCAGGGCCGCTGGCGTCCGGCTCGGCCGTCTCGATGACGGTCCGCGGCCACTGCTGGTGCGAGGCAAGTTCCGCCTGCGCATCGAGCGTCTTTCACCAAGTTAGGAGAGCCGGTTTGGCGACACATATTCGAAGGAATATCTCACATCTAACGCCCAATTAGACAACCTTGCGAGTACCTGTTCATGCGACCCTTCATTATCTGCCACATGGGCACGTCCATCGACGGCCGCCTTCATCCCAGCCGCTTTACATCGGCCGCAGCGGGCATCTCGTCCACTGTCCTGCGCGGACACTATGAAAAGGTGCACGAGAGCTTTGAGGCCGATGGATGGATCGTTGGCCGCAAAACCATGAGCGAAATGGCCAAAGGCTCCGAACGGGCTATCGCCAACGCGCCGAAGGTTGCGCGCGAGGCCTATCTCGGCAATCGCAATGGCCGAAAGCTCGCTATCGGTATCGATCCATTGGGGCGCGTACATTACGGCAAAGATAACGTGGGCGGCGATCACGCCGTGGCCGTTCTCGGCGAGCAGGTCTCTGACAGCCATCTTGCAGAACTGCGCATGGACGGCGTGTCCTATGTATTTTCCGGCCCGAAGGGCGATGATCTGGCCGGCGCAATGGAGCGCATCGGCTCGATCTTCGGCGTGAAGAAGCTGCTTCTTGAAGGCGGCGGCAGCATCAATGGCGCGTTCCTCAAGCACAAGCTGATCGACGAATTCAGCACATTGATTTTTCCCGCCGTCGACGGCGTCGCCGGAACACAGGGCATTATCGACTATCACGGCCCAGAGGGTGACCGGCCTGGTGCCGGGCAGGCGCTCCGGCTGACACACTGCGAAAAGCTCGAAGGTGGAATGGTCTGGCTGCGTCACGCCGTAGAGCGCGCACCCAGTTGAACCATTTCTGACTCGAGAGAGGCGCCGAGGATCGTGAGCGCTTGCTAATTGTCCGTGCTGGCAAACGCAGTTTCGAGGACGTCACCGATCGGCTGCCAGGTGCGGCCGTCGAACTGAACGAGCCGCATGTGCTTGATCGGCCGGAAATTCCAGGGGCCGGTGCTGATCTTGATGCCGGGCAGCAGAACGGGGCTCTGATAATTCTTCAGCGCCGCGGCCTGTTTCATGACGTTCTCACGCGACAGATCATCGCCGCACTGCCTGAGCACCTGCGCCAGAGTCTCGGCGGCTGCATAGCCGAACATGGCGGCGCTTTCGTCCTGGCCGCCGGCGCGACGATAGTTTTCCAGGAACGACTGCCAGTCGGCGCCAGACTGTTCGTCCCTCCAGGCCGGGTCGTTGGCGTCCTTCAGATAGGCAGCGGTCGTCACGCCCACCGCGTTCTCGAGACCTGCGGGTTTCAGCCCGGTCCCGATTGAGGAGGCCATCTGATTCATGATGAACACCGGACGCCAATCGAGGCTCGCCGCCAGGCGGATGACTTTCGCGGCGTTTTCGGGCACCCCTGCGAACACGAGAATTTCGGCGCCCGATCGCTTCAGGATCGATACATGCGTATCCAGATGTTCATCCCTGAGATCATAGGCGATACCGACCCTGATCATCCGCGCGACGGGACCGAGGCCGTCCTCCATACCCTTGATAACCTCCCGGCCGAAATGATCATTCTGCCAGAGAACGACGATCCGCTTGCCCGGATAGAACGCCTGAATGTAGTTGGCATAGATGCGTCCCTCCTCCCGGAACGAGGGCTGCCAGCCCATGGTCCATGGAAACAGCGAAGGATCGCTCAGATGGTCGTCACCGGAAGCAACGAACAGTTGGGGAATTTGCCGTTCGTTGAGATATTTGCGGACCGCAAAATTGCCCGGCGTTCCGAACGAGCCGAACATCAAAAGCACCTTGTCCTCTTCGACGAGATTGCGCGTGAGGCTAAGGGCGGAAGCAGGATCGGATTTATCGTCGTAGGAGATGAAGCGCACCTTGCGTCCGTTGATGCCACCGCGCTGGTTGAGCATCTCGAAATAGGCCGCTTCGGCCCTGCCTATCGCCCCGAAGATCTCTAGGCTCCCGCTATAGGGCATGAGATTGCCGATGCGGATTTCGTCATCGGTCACCCCCTCCGGGCGCAGGCGTTCGGAAATTGCGCCCAGCGAGGCAACGGCTACAACAATCGCCAGCAGAGTCCGAAGGAACGTGTTCATGGCAGGAACTCCACCTGAGACAGGGCGTCAGATTTCGAGTCTGCTGAATTAATCGCTTGATCTACCAGCCAGCTCCCGGGACCGGCTGCTCGGACATCTTATGAGGCTCCGCGAGGGTCGCAATTGCCATAAGCGGTCATTTCAATCACTTGCCTGCGAACAAAGCGATGACAGGAACAGCGGCGCTGGGCGGACTGCTCGGCAAAATCCGTTGCTTGAGTTGAATCATATAGGCCATTCCTGGTCCAGTGAGCGCGGTTCCCTCTCAGGAGGCATACGACGAAGATCAGCACGTCTCATTTGCTAAATTTGCGCATCGGGCGCTTCCAATTTTTGGCCGCCGGCACATTCAAGCCCGCTCAGAACGATCCCACCATTGAGCCGACTGCGATCACCGCAACAAGCGCAATCACGGCGCCAATGATTCCGACAATGACGATGTCACGATAGCTCTCGCGGTGTGTCGAGCCGCAGACCGCGAGCAGCGTAACCACTGCGCCATTATGCGGCAAACTATCGAGCGTGCCCGATCCGATCACGGCCACGCGATGCAAGAGACCTGGATCGAGCCCGATCGAAGTCGCGCGTTCCAGGTAGGTCGCGCCAAGCGCGTCCAGTGCGATCGTCAGCCCGCCGGATGCCGACCCGGTCAGAGCGGCAAGCAGGTTGGTGGCCACCGCCAGCGATACCAAGGGGCCGCCGCCGATACCGAGAACCGCATCGCGTACCATTGAGAACGCAGGCATCGCCGCCACCACCGCTCCGAATCCGACCAGGCTCGCAACGCTCATCACCGGCAGCACGGCGGCATTGGCGCCCGCGTCGATGGTTGCGCGCAGATCCGGCACGCGTCGGTGCGTAACTGCGATCACTGTGACGATGGCGCAAGCGAGGGCGGTGATAACAGCCCATACGCCGCCCAGGTCGGCTAGCGAGGCGCCGCCGAACCGAGGCTCCGCCAAATAGCGCGTGTCGAGTGCGGGGAGGATGAACAGCGACATCGCAAAATTGACCGCGACAACCACGACAAGCGGCAAGGCGGCAAGTGTGATTGGCGGTGGTGTGTCGGTTTGCTTGCCATGCAAGATTTCCGCCGGATCGAACTCGCGCGCCGTGGTGGCCCGCTCCCGCAGTTTCTCGTCGCTTGCAAGACGCTCAGCCGACAGCGGTGCGCCGCCGCCAAAGCCTTCGCCGGTCCTCTTTGCCGCCCTCTCCTCCCGACCGAGCCACCACAGGCCGAAGCCAAGCATGATCAGCGACGCCAGGATGCCGAGCCCTGGTGCGGCAAACGGCGTCGTGCCGAAGAACGGCATCGGGATCGCATTCTGGATCGACGGCGTGCCGGGCAGCGCCGACATGGTGAAGGTCGAGGTGCCCAGCACGATGGCCGCAGGCATCAGTCGACGCGGAATATTTGCGGTGCGAAACAGCTCTTGCGCCATGGGCGCCAGGACGAAAAAAGCGACGAACAGGCTGACGCCCCCATAGGTGACGAGCGCGCCGGCGAGCACGACGGCCAGCATCGCCCGCTGCGGTCCCAGGCGCTGGGTGACGAAGGTCGCAATTGATGTAACGGAGCCGCTGTCTTCCATCAGCTTGCCAAACACCGCGCCAAGCAGAAACAATGGGAAGAAGCGCGCGAGAAATTCAGCAGCGCTGCCCATGAAGGTCAGGGTCCAGTGCGCAAGAAGGGGCTCGCGGGAAAACAGGACGGCAACAAGTGCGGCGATTGGCGCCAGCAGCAGCACGCTCCAGCCGCGGAACGCGAATGCGATCAAAACAGCGAGCCCGCCAAGAATGCCGGCAAGTCCGATCAGCGTCATCGGCTCAGCACTCCGCCAACAGCACATCCAGGTCGGCGGTGGAACGCCGGCCAAGATCATCGCCATGCCGTGAAAGGAACTCGTCGGCGCAGCGGCGTCCCTCCTCCTTGAGCAGCGCGATGAACCTCTTCTCTGCGTTCAGCTTCGATGAGGCGCCATACTCCGCGAGCCGATCGCTCTTGATGCTGTGCGTCCGCATCCGGGCCCAACGCGCGCCTTCGCCACTGCCGGCATCGGCAACCTGGCGCAGCAGCGCAATCATGCGCAGCTCCTTCATGAGCGGTGAATTGAAGGAAATTTCGTTGAGGCGATTAAGTATCTCGGCTGCGGAGCGCAGCTGGTCGGTCCGCTCGCGCGGATTAATTTGCACCAGGATCGTGTCTTGTCCGTCGGTCTCTCGAACCAGCGGCGTGATGGTGGGATTGCCGACATAGCCCCCATCCCAGTAAAGCTCGCCATCGATCTCGATCGCCTGGAACATCGTTGGCAGGCAGGCCGAGGCGAGCAACACGTCGGGGGTGATTTCGCCATTGCGGAAGATCCGGCCGCGGCCGGTGCGCACACTCGTTGCGGTAACGAACAGCTTCATGGGAGCTTGCTTCAGGCGATCGAAGTCGATGCTTTCTGCAAGGATGGCGCGTAGCGGATTGAGGCCGAGCGGGTTCAGATCATAGGGAGAGAGCATTCGCGACATCAGATCGAACGCGATGTAGGCGGGTGACGTGTCAAGGGTCCAGCGGCCCATGAGACGATCCAGCGGCGAGCGTTGCAATGGACTGAACGCCGACGCGCGCGACACGCGCTCCCAATAGGCGGCAAGCGCTTCCCTTGCGCTGGTGGCGCCGCCATTTGTCCATCCACAAGCCAGCACGGCGGCATTCATGGCACCGGCCGAGGTGCCGGAGATCCCCTCGATTTTCAGCCACGGCTCCTCCAGCAGGCGGTCGAGGACGCCCCAGGTGAACGCGCCGTGCGAACCGCCGCCCTGCAACGCGAGGTCGATCAGGACCGGCTCCCGCGCCGTCTCATTTGTCGTCTCTGGTGTCACGCGGCTCTCCAGGTGTAGAGCACGCCAGACAAGGCCCGGAAGAAGAACAAATCCCGCGCGTTGATTTGTAAGGCGCCGATGAGCTCGGCGATTCCGGCGATGATTGCGCGCAGTGGCGCCACACCAGTTCCAGCTCGAAGACTTTGCAGAAAATCAGAACTACTTGTCACGGCGGTCTCCAATGCGAAAACCGATCCGACTTTAGTCTGCGAAAGACACGCTAAGATAGCGAAGGTGGGGTACCGGCCACAATAGCGATTTCTGCCAAAGGGGCGCGGGTGTGCGCCGATCCAACCCTTGCCATTGACTGCCTTCGCGACCGAGCAGGCGGCGGCCTACTATGCCTCGCAGTCGTCCAACATCGTGGAGGCAACGGACTGACGTGTGTGGTTGCGATGTATCAGCCGAAAAAGCCCTTTGCGACAGCTTTCACAAACAGAGGCAAAGCTTCGACGAGCCGACCACCGAAGAGAACGCGGTCTGCCAACGAGAAAACAATGCAACAAACTGATGCGGCGACGATTGCCTTCATGGGCTCAAGGTAGCAGCGACCAGCTAATTATCGTTTAAAACTTCGCTGGCAGTCGGTCCCGTAGTTTTACGGCCGATTGGTACACCTTTGCGCATTTCAGTCCGGACCGACTGTCGGCCGCTCGCGCATCCCGTCCGGGGAATGTCCGGTTAGTGCCAGCAGGCTGCCTGCCCTATACAATTGCGGCATGACAGAAGTAGCCAGATGAGAATGCCGCAGCCGGCCGTTTTGTTCTAAGCCAGTGCTTAAGGCCCTCGCATCGGCTCAGGCGAGCTTGATGTCCCAGCGGCCCTCTTCGCGGCAGGCGATCAGTTCGTCGCGGAGCAATTCGGTGACTAGCGCAATCGCAGTCGAGCCGGGATGATCGATGGGAGAGGCAAGCGTCAGTTCGCGCATCGGCGACGGTTTTGCTATCGCCGCGGTTTCCAGCCGGCCGCCGGCTACTTCCTGGCGCACCGAGGACGGCGGCAGCAGCGTGTACCCCAGCCCTTCCTCGACAAGGCTGGTCAGCACGCGGAACGAGTCCGCTTCAAGCTTGACCTCGAGCTTCAGCTTCTTCTTCGCCGCCGCCTGCTCGATCAGCGCGCGGAGCCCGTGCGAATGACTGGGCAGCACGAGGCGCTGCTTCAGCAGCCAGCCGAGATCGACCAGCTTCTTCTCGGACAACCCGCTGCCGCGCGGCCCGACGGCGACGATGGGATCGCGGCCGAGGCTTCGCACGGAAAGATGCAGGTCGCTCGACGGCCCGTAGATCAGCGCCAGGTCCATCTCGCCGCGGTGCAGCCATTCCGTCAGATGGCCGCTGTAGCTTTCGACGATGCAGAGCGAGATGCCCGGATATTTGTCGACGGTGCGCCGCGCGAGCCGCGCCGAAATCACGCAGCTCACGGTCGGCACCAGCCCGAGCACCACGCGGCCCGACGGCGGGCCGCCGGCGGACTGGATCTCGTCGCGCACCTGGTCGATCTGCCGGACGATGCCGGCGGTGCGCGCCAGCAGCAGCCGGCCGGCGTCGGTCAGCACCATGCCGCGGCCGTTCCGCGTGAACAGCTCGGCCCGCAATTCATGCTCGAGCAGCTTGATCTGGCGGCTCAGCGCCGGCTGGGCGACCCGCAGCGTATCGGAGGCCTTGCTGAGGCTGCCGAGCTCCGCCACGCAACTGAAGGTCCTGAGCTGCCGGATATCCATTGCTTGCCAATCTTCGAAGGCAGGTTCATAGGCTATAACGATTCAGCATAGGTGCCCAGCCGTCGTTTCACAACGATCCGCACCCTTAAGCAATTGACATCAACCCGCATCCATCGCCAGAAAACCCAATGACCGCACAAGAACAACAAGACGAATTCCACGACATCCGCGACGCCGTCGCCAAGCTCTGCGCCCAGTTCCCCGGAGAATACTGGCGCAAGCTCGACCGTCAGATGGCGTATCCGAAGGAGTTCGTCGATGCGCTGACCGAGGCCGGCTACCTCTCGGTGCTGATCCCCGAGGAATATGGCGGCTCCGGGCTAAAACTGTCGGCCGCGGCCGCGATCCTGGAAGAGATCCAGCGCGCCGGCTGCAACGGCGGCGGCTGCCACGCCCAGATGTACACGATGGGAACCGTGCTGCGGCACGGCAACGACGCGCAGAAGGCGAAATACCTGCCCGGGATCGCCAGCGGCAAATTGCGGTTGCAGGCGTTCGGCGTCACCGAGCCGACCAGCGGCACCGACACCTCCTCGCTGAAGACCGTCGCCAAGCGTGACGGCGACCACTACATCGTCAACGGCCAGAAGATCTGGACCAGCCGCGCCGAACATTCCGACCTGATGATCCTGCTCGCGCGCACCACGCCGAAGGAGCAGGCGAAGAAGCGCACCGATGGTCTTTCGGTGTTCATCGTCGACATGCGCGAGGTCAAGGGCAAGGGGCTGGAGATCCGCCCGATCCGCACCATGATGAACCACGCCACGACCGAAGTGTTCTTCACGGATATGCGGGTGCCGGCCGAAAACCTGATCGGCGACGAGGGCAAGGGTTTTCGCTACATCCTCTCCGGCATGAACGCCGAGCGCATTTTGATCGCCGCCGAATGCATCGGTGACGCCAAATGGTTCATTGCAAAAGCCACCGCCTATGCCAAGGAGCGCGCCGTATTCGGCCGTCCGATTGGGCAGAACCAGGGCATTCAGTTTCCGATTGCAAAAGCCTACGCCGCGATGCGCGCGGCCGAGCTGATGGTGAAGGAAGCCACCCGCAAATATGAGGCCGGGCTCGACTGCGGCGCCGAGGCCAACATGGCCAAGATGCTGGCGGCGGATGCGTCGTGGGAAGCAGCGAACGCCTGCGTGCAGACCCATGGCGGCTTCGGCTTTGCGGAAGAATACGACGTCGAGCGCAAGTTCCGCGAAACGCGGCTCTATCAAGTCGCGCCGATCTCGACCAATCTGATCCTGTCCTACGTCGCCGAGCACGTGCTCGGCATGCCCCGCTCCTACTGAGAACGTCAGATGCTGCCATTGGAAGGATTGATCGTCGTCTCCGTCGAACAGGCGGTTGCAGCCCCGTTCTGCAGCTCGCGGCTTGCGGACGCCGGCGCGCATGTCGTCAAGGTCGAACGGCCCGAGGGCGATTTCGCCCGCGGCTATGACGCCGCCGCCAAGGGACAGAGCAGCTATTTCGTCTGGCTCAACCGCGGCAAGAATTCGCAAGTGATCGACCTCGCCACCAAGGAAGGCCGCGCTCAACTCGAGGAGCTGATCGCGAGCGCCGACGTGCTGCTGCAGAACCTCAAGCCTGGATCGATGGACAAGCTCGGCTTCTCGCTGGATCGCCTCAAGAAGGATTATCCGGCGCTGATCTGCTGCACCATCTCCGGCTATGGCGACGAGGGCCCCTATGCCGACCGCAAGGCCTACGATCTCCTGATCCAGGCCGAGAGCGGACTTGCCTCGATCACCGGCGGCCCCGAGGGCCCGTCGCGCGTCGGCATTTCCGTCGTCGATATCGCGACCGGCGCCACCGCGCATGCCGCGATCCTCGAGGCGCTGATCGCGCGGGGACGCACGGGCCGGGGCGCCGATATCCGGATCTCGATGTTCGACGTGATGGCGGACTGGATGGCGGTGCCGCTGATCAATTCGGAAGCCGGCAATCCGCCGAAGCGGATGGCGCTGGCCCATCCCTCGATCGCGCCCTATGGCGTGTTCAATTCCAGGGACGGCAAGGGCATTCTGATTTCGATCCAGAGCGAGCGCGAATGGAAGAAGCTCTGCGCGGAAGTCCTGGATCAGCCCGACCTGCCCGATGATCCGCGCTTTGCCAACATGGTCGAGCGCGTGCGTAACCGCCAGCTCACCGACAAGGTGGTCGCCGACAGTTTTGCGACGATGATGCGCCTCGATCTGCTGAAGCGCCTCGACGCCGCCGACATCGCCTTCGCCGAGGTCAACACCATGGCCGACCTCTCGGTGCATCCGCATCTGCGCCGCATCGAGGTCGACACGCCGAACGGCAAGGTGAGTTACGCCGCCCCCGCAGCGATCTTCGTCGACGAGCCCAGGCACTATGGCGCGGTGCCGGCCATCGGCGACCACGTCGAGCTTCCCAAAGCTCCCCGTATCAGGAGCCGCCAGTCATGACAGACGCTCTCAACCTCGATCATTTGCGCCAATGGATCGGCCGCAGCGCGGAAGCGTCAGACATCGTCACCGCACAACTCGTGAAGGGCCTGCGCGCAACCCTGTTCCAGGACATCGGCGACCCGAAGCCCGGCGATGCCGCGCCGTGGACCACGCATTGGTGCCTGGCGCAGCCGGTATTTCCGATGTCGCAGCTCGGCCCCGACGGCCATCCGACCCGCGGCGGCTTCCTGCCGCCGGTGCCGCTGCCGCGCCGGATGTGGGCCGGCGGCGAAATCGAATTTCTCGAGCCCTTGCGCGTCGGCGATGAATCGACGCGCACGTCGCGCATTTCAGACGTGACGATGAAGACGGGCTCGACGGGCGTGCTGTGCTTCGTTTCCGTCGAACACACCATCACGACGCCGCGCGGAGTTGCCATCCGCGAACGGCAGGACATCGTCTATCGCGACATGGGGAGCGCTGCCCCCGCTTCGCCGCCGAAAGCCCCTCCGCCACCGGTCGCACGGCATCGCGAAACCCATGTCAGCGATCCCGTGCTGCTGTTTCGCTATTCGGCGCTGACCTTCAACGGCCACCGCATTCATTACGATCGCGACTACGTCACCAAGGTCGAGGGCTATCCGGGCCTGATCTTCCACGGCCCCTTGCAGGCTGGGCTGATCATCGAATTCGCGGCAAAACTTCACGGCGACAGCGCGCCGAAGAAGTTCAGCTATCGCGGCGTGCAGCCGCTGTTCGAAGGCGGCGAGTTCTCCATCAACGCCAACGAAACCAGCGCCGGCATGGAGCTGTGGATCGCGAACGCGGAGGGACAGCCGACGATGAAGGGCACGGCTGTGTGGTGATAATTCACCGTCATTCCGGGCTGGTGCGCTAGCACCAGACCCGGAATCTCGAGATTCCGGGTTCGATGCTTCGCATCGCCCCGGAATGACGGAGTAAGCAGTTAGCTCTCGGAGTCGCGTGATGTCGTTCCGTAAACCAGCCAAACCCGCCACTGCTGCCGTCACCGTCAAGGATGCCACCTTCGGCCTGCTGCGCGCGTTCGGCATCAAGCGCGTGTTCGGCAATCCCGGCTCCACCGAACTGCCCTTCCTCAGCGACTGGCCAGACGACATCGACTACGTGCTCGGCCTGCAGGAGGCCTCCGTCGTCGGCATGGCCGATGGTTATGCGCAGGCGACCCGCAATGCCGGCTTCGTCAATCTGCATTCCGGCGCCGGCGTCGGCAATGCGCTCGGCAATATCTACACCGCCCATCGCAACCAGACGCCGCTCGTCATCACCGCCGGCCAGCAGGCGCGCTCGATCCTGCCGCTGCAGGCTTTCCTCTATGCCGAGCGCGCCTCGGAATTTCCGCGCCCCTACGTCAAATACAGCGTCGAGCCGGCGCGCGCCGAAGATGTGCCGGCCGCGATCGCGCGCGCCTATTACGTCGCGATGCAACCGCCCTGCGGACCGACCTTCGTTTCGATCCCGATCGACGACTGGACACGCCCGACCCAACCGGTCGAGGCCCGCCACGTCAGCCGCGAGCTCGGGCCCGATCCGCAAGCGATGAGAGCGCTGGCCACAGCGCTCGCAGCCAGCAAGCGCCCTGCCCTCGTGGTCGGCCCCGCCGTCGACCGCGCCGAAGCCGTCGATCTCATGGTGAAGGTCGCGGAGAAGGCGAAGGCTGCCGTCTGGGTCAGCCCGTTCTCGGCGCGCTGCTCCTTTCCGGAACGTCATCCGCAGTTCGCCGGCTTCCTGCACGCCTCGCCGGGACAGCTATCGGACGCGCTGCGCGAGCATGACCTCGTGGTCGTGATCGGCGCGCCGGTGTTCACCTTCCATGTCGAGGGCCATGCCCCGATCTTCGATGGCGCCACCACGATCGTCCAGATCACCGACGATCCGGATGCCGCCGCGGTCACGCCGGCGGGCGCCAGCATCGTCGCGACCATGAAGCCGGCGCTTTCGATGTTGCTCGACCTGCTGCCCGAAACTGCGCGCGCGATGCCGGCGGGCCGCGTGTTGCCGCCGGCGCCAGCGGCGGCCGACCCGCTTCCGGTGGAATTCCTGCTGTATCAGCTCTCGCAAGCCATGCCCGACAATGCAGCACTGGTGGAGGAAGCGCCCTCGCACCGCCCGGCGATGCAAAAGTTCATGCCGATGCGCGGCCAGGACAGTTTTTACACCATGGCGAGCGGCGGCCTCGGCTACAGCCTGCCTGCCGCGGTCGGCATCGCGCTCGGACGCCCCGGCGTCCGTACCGTCTGCCTGATCGGCGACGGCTCGGCGATGTATTCGATCCAGGCGTTGTGGACCGCGGCGCAGCGCAGGTTGCCGCTCACCGTCGTGGTCATCAACAACGCCGGCTACGGCGCGATGCGCTCGTTCAGCCAGGTCATGCAGGTGCGCAATGTGCCGGGGCTCGAGCTGCCCGGCATCGATTTCGTGAAACTCGCGGAAGGCATGGGCTGCCACGCCGTGCGAGTGACGAAATCATCCGAACTCGCGGGCGCGCTCAGCTACGGCCTCTCGCATGCCGGCCCCAGCCTGATCGAAGTGATGGTCGATTCCGCCGTTCCCCTGCTCTACGCGCAGAAGCGGTGAGGCAAGGCTGGGCTCCCTCTCCCGCTTGCGGGGGAGGGTCGGGGTGGGGGTGTCTCCGCGAGTCAAACTGTTCGTGTGGAGAGAGCCCCCACCCGCATCGCATCTTTCGATGCGATGCGACCTCCCCCGCAAGCGGGAGAGGTGAAGCAAACGCTCGCTGAGCCTCTCTAGCCTGGCATACCAGCTCATCCCCTCATAAGGCTCGACAATTCGCCCGCGAGTTCCACACGCGACGTTTACTTGACGTTGTTCTACGTTCGCACGAGGGTTCGGCATGGGGCAACCATGGAGTGAACGCCATGAAACAACCAAGCCTCAGAAAAGCTGCCCTCGCGGTCTCCGTCTTCACATGCGCGACCATGCTCTCGTTTGATTGGAGCGAGCAAAGGGGCGCTTCGCTATCGATCGAGCGCGCGCAGGCACAGACAGTTGATCCGTTGACCCCGGCGCCGGGCGTTACCCGGCGGCAGGCGCGGCGGGCCGCGGCCGGCGCGGCTGCCGTGGGCGCCGGCGCTGCTGCAGCCGGAGCGACTGCCGCCTATTACGGTAGCGGCGGCCCCTATGCCTACTACGGCGGTAACGATTCCTATGCCTACCAAGGCGGCGGCAGTCCCTACGGCTATTACGGTGGGCCGGGCGTATGGAGCCAGGACTACGCGGCGCGCAACGGCATAATCTGCCAGCCCGGAACAATGGTCCGCCTGGAGGACGGCCGGATGCACAGGTGCCAGTAGCAGAGGAGTAATGCGAAATTCTCTCCTCCGTCATTGCGAGGAGCAACGCGACGAAGCAATCCATGCCTCCGCGTGTTGAGCCATGGATTGCTTCGCTTCGCTCGCAATGACGGGGAAGAGGTCCGTGTGCCCCTCAGCTCATTTCCCGTAAGCTTCCCGCATCTTCGCCTGGATCTTCGCCATGCCCGCGATCCAGCGGTCGTAGTTTTCGGTCTTCTTGCGCATGTAGCCGAGCACCTGCGGGTGCGGCAGGATCACGAAGGTTTCCTCTTCCAGTCCTTTCAACACGTCCTGCGCTACCTGCTCCGGCGAGAGATCGCCGTCGCCGGATTGCGGGCCCTTCGGAATCGAGCGCAGCATGTTGGTGTCGACGCCCTGCGGGCACAGGATCGAAACCTTGATGTTGTCGGCCTTGTGCGAGATCGCGAGATTCTCGGCAAAGCCGACGGCGGCATGCTTGGTGGTCGAATAGGCCGGGCTGCCGACCTGCGACAATAGTCCCGCCGCCGAGATCGTGTTGAGGAAATAGCCGCCGCCGCGCGCTTTCATGCGCGGAATCAAATGGCGCGCCGCATAGACATGGGCCATCACATGAACGGCCCAGCTTCGCTGCCACGGCTCATCCGAGTTTCCGCCGGCGTTCACCGACAAGGGATCGAAACCGCCGCCGATGCCGGCATTGGAGCAGAACAGCGCAATCGGGCCGAATTGATGCTCGGTCTCCTCGATGACGTGATGAACGTCCTTCTCTTTTCCGACATCGCATTTGAAGGCCGCCCCACCGATCGGAGTGGCGACAGCTCGCGCGCCATCGGGATCGATATCGGCGACAACGACCTTGGCGGCGCCTGCACGATGAAAGGCCTCGCACATCGCCTTCCCGATGCCGTTGCCGCCGCCGGTGACAACCACGACTTTGCCCGTCACCTGCATGGCCGCTCTCCCGTTTATGATGATCCTACGTCAGGATCATCATATCGAGAATAGCCGTATAATGGCAGGCCGCGCCGAGCAAGACGAAGCCGTGCCAGATCGCGTTCTGGAAGCGCAACCGCTGCCAGGAATGGAAGATCACCCCAAGGCTATAGAGCACGCCGCCCGCCACCAAAAAGCCCAGCGCCAGCGGCGGCACCGCCTTCACCACGGCGTCGTAAAGCGTGACGCCGCTCCAGCCCAAGGCGAGATAAAGGCCGACCGCCAAACGATCGTATCGCCCCGGCAGCGCCAGCTTCAACACCACACCGGCGATCGCGATGCACCACACGCCGGTCAGCAGCGCGATCGCGAGATAGCTGTCCCTCAGCTCCACGATGAACGGGGTATAGGTCGCGGCGATCAAGAGATAGATCGCCGAATGATCGAAGCGGCGCAGCACCCATTTGGCGTGCGACACCGGCCAGAGATTATAGACCGCCGACAATGTCAGCATCGCGAGCAGGCCTGTGACGTAGACGGACACCACGGTAATCTCGAACGCACCGGCATATACCGCCGTCAGCACGATCAGGGCGGTGGCGGCGATGAGCCCGAAACAGACGCCGACGATATGCACGACGCCATCGGCGATCAGCTCGGCGCGGTCGTAATTCCAGTGCATGGCGCCAGCCGCTGCATGGATGGATGTCGAGGCGATTTGTTTCAGTCTGAAGATGGTCATGCAGGTCCGCAGAAAGTGGTGAGGGAGCGATTAGGATATATGGGTCTTCCGAGGTCAACGAACCGTTCACGCCGCCGGCTCCAATGCCGTCGCCATGCGGTTCGCGAAGGATGCCAGTATCCCGTCGCCGTGGCATTTTCGTGCAGCCGGTAACCGCCGGATATCCCGAGGGGATTCCCTCGTCAGGCGATCACAAGCGCTTGATTTCGGCCCGCCAATCGCCACTTCTCCGGTAATTGCACACCAACGCCTCTCTCGAGCTTTCCGCCCCGCATGGCCCCCAGTTTTTCAGATATCGTCGAGGAAGCGCGCCTGTCGGCGCGAGCGCTGCTGGACTACGGCGACAGCTTTTTCAATCCCACCGTGCGGCTCGGCGTCACCGGCCTGTCGCGCGCCGGCAAGACCGTGTTCATCACGGCGCTGATCCACGGCCTGACCCGCGGCGGCCGGTTTCCGGTGTTCGAACCCTACGCCTCGGGCCGGATCGCGGCCGCCCGGCTCGAGCCGCAGCCGGACGACGCGGTGCCGCGCTTCGATTATGAAAACCATGTCCGCACCCTGATCGAGCAACGGCGTTGGCCGAACTCGACCACTGACATCTCTGAATTGCGCCTCGTCATCGATTACCAGCGGCAGAATGGCGCGGACCGCACGCTCACCATCGACATCGTCGATTACCCCGGCGAATGGCTGCTCGACCTGCCGCTGCTCAACAGGAGTTTCGAGCAATGGTCGGCCGAGAGTCTTGCGCTGTCGCGCGAAGGCCCGCGCGCAACGCTCGCCGCGCCCTGGCACGAGCATCTGAAGACGCTTCATCCGGAGAGCCGCGAGAACGAGCAGGCGACGCTCGCCGCGGCAAAACTGTTCACCGATTATCTGCGCGCCTGCCGCGACGAACGTTTTGCCATGAGCCTGCTGCCGCCCGGGCGTTTCCTGATGCCGGGCAACCTCGCAGGCTCGCCGGCGCTGACCTTCGCCCCGCTCGACGTGCCCATTGATGGCGCCGCGCCCGACGGTTCGCTGTGGGCGATGATGCGGCGGCGCTATGAGGCCTATAAGGACGTCGTGGTGCGTCCGTTCTTCCGCGATCATTTTGCGCGGCTCGACCGCCAGATCGTGCTGGTCGATGCGCTCGCGGCCTTCAATGCCGGGCCCGAGGCGCTGCACGACCTTGAAGCCGCGCTTGCCGGCATTCTCGATTGTTTTCGGATCGGCCGCAGCACCATCCTGAGCAGCCTTTTTCGTCCGCGGATCGACCGGATTCTGTTTGCCGCCACCAAGGCCGATCACCTGCACCATTCCAGCCACGACCGGCTCGAAGCCGTGCTACGGAGAGCCGCCGCCAAGGCGGCCGACCGTGCCGAATATGCCGGCGCTGCGATTGATGTGGTCGCGCTCGCCGCGGTACGCGCCACACGCGAGGCGATGGTTGCGCGCGGCCGGGAGAAGCTGCCGTCGATCCTCGGCACGCCCGCGCCGGGCGAGACCGCCAATGGTGAAGCCTTCGATGGCGAGACCGAAGTGGCGACTTTTCCGGGTGATCTCCCCGCCGATCCCGAAGAGCTGTTCAAGGGCGGCTTTCGCGGCCTTTCCAGCCTGCCGTCCGACAGCGCCGATTTCCGCTTCCTGCGCTTCCGGCCGCCGCTGCTGGAGCGCACCGGCAAGGACGAGCCCGCGCTGCCTCACATCCGCCTCGACCGCGCCCTTCAGTTCCTGATTGGAGACCGACTGCAATGAGCGAGAAAACGCCGCATCGGCGGCCGGCGACGTTCAAGCTCGGCGACCCCGGCGTCATCGTGATAGACCCGGAGGAGACCGGCCGCCCTGCCCGCGGCACGGTGCAGATCACGCCGGAGGCGGATCCCGCGCTGCTGCCCGTTCCGCTCGATGCACCGAGGGTCCCGCTACGCCGCGGCTTTCGCTGGGGCGCGCTGTTCTGGTCGGCGGTCGGCGGGCTGGTGCTGCTCGGCACAGGGCTCGGCGTCGTCAATTTGATCGAGGACCTGTTCGCGCGCAGCCAGACATTCGGCTATGTCGCGCTGGCATTTGCGGTGGCAGCCGGACTGGCGCTGACCGTCGTCATCGGGCGCGAAGCGTTCGGGCTGGCGCGGCTGGCGGCGATCGAAAAGCTGCACCAGCGCGCCGCTGAAGTGCTGCGCAGCGACGACCGCGCCGAGAGCCGCGCCGTCGTCAACGAACTCCTCAAGCTCGCGCATCAAAACCCCCAACTCGCGCGCGCCCGCGCCACGCTGAAAGGCCATGCCCACGACATCATCGATGGCGCCGACATGATCAAGCTCGCCGAGCGTGAACTGATGGCGCCGCTCGATGAAGAGGCGCGCCGGCTGGTTTCAACGGCCGCGCAGCGCGTCTCGGTCGTGACCGCGGTAAGCCCACGCGCGCTGATCGACGTGCTGTTCGTTTTCGTCGCCGCGATGCGCTTGATCCGTCAACTGGCGCGGCTCTATGGCGGCCGTCCGGGCACGCTCGGCATGATCAGCCTGTTGCGCCAAATCATCGGCCATCTCGCCATCACCGGCGGCATGGCCGTCGGCGACAGCCTGGTGCAGCAGATGCTCGGCCACGGCATCGCGGCAAAACTCTCGCAACGGCTCGGCGAAGGCGTGCTCAACGGCCTGCTCACCGCAAGGCTCGGCCTCGCCGCCATCGACGTGACGCGCCCCTTGCCGTTCACGGCACTGCCGCGGCCGGCGCTCGGTGATCTCGCGAAGGATTTGCTGAGCAAGCGGGACGATGAGGCGTGAGCTCGTAGGGTGGGCAAAGGCGCGATAGCGCCGTGCCCACCATCGATCGTCGAGTACGCTTCGTGATGGTGGGCACGCTTGCGCTTTGCCCGCCCTACGAACTATCGAGCGGCGCAATTTTCGGAATTGGTTTGGTCGTGCGTCTTTTCCTTGACGCTATTTTCTTTGCTCCCACTGGATGAATTTCTCAAGCAGAGCTTCGGATTTTTCGGGCGCCTTAGCCGTTCCAGCGGAGGCGGGTTCGGAAACAATACGTTCCGGGCTATTGCTTTCTTGTGATTGTTGAAACTGCATGAATCCGTGCAGCAGCTCTTGGGAGTCCTTGGGTGTCGTTTGAGCCGGTGTGGCCAATGCGGGAGTGGAAATGGAAACAGCGAGCTCCGATGGATCGCGCTCTGACTTTGGAACTACGTTAACAAAGATGAGCGCCACGACCACAGCGACACCGATTGCTGCGGCAACTCCACCCGCAATGGCAAACAGCGCGCGTCGTGGACGGCGTTCCTGAACGAACTGCAACTCCAGCGGATGCCGGTTGGATTTGGCGAAGGCTTCCTCGCGCATCTCATCAAAACGAGACCGAGAGGAAGTGGGAGGCAAATGTTCCGATCTCGTCTGTGTCGCGTTAGATCGATGGGCCGCTTCACTGCGCACCGCGCGCGGCGCGTAGTACAGAGGATCGTCTGGACTAGGGGCCGGGGAATGTTCGTCCGAACGGATGAAACTCATTTGCACTGCTCCTCACGACGCCAAAATGCTACTCCGGTGCTTTGGTATGGGCGAGATTGTCGCCGCGAAATCCTAGCGAGTCAGTTGCGTTGAGTCATCTCTAAATCACTATCGTTCTCCCAACGCCACAAGACGGTCAGGTGAAGGTTTCCCGTCGGCTTTCCAGGCCCTGGGCTTCCGCCCATGCCGGCATGCATTACCGTTCCGGATTTGGTACCTATCGGACATGGCTTGTTAGCTTAGCGAGTCCGTACTTAGGGGCAAAGCAGGCCATATTGCTGCGCGCGTCGATGCCCGAAAGTGACCCGAGGCAGAACATTCAACCTCTAAGGGGCCTGATACTTGTATCCAGCATCCACCGATGAATCGCCGTCATAGCCCTCCGAGATCTTGTACATCTCACAGTTAATCCCACTGGTCCGCTTTAAAAAGTTGAAGGCAACGCACAAGAGTTCCTCATTGCAGGTCTTCTTGCAGGCGTCGAAACTATCCACTCTCAAGGTTCTGTTAGGCGCGCCATGCATTCGCTTGTTGCGCAAGGTATCGATCTGACTTTCCTTTTGTGAGACCCTCGGAATTTCGCCGGGTTTCTTCACCGCAATCATCGAACGTGGATCCAAGATTGAGCCGGAGAACGCACTTTTCGGGTAGCAACTCCGATTCCAACGATCGTATGCAAACGCCACACATCTCGGGTTGCTGGTGCATTGTTTCGCACACTCAACTATGTCCACTCTGTGCAAGCCTATGCTCCCGTCGGGTAGCTTAATGTCCTGTTGCCAGATGTCTCTGTTGTCGCGCGTGCTATACAGAGCATTCCAAGACGAAGTTGGTGTCGGAGTTGGTGTAGGAGTTGCAGTTGGTGTCGGAGTTGCAGTTGCAGTTGCAGTTGGTGTCGGAGTTGGGCCTGAGTAAGAAGTGAGTCCCCATGGATAACCCCATTCCCGAAATGCTCGCGCAATGGCTTCGATGGACGTCGCTATTCCAATAACGGCGTCAACGTCGTCGACTATCATACCCAAAATGCCGGAGTTGCCGATCAAGGGCCCCCCCGATGTTCCGGGTCGAATGGCAAGACCTTCGAAACGGATTTCCCTATCAGATTGGATACTGCTGATCGCGCCGGGCCTTACAGGAACGTACCAATCGCCCTGAAGGCCCACGAACCAGACGTCGTCAGGCCGAGCGGCACCAGTACGGGCGAGGACATCGCGCCGCCAAGGAGGAAGGCCGGGTGGAGGTGGGAGTCGAATTACCGCCACATCACCTGAGGATTTTATAAGGCGCGTATCCAAAACGTCTCCTGGATACTCCTTTCCTCGATCGAAGTAGAAAGTTATCCCCGGCGCCCCGGCAAGCCCATTGCTGTCGCGAACCACGTGGTCGGCGGTCACAATGTAAAGCTGTCCACCTCTGTCGCCGACCAAGAATCCGAAACCGTCTTTCGACCCACCATTGGGCCATCGCGCGATGACACGAACAACATTGTTTCGCAAATCGGACGCAAGCGCACCTCCGGTGGCCTGTGCTAGTGCTTCCGAGACACTTGGTCCGACAAGCATAAGCGCAAGCAGCAGCGACAATTTCACCTGAAGATTAGCGTGCGCGCGCTCCAAAGAAGACCCCACAGGAAACTGGCCACGGCCCAGAAAAAGCCGAGCCTTTGTTGATCGTACATATACTCGAGCAGCGACGGTTTAAGCTCTCGTTCAAATCCAGGCGGTCCAATAGTGGCGCTTCGGACTCTGCCCTCGAACACGAGACGAACGCCGTCGCCGCCAATAGTAAGTGCGGAGATTACACCCTTGACACCTTCCAGTCGAAGTCGGCTTCCCGCCTCTAGCGGAAGAGGTTTTTCGCCGGTGCTTAACATGGTTAGGTTGCCCTTGATAATCCCCGATTGGAACGAGGTTTCGGAAGCGGCTTTCTCTCGCGCGAAAGAGATCTTTTCTACCGCCAAGTTTTCAAGGGTTAGTGAACCTCGTGGCGTCACACGGAGAATCGCAGGAGCTTGTGAGGCGTTATGGAAGAAGGTAATCGTCCCAGGTATATCGAAGCGAGTTTCCGAAAGCTTTTCACCCTTTTCGGGTGATTGGCCGGCCTGAATCTTTGGTGTGCCGTATACTTGCAATTGCCCGAGCAACGGGGAATTCCAGGAGTTAATGTTCAGGGTCTGCAACTCCGCCTTCTTCACCAGAAATTCCCCTTGAGCCTGAATTTCAAGGCTCCTCAACGCGAAATCGCCATTGCTTCCCTCAAACCAGGATCTCCCGGCAAGCATATTCTCGTCGGCCAACTCGGGGGGAATTTCGATACGTGACATGTCCTCCAGACGCAGCAAACCACCACTAAGGTCCCAATTGCCGTTCCAGCTTGTCTGCTTGGCTAGTCTTATTGTGACGCTCTCACTCGTGACATCCAATTGCAAATGGCTCGTTGGCAATCGAGTCGTCCAGAGCACACAAGCAACGATCAGACATATCGCTCCCACTGCGCAAGCTGCGTAGATCGTTACCTTGTTTGATTGCGGAATGAATTTTAAGAGCTTTTCGACTTGCTCGATCCGTTTCAGCTCCTCGTCTACGGGGGCGTTCAGCAGCAGTTTTTTGGCTGCCGCCGCACTTTCGGCGGCACGAAGGGCTTCCAATTTGCTCCAAAGGTGTTGGCGGCCGGTCATGGCACAATTATTCGAAATGGTTCTGTTTGCAGCCTACCTTGATTTGCGTACTTCACCGCGATTTCGACGACTAGTGAACCGCTCGGTTGTTCTGAAAGATCAAGTGAGATTGGTTGGCCGGCCCGTATTATCGTCGGTTGCGGGCCACCAACCGTGATCCAATCTCTTATTTTCTTCTGACCGCTCTCTTGCCGGCTCCGCCATTTTAAGAGCTCGATGTCAAGGGAGGACCGTAGAATCATCACGGGCGGACGGCTCGCGGGCGTTGCGACATTTTCGGGAACGACCGAAACCGGCACATAGTATTTTCCGAGGTCTCGATTGATCCAAGCAACAACGCCGATGGCATTTGACGGCAGGTTTGCGGGAGCCAGAACGGCATTGATCGGCCACCTGAACGTTCCCCCGGATGCTACGGCCGCATCCATCCGGTAATATGTGCCAGGGCGGAGCGCTCTCGCTGTCAGGAAGACCTGAGAACCGCCAAACTGGCTCAGACTTGGTGTCGAAACAATGAGAGTCCTATCCGACGCAAGATCGTAATTGATCGTTCCCTTTACCAATGAAAGGAATTCGAGACTGCCAGAAACTTGCTGCTGATAGAAACCCTCGCATCTGTCGGCATTCAGCCGCCGTTGATAACCTATAGAGCCAACAATTGGGGTGACGTCGCTACAAGAAAGCTGAGCCGCCGCTGGCTGCAAAGGATCAAAAAACCAAAATATGACCAGCAAAACCCGGAGACACCGCATGGGCCCCTCCCAGAGTAACGCTTAATACAACCGCAGGGTAGCACGCGGCGCCAACCATTTCAACGTGCGAATGTCGTCCGACTGGTATAATTGCGAGTGCGCGCGTTCTGCCGCGCAGGTATTGGACTTGCGGTCCAGCCTGCCACCCAATTGGCGACCTGGCTAGCTGAGTCCGTGGATCCGTTTTGCATCGGTCCGGTAGCTAGCGGCCAGTTCACTGAAAGGCCGGAGCGGACTTCGAATCTCAATGCTGAGCAGGTGCAAGCCGCGCTCGACACAGCGACCGCCTGATTAGGCCTAGTATCCGTCCGGCAGCGTGATACCTGGGAAGAGCCTGCCCGGACCTCGAACCGTGCGCGCCGCGGATTGCACGCGCCAGCTTGTCCAAAGCTTCTCGTCCGATGTGCAGTACAAGAGATACTCGCCGGGATTTCGCGACGATTCGCGTCCCGCGGCCTGACTGCAGGCAGAGACTTTGTTTAGTGCGAGAACATCCCGGATCTCTTGCGTAACCTCTAGCCAAGGACCGGGAAATTCCTCCGATACCAACAACGGACGAGCGTCGGCCGTGCTAAGCAAACACGTCAGACCCAAAAGCGCTAAGCTGCAATGATGAGCCGCTCTGAGTGGCTTACGCAGAAATGATTCCATGATCGCTATCCTTTTCCCATGTCGGCTGGCGCTCGGTCGCACATTTTTGTATTTGACGCCTCGAGTTAGAAACTATTCGCCCGACGCGTTCGGTTTCAGGAACTGAGTGGTGGCGAACGCTGCGGCCTCATTGGCTCCTATGGACCGCCTTCGCCAACGCAGCTTCATTGGACCGCACGAACAGAAAGCGGGACGCCACAGGTATTTCTGCGTCGGCGCTACCATCTCGGCCGATGAGGATTAATCCCGCTCCGCCATTAGCCACGGTTAGAATGACAGGTTCGCCCGTCCACGTTTTGATCGGCTCCATTCCGATGACAAACTCCCCCATCGGCTGGTCAAAATATTGGAGCCTTAGTTGCGGAGCGACCTCTGCCGCCGCAAGTCCGAAACCTAATTGCCGAGCGCGCGCATAAATGTCTGCCAGCGGTGCAGTATCGGTCTGAAAGCCGAGTTCGGCCGCCGACACCGCAAAAAGCTCCACGTTTGTTTTCGTAGTGCCGACGGTAAAGGCCGGTCGAGCGAGAATTTCCCCAGCCAAGCCTCCGATGCCACAGCCTGCTGCATCCAATGCGTTAAGGAGGGCAAACGAATTTGCAAACGTCCCTATTGTGATCGTTTTCCACACAGGAACGGCGAAGGCGGATTTGACTAGAACTGGCGGAGTTTTAGCTGAGGGAGTTGGCTTGAGCGTCAAGCGGTTTTGCAGGACGTCTCGCGCCGTACATCGGGCACTGGCTTTGCTCGCGAAGAGGACGATGCACGCGGTGCAAAGCATAGCAATAATGAGGATACCGCCACTTTGTGTGGCGTAGTAACTGCTTTCCTTGCCAGCAGTTCGGTCCATAGCGACCTACTTGCGCATGCTATTATGCGCGGCAATGCAATCTAACAATTCCTTCAGTATCGTCCGCGCGAAGTGGTTCGCAGCGGGGCAAGCTTGTTATGCAAAAGCGAAGCGTTTGGGTCTCACTGAGTTCTCGAACGACTATGTTGAGAACAGCGCGCTGCTTCAAAGCGGCTGCGGAACCGACGCGATATCGCATCAAAGAATACTGCAGTGACGCTTTGCGGTGTGTGAGCTAGTTTACATCCGCTCAAATCATTTCCTTGCCGGTGGGTCGCCTGTTGGCCCACCTTCATGGTCGTCCCTGCGAAAGCAGGGCCCGTAGCCACAGGGTTGCGTGGTCCGTAGGGGCGAAGGCGCGATAGCGCCGTGCCCACCATCTGTCGTCGAGCACGCTTCGTGATGTGGGCACGCTTGCGTTTTGCCTCCCTGCGGCACTTGCTCACCCTCCCCTGGAGGGGGAGGGTCGGTTCGCGGTCCTAACCGGCTACATCGGTGACAGAGTAGACCGACGACATCGATGACAGGTCAACTGGTCAGCAAGGGAGGACCTTGCTGATGGGGTGGAAGGAGACCTGTGCGGTGGAAGAACGGATGCGTTTTGTATTTGCGGCGGAGAAGGGAGAAGATTCGTTTGCGGCCATCTGCCGACGGTTCGGGGTGAGCCGGCAGAACGGCTACAAATGGCTTGCCCGGTACCGGGAGGCAGGTTTGGAAGGTCTGCAGGAGCACTCGCGAGCTCCGCTGCATCATCCGCAAGCGATTGCGGAGGACATTGCCGAACGCTGCCTTGCGGTGCGGCGGGCGCATCCGACCTGGGGTCCGTTGAAGGTACGGGCCTATCTGGAGCGCCGCGCACCTGCGACCGAGTGGCCGGCGGCGAGCACGATCGGTGCGCTGTTCGACCGCGAAGGGCTGACGGTCAAGCGCAAGCTGCGCCGGCGCAGCCCGCCATCGAGCGCCCCCTTTGCCCATTGCGAGGCCGCCAACGACGTCTGGTGCATCGACTTCAAGGGCTGGTTTTTGACCGGGGACGGCAAGCGGTGCGAACCGCTGACGATCACCGATGCCCACAGCCGCTATCTGCTGCGCTGCCAGGCCCTGCCGCGCACGGATACCGAGCATGTCTGGCCGGTGCTCGATGCGGCGTTCCGCGAGTTCGGCCTGCCGCGCTACATGCGCTCGGACAATGGCTCGCCCTTTGCCTCGCGCGGCGCCGGTGGTCTATCAAGGCTGTCTGTGAAGCTGATCAAGGCGGGCGTGACGCCGGAACGCATCGCGCCTGGCAAGCCGCAGCAGAACGGCCGCCATGAGCGCATGCATCTCACCCTGTTGCAGGAGGTCGCCGACCCGCCGGCAGACAGCATGCGGGAACAGCTCAAGCGCTTGCGCAAGTTCCAGCATTTTTACAACGAAGAGCGCCCGCACCAGGCGCTCGACAATGCGACGCCGGCCGACCGCTACCAGATCTCCGCGCGCCGCTTCGACGGCATCCTGCGCGAGCCGAACTACGACGATGACCAGGAAGTGCGTCGGGTCCGTCACAACGGGGAGATCAAGCTGGACGGCAACATGATCTACATCAGCGAAGCCTTGGTCGGCGAACCGGTTGCTCTTGCCGAAACCGAGGATGGCTGGAGCGTCTGCTATGGACCGGTGGTCCTTGGCACCATCGCCTATCGCGGCGACCGGCTACGCAAACCCAAACGCAAAGGCTGTGGACTTGTGGACAACGCTGCGCGTTGCCCACAGGGTCCACAGCCAACAACAACAGACCTGAACGAAACGAGAATTGTGTCATCGATGTCGCCGGTTTGAACTGTCACCGATGTTGTCGGTTGCTCATCGCATGAGCGTAGCGAAATGCGAAACGGGGTGGGGTGATCTCTCCACCCGGGCACTGATCGTGAGGTGAGACCGTCACCCCGCCGCTTCGCGGCGACCCACGAGCGAGCTTCGCTCGTCTCGGACCCCTCCAGGGGAGGGTGAGCAAGCCGCGGCTGTCGCAGTTGTAGGGTGGGCGCTTTGCTCACCCTATGATTTCTGTGACTTTGTCTGTGACGGCCTCTGACGGGCAAATCACTTCTGATTTTCAGAAGTCGCGTCAAGCCCCGGAATCAAAAATATTCCGCTTAACACGAGGGGCAAATCAGCCGCATAACTTCGCCCGTCTCACCCATTGAGGGGCGCTCGCGAACGTCACGAACGTGCGGTGGGATGCGATGGACGCTGAATGCGCGATAGACGTTGCGTGCTGGAGGCGTACGGCGAAGTCGTGTGGTTCGGGCGCCGCGGTGCTGGCGTTAAGTCCTCAAGGTGCGAAAGCGCCTTGCGGGCGACGGAGGCAAAAGAGCCGTTCTCCGGGGAGAGCACGAAGTAAGCCGTAAAGCCATTGCGCAGGGAAGGCCGGGATGCTCCCGCTGTACCTGTATGCTCGTGTGCGCTTTTGCTATGCGCAACTGCACACGAGACCGCGGGTGCAGCCAGCACCCGGTCTTCCCTGCGCCCTCTGAATGAGAGGGCGGGAAGTTGAGAGCAAACCTCGGGCAGTTCATGTCGCGAGATCGCCGACCCACACTCACTTGTCATCGCCCGGCTTGACCGGGCGACCCAGTATCCCAGAGACAGCAGTGATTGAACCGATAAGCCGCGGCGTACTGGATCCCCGCCTTCGCGGGGATGACGACCTCACGAAAGGCGATTGTCATGCGCTTCGCGCTCGGCCAGCACGCGCCAGCGGAACAGCGGCGAATCTGGTGGCGGGGAAAGTTCCGGTGTCCAGCCCGTCAATTTTTCCAGCGCGTAGGTATCCATCACCGTCCCGCGCCAGACGCGCTCGACCCGCTCCAGCGGCTCGCGTTCTGCGGTGGTGAGGTCCCACAACGGCAGGCGATGGTCCGGCTCGCGGGCGACGTAGAGGCCGGGATGATCCTTGATCAGGTTCATGCCGGGATCGCGAAAACCTTGAAACCGTCCGCGCTCGTTGATTTGGATGACCGGCACCTGCCCTTTGAAATGCCAGCGCAGCATTGCATAGGTGCGGTAATCCGACGTCGCGATCCAGGTCGCGCCGGTCTCTCGCAACTGCTCCCGCGCGCGGGCCGCGACCTGCTCATAGCCGGCCTCGCCGCCGACCGGATCGGTCCTGCCGATAAAATTCCAGGGCGCCGCAACGTAATAGAAGAACACGCCGACCACAAAGGCGATGCCGGAGATGACGGCCACCCTCGCCCACCGGAACGTCGATTGGACCATCCATTCCGAAAAACCTTCGCGCGGCAGCATGACGAGATTGATGGCGGTCGCGGCAAAGGCGGCGGGCCACAGGAACATCGGCCAGGTGTCGCCGACGCGGAGCGTCAGCGACTTCCAGAGGAAATAGAGGAACGGCACCAGCACGGCGGTCGACAGCAGGATCGCGACCGGCTCGCGCGTGCGGTAGCCGCGCCAGGCCGTCAGCGCGACGCCGGACAGCGCCACCGGCAGCAGCACGAAGCCGACAAGACCGAATTGAAGCCCGATGAATTCGCCGACGGTGCGGAGCGACAATTGATGGGTCGCCACTGCGCGCACGAACTGGAAACGGAACGAGGCCCAATCGTGCTGCGCATTCCAGATCAGGACCGGCATGAAGATCACCACCGCGATCAATGCCGCTGCCCAGGGATACGGGCTGAGCAGCCAGCGGCGGCGCCAGTCCGGCACCAGCGCGAATGCCGCAACCGCTGGCAGCAGCATGATCGCGGTGAATTTCGACAGCAGCGCGAGACCTGCGAACAGCCCCGCGGCAAGCCACCAGCGCGGGTTGCCGCTCTGGTTGAGCCGCACCAGCGACCACAGCATCGCGACCGCAAACGGGATCATCGCGGTGTCGGGCGCGACCTTCGCCATCAACAGCCCGTAATACAGCGCCGCTTCCGGCAACAGCATGGCGAAGATCACCGCACGAACATCATGCGTCACGCGCCGGACGATGTCGGCGAGCAGGAGCTGCGTGATCAGCATCGCGACGATGCCGCCGAAACGCACGCCAAGATGGGTGTCGCCGAAGATCGCGGTGCCGAACCGGATCAGCCAGGCGATGCCGGGCGGGTGATCGAGAAAAGCGAGCGCGCTCTCCTTCGACCAGGTCCAGTAATAGGCCTCGTCGGTACGCAGATCGAGCACGCTGGCATAGACCAGCCGCATCGCCGTCATTGCGGCGATCAGCAGCGCCACAGCAAGCCACGGCGGCGTGGCGGAACTGTCCGATTTGGCTTGGCTGTTATTGGGTGGGGTTATGGTCACGGCGCTTTCTCTTCGACTGCGCCCGGAGTGTCAACGCGCCCTAAGCAAAAACTGTCCCGCACGCCCGCCTCGTCATTCCGGGGCTCGCGAGGCGAGAACCCGGAATCCATCGTGACGCCGGGTAATGCTGCCCAATGGATTCCGGGGCTGCGCCCAAGGGGAGCGCATCCCGGAATGACAGAGTGGTAAGGCCGGGACGGCCGGAGTATTCACCGCCCGAATTACGCATTAGTATCGCCCGATATTGACCCTATGGATCGCATGGCCGCCCTCTCCCGAGACCAGATCACGACCTTCCTACGCGGCATCAGCCTGCGGCAGGTCCGCCTTATCACCGGCGTGACCCTGTTCGCCTATCTGGTCAGCCATTTCCTCAACCACGCGCTTGGCAACATCTCGCTCGAGGCGCTGGCGACCGGCGTCTATCTCCACACGTTGTTCTGGCAGTTCCTGCCGGTCACGATCCTGTTCTACGCGGCATGCCTGGTGCACACCGGGCTCGGCATCTGGGCATTGTATGAACGCCGGCAATTCCGCTGGAAGGCGATCGAGCCGCTGCAGCTTGCGCTCGGCCTCAGCGTGCCGATGCTGATCATCGCCCACATCATCGGCGTCCGGCTCGGCCAGACGCTTTATGGGCATGAAAAACTCTATCCGCAGGTGCTGTTCCTGTATTGGATCTGGGCGCCGTGGCGGATCTGGATGATGCTCGCGGTGATGACCATCGCCTGGGTGCATGGCTGCATCGGACTGTATCTGTGGCTGCGGATGCGGGCGTTCTACAAGCGCGCCGCGCCTTTCCTGCTCGCCGCAGCGGTACTTATTCCGACGCTTTCAATGCTCGGCTTCTATCAGAGCGGGCGCATGGTGATTGACAATGACAGCGCCGAATGGCGGGCGGAAACCCAGTCGCCGCGCCAGCTCGGCACGCAGGCCGAGGCGCAAGCGCTCGAACGCATCACCGACTATTTCCTGTTCGGCTATTTCGGCCTGATCGGCATCGCGCTGGTGGCGAGAGGCGTGCGCGCCATCAACGAGCGCCGCCGCGGCATGATCAGCCTGTCCTACGGCAACGGGCGCACGGTGCGCGTTCCCAAGGGCCTCAGCGTACTCGAGGCGAGCCTGCGCAACAACGTGCCGCATGCCAGCGTCTGCGGCGGCCGCGCCCGCTGCTCGACCTGCCGCATCCGCATCATCGGCGACTGCTCTGCGCTGCCAGAGCCTTCGCAGCGCGAGGCGTTCGTGCTTAGCCGGGTCGGCACGTCGGATCCATCCATCCGCCTCGCCTGTCAGTTGCGGCCGCCGATCGATCTTTCATTCTTTCAACTCTTCCTGCCGCACACCTCCGCCGACGGTCACGAGTCGAATCCGACGCGGATCGGTCAGGAGCGCTATCTTGTCAGCCTGTTCGTGGACATGCGCGGCTCGACCAAGCTTGCGGAAAAGCGCCTGCCGTTCGACACCGTCTTCATCGTCAACCGATTCCTCGGTGCGGTATCGCAGGCGGTGCTCGCGAGCGGCGGCATGCCGAACCAGTTCGTCGGCGACGGCATGCTGGCGCTGTTCGGGCTATCGACCAGCCGGCAGGAAGCCTGCCGCCAGGCATTGCTGGCGGCTGCGATGATCGCCGCCAACATCGACGAATTGAACAAGTTTCTCGAACATGATTTGCGCGAACCGATCCGCTTCGGCATCGGCATCAATGGCGGCGAAGTGATCGTCGGCGATATCGGCTACCGTGATCACATGGTGTTCACCGCGCTCGGCGACGCCGTCAACGTCGCGGCGCGCCTGCAGGACATGACCAAGAGCCTTGCATGCGAAGTCGTCATCTCCGACGAAGTTCGCGCGACCGCAGGCCTCGCCGCCGATGCATTGCCGCAGCATGAAGTCGAGATCCGCGGACGCAACGAGCCGATGATCGTACGCAGCGTGACAGATGCGCGGATGCTGCCGGCGCTGGTTAACGAAGAGCAAAGCGCCGCGGCGTGAAATCGCGCCGGCAATGGTGGTTCGAGGCGCATGAATAATCGTTCAGAAAATTGTCGGCGAACGCGGCGCAGCCATGCCCAAGCGCGGCGCCGCCATGCGGAAGGCTCGCCACCGCCTCCCTCCAGGCGGAAGAATGGCGTCAATCCAGCGGATCGATCCACTCGCCAAAAATCGGAGTTGCCGGCCGCCCGGCCGGGTCAAATGGGCGCAAAACCGGCAAAACGGCGGGAATCGGCTGGGAATCGGGGCATTTTGGCCGAAACGGCCGATCCGTTTACGCTACCCAGCCTGCCCCAACCCGCGTATCCTGATGGTACGGGCATGCCGGTTAGTGCGGGGACCGGCGGCTCGTTTATTTTTTTGATTCCGCGGAGACGACGTGAATGGCTAAAGGTACGGTGAAGTGGTTCAATCCGACCAAGGGTTACGGATTCATCCAGCCCTCAAGCGGCGGCAAGGACGTGTTCGTTCATATTTCGGCAGTTGAGAAAGCTGGGCTTTCGACGCTCAATGAAGGGCAGACCGTCGAGTACGAAGAGATCGCCAACCGCGGCAAGACTTCGGCCGAGAACCTCAAGGTTTAGCGCGACCACGCAATCGGCAACGGTGCACTCTCGGAGTTAAATCCGGGAGTAGGGCTTAAGAAACTTCTCGAAAACTGTGAGCGTTCGGCGGAGCGGGCACCGCTTCTGCACGCACGATGGCTAGATCGTTGCGCGAAAAACCGGCCGCTCAATCTTCCGTGACCCACTTCTGAACCGTCATCACGTCGGGTGGCTGCAGGTAGCCGCGCGGCCAGAGATCGACGACCCATTCGACCTTGGTGGCGCGATCGACCAACACCGCAGTGTTGTGCGGCGTCTGCAATACCAGCGTATTGCCGCGATAGCGCGGATCGCCGATCGCGTGATGCTTCAACAGGCCCCACTCCTGCAGCACCAGTAAAAGGCTGGTGGTGTTGCGCGTCGTGTCCCAGCAATCGTAATTGTGCTTGTCGTCGAAGTGGCGGAAGTCAGCTTTCGCAACGCGCTTGCTAGTGCCGATGATCGGCCCCATGCGGCGGTCGAACCACACCACCGCCTTCTGCACCGCGGCACGTTCGGCCGCGGCCGAGGCGCGGCCCGCTTGCATGATCTGTGTCAACGCGCTGCGGTCGCCGGCCGTGAAATCGAGGATCTCGCGACGCCGGCAGACGAAGCCGTAGCACACCGTCATGGATTTGGCTGAAGGCGGATAGATCGAAACCGAGCTGTAGAGATTGGCGACCTCGGCACTCATCTCGATCGCTCTCGCCGGCAGCGCGCCGAACAGTGCAGCCAGAAGCACGCCAAGCACGGCCGCGAAGCTGGTCCGCGTTCGGCTTCCCTGTATCGGCAGAGCGGCGCCTCTCATGATCCCTGCTGTTCCCAAGCGACGGCGTGCCTGACGATTAGCGCGGCTCCTGCACGCTGCCAACCAGCAAGCCCGCGATCTGTGGATCAGGCCGCGGAAATTCCGGCCGCTGTGTTTTCCATGCGCCAGTTGGTTCCGCCGGCGCCGCCATCGCTGGCGCAATTGACGGGACTTGCGGGCCTGTTCCGCCCATCCCGGCCCCGTTAGACTGGCCGAAGCCAAGAGAAATCCCATGCTAGAAATCCCATGCTGATTCCTCGCTCGCCGCTTCCACCCTTCAGCGCGCCCTACGCGCCCGATGACCGCGCGATGGCCACCCGCCTGCTCCAGGCCTCGCGGCTGGACGCGGCGCAGGAGCGGCGCATCGATCGCGCAGCGACTGCGCTGATCAAGGCCATCAGGGCCAATGACGATCCGCTGGGCGGGGTCGAGGACATGCTGCGCGAGTTCGCGCTGTCGACCAAGGAAGGGCTGGCGCTGATGGTGCTTGCGGAAGCACTGTTGCGGGTCCCGGACGCTCGCACCGCCGACCAGTTCATCGAGGACAAGCTCGGCCAGGGCGATTTCGTCCATCATGAAACCAGGTCGAGCGCCTTCCTGGTCAACGCCTCGGCGTGGGCGCTCGGCATGTCGGCCCGCGTGATCCAGCCCGGCGAGACCCCGCAGGGCACCATCGGACGGCTGACCAAGCGGCTGGGTGCACCCGCGGTGCGGGCGGCAACGCGGCAGGCGATGCGGCTGATGGGCAATCATTTCGTGCTCGGCGAGACCATCGAGGCGGCGCTGTCGCGGGCGCAACCGCATTCGGCGCGCCAGCAACGCTACTCCTTCGACATGCTCGGCGAAGGCGCCCGCACCGCCGACGACGCCGCGCGCTATTTCACTTCCTATGCCAGCGCCATCGAGGCGATCGGCCGCACCGCCGATGACCGTCCCCTGCCCGACCGGCCCGGCATCTCGGTCAAGCTCTCGGCACTACATCCCCGCTTCGAGGCGGTGAGCCAAGCGCGGGTGATGGACGAACTGGTCCCGCGGCTGATCGACCTCGCCAGGCAAGCCAAAGCCTATGATCTCAATTTCACGGTTGATGCCGAGGAAGCGGACCGGCTGGAATTGTCACTCGACGTGATCGCGGCAGCCTTCGCTGATCCCTCACTTGCGGGCTGGGACGGATTTGGCCTCGCGATCCAGGCCTATCAGAAACGGGCCAGTGACGTGATCGATTACGTCGATCGCCTCGCACGCAGCCTCGACCGCAACATGATGGTGCGGCTGGTCAAGGGCGCCTATTGGGACACCGAGATCAAGCGCGCGCAGGAGCGCGGGCTCGACGGCTATCCCGTATTCACCCGCAAGGCGATGACGGACCTGAACTACGTTGCCTGCGCAAAACAATTGCTGGCGCTGCGGCCACGGATATTTCCGCAGTTCGCGACCCACAACGCGCTCACGGTCGCAACCATCCTCGAACTGGCAACGGAGCAGAGCGGATTCGAATTCCAGCGACTGCACGGCATGGGCGAGGCGCTCTATGCAAAGCTAGGCGAAGACCGTCCCGATATTGCTCATCGCACCTACGCGCCGGTCGGCAGCCACCGCGACCTCCTCGCCTATCTGGTGCGGCGATTGCTGGAGAACGGCGCCAATTCATCCTTTGTCGCGCTCGCCGCCGACGAGGCGGTGCCGGTCTCGCAATTGCTGCGGCGCCCCGCTGATATCGTCGGCAACGCCGACCATGCCAGACATCCGAATATCCCGCTGCCGCGCGATCTCTATGGGCCGCAGCGAAAAAACTCCCGCGGAATCGAATTCGGTGAACGTGCGGCGTTGAGCAAACTCGTCTCGGCCATCGCGGCGGAACGACTGCCCGCATCCGGAAGCATTGCGGATGCGACGGAGATGGAGACGAATGCGGCAGTATCGGCCGCACGCGCCGGCTTCACGAATTGGAGCAGAACGCCGGCCAAGACACGCGCAGCCGTGCTGAAAAAGGCCGCTGACCTGCTGGAAGCCCGCGCGGCGCATTTCATCGCACTGCTGCAACGAGAGGGCCGCAAGACGCTGGACGATTCGGTATCAGAAGTCCGCGAAGCCGCGGACTTCTGCCGCTACTATGCGGCGCAGGGACGCGAGCTGTTTGGCGAAGGCAGGCCGCTGCCGGGGCCGACCGGCGAGAGCAATGTACTTCGCCTGCGCGGCCGCGGCGTCTTCGTCGCGATCTCGCCGTGGAATTTTCCGCTCGCGATCTTCCTCGGGCAGGTCACGGCGGCATTGATGGCGGGCAACGCGGTCGTTGCGAAGCCGGCCGAGCAGACGCCGCTGATTGCGGCTGAAGCCATCAGGCTGCTGCACGAAGCCGGCGTGCCGGCATCAGCGCTGTATCTGATCGCCGGCGACGGCCGGATCGGCGGCGCGTTGGTGGCGCATCCGGAGATCGCCGGTGTCGTCTTCACCGGCTCGACAGAAGTGGCGCGCACGATCAACCGCGCGCTCGCTGCCAAAGATGGACCGATTGTGCCGCTGATCGCCGAGACCGGCGGCATCAATGCGATGATTGTCGATGCCACCGCGCTGCCCGAACAGGTCGCCGACGACGTCGTGACCTCGGCCTTCCGCTCCGCCGGCCAGCGCTGCTCGGCACTGCGGCTGTTGTTCCTGCAGGACGACGTCGCCGACCGCGTGATCGAGATGATTGCGGGCGCGGCGCGCGAGCTCGTCATCGGCGACCCCTGCGATCCGGCCACGCATATCGGACCGGTGATCGATGCCGAGGCCAAGCAACGGCTGGACGCGCATATCGAAAGGATGAAGAAGGAAGCCCGGGTGCACTTTGCGGGTCACGCGCCACAAGGCAATTACGTCGCGCCGCATATTTTTGAACTGCCCGATGCCGGAGAGCTCACGGAAGAAGTGTTCGGCCCGGTGCTGCACGTGGTGCGCTATCGCGCCGACCGGCTCGACGAGGTGCTGCAATCGGTCGAGCGCTCCGGCTACGGACTGACGCTCGGCATCCATTCCCGGATCGACGATACGGTGGAAGACACGATCGAGCGCCTGCAGGTCGGCAACATCTATGTCAACCGCAACATGATCGGAGCCGTCGTCGGCGTGCAGCCGTTCGGCGGCCACGGGCTATCCGGCACCGGACCCAAGGCCGGCGGGCCGCACTATCTGGCGCGTTTTGCAACCGAGCAGACGGTGACCATCAATACGGCGGCTGCCGGCGGAAATGCAGCACTGATGTCCGGCGGCGAGTAGTTGCATGGCCCACCCCACATGGGCCAAATGGCATCCGAATTTCAGCATTCGCTGGCGGTAATTCCGACCCACGAAAAAATCAACAAGCCACACGGAGCGGCGGCACTATGGAAAAGGGTATCTTCGACGGCCTCAAGGTTCTGGATTGCGCGAGCTTCATCGCCGCGCCCGCGGCCGCCACCGTGCTATCGGATTTCGGCGCCGACGTGATCAAGATCGAGCCGCCCGGCGCCGGCGATCCCTATCGCAACCTGCCGAATTTGCCGGGTTACCCGCATAGCGAGCACAATTTTGCGTGGATGCTGGAGGCGCGCAACAAGCGGAGCCTTGCGCTCGATCTCTCCAAGCCCGAGGGACAGGCGGTGCTGCATCGCCTCGCCGCCCAGGCTGACGTCTTCATCACCAACTATCCGCCGCAGGTGCGCCAGCGGCTCGGCATCACCCATGAGCATCTGGCGCCCCACAACGAGCGCCTGATCTACGCTTCGTTCACTGGCTACGGCGAGAAGGGCGAGGAAGCCAACAAGCCCGGCTTCGACTCCAACGCCTACTGGGCGCGCTCCGGCCTGATGGACCTGGTGCGGGCGGACGAACATACGACGCCGGCACGCTCGATCGCCGGCATGGGCGATCACCCCTGCGCGATGGCATTCTACGGCGCGATCGTCACCGCGCTCTACAAGCGCGAGCGCACCGGCAAGGGATCGCATGTCAGCTCCAACCTGATGGCCAACGGTGTCTGGGCCGCTTCGGTGCTGGCGCAAGCAAAACTGATCGGTGCGAAATTCGGCGAACGCCGCCCGCGCGAGCGCGCGTTGAACGCGGTGACCAACCACTACCAGTGCAAGGACGGACGCTGGCTGATCCTCTCTCTGCTCAACGAGGACCGGCAATGGCCGACGCTGGCACGCTGCCTTGGCCGCGAGGATCTCATCACCGATCCCCGTTTCGAGACCAAGAAAGACCGTCATGCGCGGTCGGTCGAATTGATCAAGATTTTCGACGAAACCTTTGCGACCAAGGACCTTGCCGAATGGCGCAAGATTCTCGACGGCAATGGTCTCGTATTCGGCGTCGTCGGCATTCTCGACGATATTCCGAACGACAAGCAGATGATCGAAAACGAGGTGCTGGTGCCGTTCGAGAACGACACCATGCTGACGATCTCTAGCCCGATCTGGGTCGACGGCAGCCGCAAGGTTCAGCCGCGCAAGCCGCCAGCCATCGGCGAACACAGCGATGAAATTTTACGTAACGCCGGCTATGATGAGGCAGCAATCAAAGCTCTGCGCTCGACCGGCGCAGTGGCGTAGGTCAAAAAGCCATGCCCAGATATCGACTGCATTACTTCCCGGAGTCGGGAAACAGCTACAAGCTCGCGCTGATGCTCACTCTATGTGGGCAGAAATTCGAGCCGATATGGACCGATTTCGGCGGCGGCATCACGCGCACGCCGGAATGGCGGCGCGACGTCAATCCGATGGGCGAAATTCCCGTGCTCGAGGTCGACGGCGAGCGTCTCACCCAGACAGCGCCGATCCTGCTCAAGCTGGCAAAGCAATTCGGCCGGTTCGACGGCGAGACCGAGCAGGAACAGTTCGAATTGCTGCGCTGGCTGTTCTGGGACAACCACAAGCTCACCGGCTACATGGCGACCTACCGCTATTTCCGCACCTTCACGCCGTCGCCGGACGAGCACGTGCTGAAACATTTCCGCAGGCGCCTCGACGATTTCCTGTCGATTCTCGAACAGCACATGCAGAAGAATGCATTCGCCATCGGCGAAAGGCCGACGGTGGCCGACATATCGATGATGGCCTATCTGCATTATCCCGCAGACGAGACTGGGTATGATTGGACGGTGAGCCATCCCGCGATCAACGCGTGGCTCGGGCGGATGGCGCAACTGCCGGGCTGGAAATCGGCCTATGATCTGTTGCCCGGCAAGCGCTTGACGCATTACGCCAAATAGTCGTGCGTCAAGTGACCTGGCGTATCGCTACCGGATTTTGACGAAGCACATGCCGATGCGCGAGATCTTGCCGGCGGCTTGACAGGTCAGGCCCTCGGCGCAGGTCCAGTCGCGGAAACTCGTGTCATTTTTGGCGGCTGGCTTGCCCTGAACATAGCAATGGGCGCCCCAGCCGTCGTAATAGTTGCTGCCGGCGAGTTCGGTGCTGCCCCGCAACTGCGGACGGCTGGCGAACCCGCGCGAGTAATCCGGCGGCTTGCCGTCGCGAAGTGCCACGAGAATGTCGCGGCGCCGGATCTGGTCGCCGAAGAAATGCGGCGATGCCGACACCACGGTTGAATTAGAAGGCTTGTCAGCCATCCAGTCGACGCCGGGAAAGTGGAAGCCGCCGATGCCGCGCGTCTGATGGCAGCCGGAACAGGTCACGTCGTTGAGGCGCCGTTCGAACCCGGCAAGCGAGCGGATATTCTGCAGCTTCGCGCCGCCTTCCGTGGCCCTCCTTAGCGCCGCCACCACGTCAGCCTCGCTGAACACGGCGCCCTCTCCTTGCACCAGCCCGAATTCCGGCTCCAGATCCGACGGATCGAACCCGACCGGTGTCGGCGCAATCGCGCCGCTCGCGAGGAATTTCTCCGGGATCAGCACGGTGCCGCGATCGAATGCAATGAGATTGGCGGGATCGAGCAGCCATGCCCTGAACTCGCGCTTGAGGCCATCGTCCGCCAGAAGGCGCGCACGGTCGATCTGGTTCTCCATCGGCGATTCCACGAACGCCCGCGCTTGCCGGTCGTAGCGAAACACCTTCAACAGGTAGTCGGTACGGAAGTCGCGAACCGAGGATTTCGGCGCGTGCGCGATCTGGAGATTGGTCTCGATGCGATCGATATTCTGATAGTCGATCAGATCGAGCGGGCCGCCGCTCGCCGACGGCTCTCCGCCGAGCCAGCGCCTGGCAATTTCGGAACATGCGATCGCCGCCCCCTCGCCTTTCGCCTTCAGCACGAGGTTCAGCGTCATCGGCAGCCGCGGCGGCGCCGCATCGTCACCCGCCGCCTTGTTGATCCGCGTCAGGCGGTAAATCAGGCGGATCTCGCCGCAGCTTGCTTCGGAAACGAAAGTGCGGTCCATGCGATTGACGATGCCGGCCAGCACGAACCGCGTCTCTGCCGAATAGAGCGGCGTGCGGTCGAACAGTTGGAAATCAAAGCCCTCGCCGACGCCGATCGTTTCCTTTGAAAGGCTCGCGTGATGCCGCGCCATATAGCGATCGAACTCACCGTCGATCGCCTGCCGGACCGTTGCCATCGATGGCAAGGCGAATAGCTCGCTGTTGGCAAGCGGGATGTCCGCCGACCGCCCAGGCACCAGCATGCGGTCGAGGCGAAATTTTCCGGCGTCGAGTTCGCGCAACGTCGCAGGATCGGTGATGGCGGCACCGCGCTCAAGCGCCGCATCTTGTGCCGCAAGCGCCGGCAAAGCACTGCACAGCAGAGCAAACAAAATGGCGAGAAATCGTGGCGCGCGGCTCATGTCGCAACTAACACCGCGCAAGGAGGTCTATTCAAGAAAAAAGGCGCTTCACATGGCCGTGAAGCGCCTTCCTGTTGGTTTGTTGTGCCGTTATCGCGCGACGATCAGGCCCTTGCTGGTCACGACCACCCAACGGCCGTCCTGCTTGCGAATGGCATCGACGCGACCGAGACCGGGCACGGGATCGCCGGCATAGACCTCATACATGCCGCGGCGGCTCTCGATCAGCGCGCTGCCATTGCCGACATCGCGCAATACCCAGCCTTCGACGGTCGGCAGCCGGGCGACTTCAGGCTTGGACGGAGCCGCGGGTGCCGGCGCGGGCGGTGCGGCAGCAACCTGCTGCACCGAGCCGGTCACTTCCTTAGCAGGGGCCGGCGCAGCGGCAGCGGTCGTTGCGGAGGCCTGGGCAGCGCGGAGCTTGTCAACGGTCTCGCTGAGCTTGGCGAGTTTCGCCGCGGGCTCGGCTTGGGCCTTTTCGACCTTGTCGAGGCGATCGCTGGCCTTGTTGAGCTGGCCTGTCGTCGTCTTGGACGTCTGCTCCAGGCTGGCTTTCAGCGCACCGATCTCGGCATCGAGCCGCGCCACCGAAGCTTCGAGCGCGCTGTCCTTCGCCGACACCTGGGTCGAATCTCCGGCCATCAACTTTCCAATGCCTGTGGTCGCCAACGCGCCACCGAGAGCACCGGCCACGGTCGCCAGCGCCACAACGGCGGCCATGGCCCCGATCCTGCGCTTGCCGGACGATGCCTCCGTCGGCGCGGCCTTCGCCTCAGTGCCGACGCGGTCGCCGGGCGACATGATCGTCACATTGCCGGGGAAGCGCGGCGCTTCCGGCCTTACGGCGTCGACCTTGGGAGCCTCAAGCTTTGGCGCCTCGACCTTTGGCGTCTCGACCTTTGGCGCTTCCATGTTGACGGCGTCCACCTTGGGCGCGTCTGGCTTCGGGGCGGTCTCTTCCTGCTCGGGCGCCAGTCTAACGGGCTCGACCTCAGCCGCGGCGGTTACCGGATCGCCGGGCGCCGGCTTGTCCGGTGCGGCCGGCCCGGCACCAAGGGTTCCGGTTTCACCGCTGGCGGGCTGGGATTGCTGATCGCTCACAGTTGGATTCTCCAGAATTGATTGACCATTTGGTAACTTTTATTGCTTGCCAAATCGTTACCGGCCCGGGCCTTACCGAAATTTTAGGAACTCATCCGGTCCGGTTTTGGCCTGATACACGTCAGCCATCCCGGCCCAGTCTCCTATGCTGCCCTGCGGCATCCGTGGTTCCGTTTGCGCAGGCTCTTTTCCCGACTAACATGGACGCAACCGACCAGCCAGAAAGGCAGGGGGCCACGATGACCATCGAGAAATGCATCAACGAGTTTGATGTAGATGACGTCATTTTTGAGGAAGGCTCGACCGGGCGGGAACTGTTCGTTGTGCTCGACGGCAAGGTCGAGATCGCCAAGATGAACGGCGCCAGCAAGACCGTGATCGTCACGCTCGGCAAAGGTGAATTCTTCGGCGAGATGGCGGTCATCGACGGTTCGTCGCGTTCGGCAACGGCCATTGCGGCCACCCCACACACCCGCGTGATGCGCATCAATCACGCCCGCTTCGTCTACCTGGTGAGCCAGCAGCCTGCCTTTGCGCTGATGATCATGGATGCGCTCAGCAAGCGCTTGCGGGCCTCCAACACGGTCGCCTTCAGAGCCGCGGGCGGTTCATGAGCGAGCGCAGACCAAGCCCGTTCAAGACGCTGCTCGAGAGCGACGTCTGTACGCTGATCCAGGCCGCCGAAGACGTCTATCAGGTCCGCTTCAAGAACCGTGGGGCGAACGCCTATCTGGTGCGCGGGAGCTCGCGCACCATCCTGATCGATGTCGGGCTGTCCTCGAACTATCCGCACCTGCTGACGTCTCTCAATCACATCGGGGTGAAGCCCGACGATATCGATATGGTGGTACTGAGCCACGAGCATCTCGACCACATCGGCGCGGCCTATCATTTCCACGGCCGCGCCTTCATCGCCGCACACAGGCTCGCCGCCAACAAGATCATGCTGCGTGACGACTTCTCAATGCTGCGCAAGATGTTCAACGAGCCGAACGTGCCGATCAACATCGATCTCTGGCTTGAAGAAGGCAATTTGATCGACCTCGGCAATTTCCGCCTCAACGTGATGCATACGCCAGGCCACACCTCGGCCTGCATCACGCTGTTCGACCACGACAAGGGACTGTTGTTCGCCTCCGATACGCTGATGCCCGGCGGCGTGATGGGAGGCGTGTTCGGCTCCGGCAGCATTGCCGACTACATCCAGTCGCTGGAGCGGCTGAAGGGCCTGAACTCAAAGATCCTGCTGTCGGGCCACGGACGGTTGTCCGACACGCCGCAGGAGGATGTGCGGATCGCGATCCAGCGCTCGCATGGATTGTTGTCGGATACCGCGCAATTATTCGACGCGCTGGATGCGCGAGCGAATTTCGAGCCGATCATGCAGTCGGTGCGCGACCTCAACAAGCTCGACGATTGACCGCCGTCGTTGCGAGCCATCCGGTCGGCGCGAAGCGCCGCCGGATGATAGGCTCCGCGAAGCTATCCATCCCTCCACATTCAGGGATAAATGGCGCGGGCGGCCGAGCGGCCTTCGGTGAAGGCGTAGAGTCTCAAGCGCAATGAGCGCCCGTTCACCCTCCCCTGGAGGGGGAGGGTCGGCTCGTATTGAGCGAAGCGAAATGCGAGACGGGGTGGGGTGATCTCTCCACTCGGGCACTGTTGGATGTTGAGAGACCGTCACCCCACCCCGCCGCGCGTTACACGCGCGTCGACCCTCCCCCTCTAGGGCCCTCTAGGGGAGGGTAAGAGTCAAATCACCACCGGCGTATCCGGCAGTTCATTCGGCCCGCCGCCCGCCTTCGGAAAATGCGTCGCCAATTCGCGCGACACCGCCGCGACGCCCTTGATCACACCGCGTTCGAAATCCCCTGCCCTGAAATCCGCTTCCATCTCCTTGCAGATATTCTCCCAGCCAGCCGCGCCGACCTTGGCGTTGATACCGCGGTCGGCGACGATCTCGACGTCGTGATCGGCGAGCAAGAGATAGATCAGCACGCCGTTATTGTCGGCGGTGTCCCATATCCGCAAATGCGAGAAGACATCCAGCGCGCGCTCACGCGCGGGCTGGTTGCGAAACAGCGGCGCGCCGTCGAGCGCGCCTTCGACCACGAAACGGACCTGCCCGGAATGAGTTGCCTCGCCCGCTTTGATCGCCCGTTCGATCCTCGCCAAGACGGCTGGCGGGAAATCGCGGCGGCGGCGCCAGTGGTGCTGGAGAAGATGCCTCGTGATACGTCCGATGCTCATGTCTACCAGCTCCCCGATGCACCGCCGCCACCAAAGCTGCCACCGCCGCCGCGGAACCCGCTGTCGCTGGAGTTGCTACCGCCGGACCAGGAGCCGCCGCTCCCACCGACCCATCCACTGTCTCTGCCGCGGCGTCCCACGCTTGGGCCCATCGAGCCCATGTTCTGGACGAGGAAACTCGCGACGAACGCGATAAAACCGATGAGGACCGCCGCTGCGAGCGATCCCACAACGAACCAGCCGAAGACGCCTACGATGCCGCCGGTTGCCGCCGCGCCGATGAAGCGGCCGAGCACCGCCCTCAGCACCGCGCCGACAATGAAGACGAGGACGAGGATAAATGGATTGAACGGGTCGACATAGTTGGACACGCCGGGGCTTTGCCAGTGTGGCGGCTCCGGCTCCGGCAGTTTCTCGCCATTGGCGACTGCGATCATCCGGTTGACGCCTGCCGAAACACCGCCGGCGAAATCGCCGCTCCTGAATTTTGGCGTGATGTCCTCGTCGATGATGCGCTTGGTGGTGGCGTCGGTCAACGCGCCTTCGAGGCCGTAGCCGACCTCGATCCGCAAGCGGCGATCGTTCTTGGCGATCACGAGAAGCGCGCCGTCGTCGATCTTCTTGCGGCCGATCTTCCAGGCTTCCGCGACGCGGAGCGCGAATTGCTCGATGGCCTCGCCGTCCGTCGTCGGCACGATCAGCACCGCGATCTGGCTGCCCTTGCGCGCCTCGAGATCCCCAAGCTGCTGCGTCAGCGCGGCAATGTCGCCGGCAGCGAGCGTGCTGGTCTGGTCAACGACCCGCCCGCTCAAGGGCGGCGCCGCGACGAGCGCCAAGGCTAAAGCAGCCCAGCACAGCAGTAGCGCAAGAAGGGACGCTCTCGCAGCGTTCATCGCAGTGGCCTTTTCAGCCGCTACTTGGCGGGCGCCGGCGTCGGGTTGAAGTCCACCTTCGGCGCCGTCGAGATCGCCTTCTCGTTCTCGACCGCGAAAGCCGGCTTTTCCTTGTAGCCGAACGCCATCGCCGTCAGATTGTTCGGGAAGGTGCGGATGCCGACGTTGTAGTCCTGCACTGCCTTGATGTAGCGGTTGCGCGCCACCGTGATGCGGTTCTCGGTGCCTTCGAGCTGCGCCATCAGATCGCGAAACAGCGCATCCGATTTGAGCTGCGGATAATTTTCGGTGACGACCAACAGCCGAGACAGCGCGCTCGTGAGTTCACTTTGGGCGGACTGGAATTTCTGGAACGCGGCGGGATCGTTCAGCACCTCTGGCGTCGCCTGGACGCTGCCGACCTTGGCGCGGGCATTGGTGACGCCGAGCAGCACGTCCTTTTCCTGCTGCGCAAAGCCTTTTACGGAATTGACGAGGTTGGGCACCAGATCGGCGCGGCGCTGGTACTGGTTGACCACTTCTGACCACCCCGACTTGACCCGCTCGTCATTGGTCTGGATGGCGTTGTAGCCGCAATTGGTCAGACTCAGCGTCGCCAGCGCCGCCAGTACGGTCCAAACTCCGCGCATCGAACTCTCCTAAAGGAAAGTTCAACGCCAACCTGTCTGATTGGTTGCGTCTGGCATGCAAGGCGCGAGCCTGCTTCAGGTTCATTTTGCAGCCCGATGGCCCTTGCCTATCATTCGCCGAAATAACAACATGGCCCGATAATAATAAAGGGAGGGCCGATTGACCGCTTTCGAAACCATCGTCGTGGAGCGGCCGGAGCCGCGCATCGCGCGGATCGTGATGAACCGGCCCGAGGCGCGCAACGCGCAGAACCTGCAGATGACCTACGACCTCAACGCCGCCTTCGATCAGGCGGTGCAGGACGACGCGGTCAAGGTCATCATTCTCGCCGGCAACGGCCCGCATTTTTCGTCAGGGCATGACCTGCGTCCCGGGGCTAAGAACACTGCCGGCGCGGATTTTCCGCCGGTCGGAAATTGGGGCGGGTTCGCCGAACCCAACGCCCACGGCCGCTTTGCGCGCGAGCAGGAAATCTATCTGCAGATCACAAGGCGCTGGCGCAACCTCGCAAAGCCGACGATTGCCGAAGTGCATGGCAAATGCATCGCCGGCGGATTGATGCTGGCCTGGGCCTGCGACCTCATTGTCGCAAGCGATGATGCCGAGTTCTGCGATCCCGTGGTCACCATGGGCGTCTGCGGCGTCGAATGGTTCGTGCATCCCTGGGAGCTGGGCCCGCGCAAGGCCAAGGAATTACTGTTCACCGCCGACGTGTGGAGTGCGCAGGAAGCGCACCGGCTCGGCATGGTCAACCACGTGGTGCCGCGGGACGAGCTTTCCCCCTTCGTGATGAAGCTCGCCGAACGGATCGCGGCAAAACCTTCCTTCGCGCTGAAACTGACCAAGGAGGCCGTCAACCGTTCAGTCGACGTGATGGGACAGCCCGCGGCAATCGAGCAGGCATTCGCGCTGCATCAGCTCTGCCACGCGCATAATCTTCAGGAATTCGGAATGATCGTGGATCCTGCAGGCTTGCATCCCTCGGTTCGGAAGCCGGCACAAGCAAAATAGAACAAGCAAAGAAGATCAAATGGACCTCACCTTGAGCGACGAGCAGCGATTGCTGCGCGAAAGTGCCGACCGCTTCGTCAGCGAGACCTATACCGCCGACCACCGCCGCCGGGTTGCGAACGACCCGCTCGGCTTCAGCGCCGACATCTGGAAGCAGTTCGCCGATCTCGGCTGGCTGGCGCTGCCGATTCCCGAGGCTCACGGCGGACTCGGCGGCGGCGCCATCGAGATCGGCATCCTGATGGAAGCGTTCGGGCGCGGCCTCGTCGCTGAGCCCTATCTCTCCACCGTCGTGATCGGCGCGTCGCTGATCGCGGAGTGCGGCACGGAAGCGCAGAAGCAGGCGCTGTTGCCAAAGATCACCGATGGCTCGCTGTACTTGGCCTTCGCGCATTCGGAACGTCAGGCGCGCTTCGATCTCGCCAACGTTCGGACGATCGCCAAGAAGACGTCCGACGGCTGGCGCCTCGATGGCCAGAAGACCACAGTGCTTGATGGCAACGCTGCGGGACATATCATCGTCTCGGCCCGCGTCAACGATAGCGACGGCAGGCTCGGCCTGTTCCTGGTGGCGCAAGGCACGCGCGGTCTCACGTTACGCGATTACCTGCGGCTTGGCGGCGGTCGCGCCTGCAATCTCGAACTCAACGGCGTGCAACTGCCCGCCGATGCCCTGCTCGGCGACGGAAGCGACGCGCTGCCGGCGATCGAAGTCGCGGTCGACCGCGCCATAGCTGCGCTCGGTGCCGAAGCCGTCGGCATCATGCAAACGCTGCTCGACCAGACGCTGGAATATACCAAAATCCGAAAGCAGTTCGGCCGGCCGCTCTCTGCCAACCAGGTGATCCGTCATCGCCTGGCCGACATGGCCATGCAATGCGACGAGGCTCGTTCGATGGCTCTGCGCGCGGCACTGATGGCCGATGCCGAACCGGTCGCGCGCAGCCGCGCCGCCTCGGGCGCCAAAGCCAAGATCGGTAGATGCGCGCGCTTCGTCGCCGAACAATCGGTGCAGCTTCACGGCGCGATGGGCGTTACCGAAGAGCTGGATATCGGCTCCTACTTCAAGCGACTGCTCGCCTTCGAGACGCTGTTCGGCGGCAGCGCCCATCATTATCGCCGTCACGCCGCCCTAGGCGGACGTGCCGTTCAGGCCTGAAAAGGGAGGATACCCATGGATCTCGCCTTCAACGCCGAGGAGCGCGCCTTCGAAAAGGAAGTGCGCGACTTCATCGCGGCCAACCTCACGCCGGAGATGAAGCGTGCCACCGCGCTGACGCCGTCGGTGTTCTCCGATCCTGATATCGGCATGGCCTGGCAGCGCGCGCTGCACAGGAAGGGCTGGGGCGCGCCGGGCTGGCCGGTGGAATATGGCGGCCCCGACTGGACGCCGGCGCAGCGCTGGATTTTTGAGGCCGAATGCGCCCGCGCCGGCGTGCCCAATGTGAACGTGATGGGCGTCAAGATGGTCGGCCCGGTCATCATCGGCTTCGGCTCGCCCGAGCAGAAGAACTTTTATCTGCCGCGGATTCTCTCCGGCGAGGACTATTGGTGCCAGGGCTATTCCGAGCCGGGCTCCGGCTCCGACCTCGCCTCGCTGAAGACCCGCGCGGTGCGTGACGGCGACGACTACATCATCAACGGCACCAAGATATGGACCACGCACGCCCATCACGCCAACCGTATGTTCGCGCTGGTGCGCACCAACGAGACCGAGCGGCAGCAGGACGGCATCTCCTTCATCCTGATCGACATGAAGACCCCGGGCATTACGACGCGGCCGATCCTGACCATCGGCGGCGATCATGAGGTCAACCAGGTGTTCTTCGACGACGTACGCGTCTCCGTCGCCAACCGCGTCGGCGAGGAAGGCAAGGGCTGGACCTACGGCAAATATCTGCTCGAATTCGAGCGCGGCTCCGGCATCGCCTCGGCCAAACTGCGCGATGCGCTGAAGGCGATTTCGGAGCTTGCCGAATCTGACGCGACCGGCCGCGCCATCGGCGATCCCGATATCGCGGTACGGATGTCGGAGATCGAGGTCGATATTGACGCGCTCGAGATGACCGAGCTGCGCGTGCTATCGGCGCTGCAGACCGGGCAAAATCCCGGCGCGGTGTCGTCGCTCCTAAAACTGCGCGTCAGCGAAATCCGCCAGGCGGTGACGCGGCTCGGCGTCGACGTAATCGGCAATGACGGGCTCTATGTCGAGCCAATGCGGCCGCTCTACCGGCTCAACGAGGCGCCGGGAATCCCCGAGGAGTTGCTTCCGGTCGTGCCGGAATATCTCAACGGCCGGGCCTATACGATTTTCGGCGGCTCGTCGGAGATCCAGCGCGATATCGTCGCGAAGATGGTGTTGGGGCTGTAGAGTTACCGCGCGTAGCAATTACCCTCCCCTGGAGGGGTCCGAGACGAGCGAAGCTCGCTCGTGGGTCGGCACGGATCGAGCGAAGCGAGATGCGTGACGGGGTGGGGTGATCTCTCCACTCGGGCACTGTTGGATGTGGAGAGACCGTCACCCCATCCCGCCGCTCATTTCATGAGCGTCGACCCTCCCCCTCCAGGGGAGGGTGAAGGAACGACGTCGGACGTTTTAGAGCCCAGCCGCCCTCGCATCCCTTATCGCCTGCCAGACCTTCGCCGGCGTCAGCGGCGTGTTGAGCTGCTTGATGCCGAGCTCGCTCAACGCATCCATCACGCCGTTGGTGACGCAGGGCGGGCCGCCGATGGCGCCGGATTCGCCGCAGCCTTTGGCGCCGAGCGGATTGGTGCGGCACGGCGCGGAATCGTCCAGCGTCACCGCGATCGGCGGAATGTCGTCGGCGCGCGGCACGCAGTAGTCCTGGTAGCTCGCGGTCAATAGCTGCCCTTCCTCGCTGTAGGCGACGCCCTCATAGAGCGCCTGCCCAATGCCTTGGGCGACGCCGCCGTGCACCTGGCCGGTCACCAGCATCGGGTTGACGGCAATGCCGACGTCGTCGACCGTGGTGTAACGCACCACCTTGCTCACCCCGGTTTCCGGATCGATTTCGACCTCGCAGATATGCGTGCCGTTCGGCCAGCTCGGGCCGTCGACTTCGCCTTCGGAATCGACGGAGAGCCGCGCGCCATCTTCGTTCTTCGCGATCTCGAACAGGCTGATGCGCTTGTCGGTGCCGACCACCGTCAGCCAGCCGTCGCGGTATTCGATATCCTCGATGGACGTTTCCAGCACGTTCGAGGCCTTCTCGCGCGCCTTCTGGATCATGTCGTTGCTCGAAACCGCAACTGCCGTGCCGCCGACAAACAGCGAGCGCGAACCGACACTGCCAAAGCCGGTCGCGAGATCGGTATCGCCCTGCACGACGTCGATCTTGTCCATGGGAATTCCGAGCGTATCGGACACCATTTGCGTGTAAGTGGTCTGCAGACCCTGCCCCATCGCCATGGTGCCGGAATGCAGGATAATGCGGCCTTCCGCGGTCGCGTGCAGGCTGACCTTTTCGGTATGCGCGCGCCCGCCGGTCCATTCGATATAGCTGGTGAGGCCGCGACCGTAGAGCAGGCCCTTCTTCTTCGCCGCCTTCTTGCGCGCGTTAAAACCATCCCAGTCCGAAAGCTCGGAGGCGCGCGACAGCATGTGCGCGAAGGCGCCGGAGTCGTACACCTGCCCGACCGCATTGGTGTAAGGCAGTTGCGCCGGCTTGATGTAGTTCAGCTTGCGGATGGTACGCGGATCGATTCCGATCTGACGCGCGGCAGCATCCATCAGCCGCTCGACGATGAACACGGCTTCGGGCCGCCCGGCGCCGCGATAGGCGCCAACCGGCGCGGTGTGGGTCATCACCGATTTCACCTCGAAATGCACCAGCGGCAGATCGTAGACGCCGGTCTGCACGAAGGGCCCGAGCACCAGCGGAATGATATTCGCGGTCCCCGACGAGTACGCGCCGGTGCCTCCGATCGAACGCACGCGGTAAGCGAGCACGCGGCCCTTGGCGTCGAGCGCGAATTCGCCGGTCGAGGTAAGATCGCGGCCATGGGTGCCGCCGACGAACTCGTCGGTGCGGTCGCCGCGCCAGCGGATCTTCTTGTTCAGCTTGGTCGCGGCGTAAGCAACGATGCCGTCCTCGGGATAAAGGCTGGTCTTCTGGCCGAAGCCGCCGCCGATGTCGCCGACCAGCACGCGGACGCTGTCCTTCGGCCGCTTCAGAATGGATTCCGCGAGCAGGTCCCGGGTCGAGCCGGGCGTTTGCGACTGCACGTGCAGGATTAAACGGCCGGTCTTCTTCTCGATCTCGGCAATCGTCGAGCGAGGCTCCATGGCGGAGGGCACCAGCCGCTGGCTGACCAGGTCGAGCGAGACCACATGCGCAGCCTTGGCAAAGGCTTCCTCGACCTTGGCGGCATCGCCGTAGCTCATGGCAGCGACGATGTTGTCGGGCGCCTCGGGCCATACTACGGGTGCGCCGGGCTTCGCCGCCTCGACGGGGTCGACCACCGAGGGCAGCACCTCGTAATCGACAACGATCGCTTCGGCCGCGGTCTGGGCCAGCACGCGCGATGTCGCCACCACCGCCGCCACCGCCTCACCGGCATAACGGACGACTTCATGCGCAAGCAGCCGCCGCGGCGGCACCGTCATCGGCGATCCATCCGGCCGCTTGAAGATCGCAAGCGTCGGGATGGTGCCGATATCGTCCTTGATCAGCTCGGCGCCGGTATAGATCGCGTGGACGCCCGGCATCCCGGCGGCATCAGTCGTATCGATCGAGACGATTTTGGCGTGGGCATGGGGCGAGCGCAGCACGTAAAGCCACAGCGCGCCCTCGTCGGGCTTGTCGTCGATGAACTGCCCCTTCCCGGTGAGCAGTCGCTGGTCTTCCAAACGCTTGACCGGCTGGCCCGCACCGAAACGCATATTGCCGGGAAGAATGTTCATCAGTTTGTCCTTAGCTTGTTCGGATTGGGCGGGGTTTTAGCGATTTTTCACCGCGAGACAACTCATTCAGCCCGCTGCAACAAAAGCGCCAGCGCTGCAGACGCAAGCACCGCAGCGGGGCACGATTCTGCCTTCAGGGGGACTATTAGCCGCGGCTGATATCCACGATATCGACGTTGACATCGCGCGTTTCCGAACCGCGTTTCAATGTGATGCGGACGCTTTTGCCTGCACCGACCTGCTCGATCTGGTCGGTCAGGTCGGAGAGCCGGTGAACCGGCTTACCATCGGCTTGAACGATCACGTCGCCGAGCGCGCCCGAGTTGAAATCGACGCCACGGATGCCAGCCCGGTCGGCCGGACTTCCGGGCGCGGTGCGCACGACGATCACCCCTTCAACGCCCATGCGCGTCGCAACGGCTTCGCCGGCGGCGACGATCCCGATTCCCGGGGTCGGCACCCGACCATTCTTGATGAGTTCGGGCACGATACGATTGACGATATCGGCCGGAATGGCGAAGCCGATGCCGGCGCTGGAGCCGGAGGGCGAGATGATGGCCGTGTTGACGCCGATCAACCGTCCCGCCGAGTCCAAAAGGGGGCCACCGGAATTGCCGGGATTGATCGCGGTATCGGTCTGGATCACATTGGCGATCTCGCGACCGCTGCTGGTCGGCAGCCGCCGCTTGAGCGCGCTGATGATTCCGCTCGTCAGCGATTGATCTAGTCCGAACGGGTTGCCGATCGCAAATGCAATTTGGCCTACCTTGAGGTCGTTGGAACTGCCAAGCGCCACCGGCGGCGGCAGTTGGCGCGGATTCCTGATCCGCAGCACCGCCAGATCGTAGTTCGGTGCAACGCCGACGATTGAAGCTTGGGCCACCTCGCCTGAGGCGAAGCGAACGGCTACCTCACGGCCATTTTGCACGACGTGATTGTTGGTGACCACATGACCGCTACTGTCCCAGACAAAGCCGGTGCCGGAGGCTGCCGGGCCCGAGGTTGCCGGGCTTTCGTCTTCGGCGAAGGGATTGGCCATGGAGGATCGTGCTGCAACCTGGACGACAGACGGCGAGACCCGCTCGAAAAGCTCGATGTTTGCGCGCTCGGCGTCGGACAGTGGGCCCCGCTGGTCGACGGTTCGGGCGGTGGTATTGGTCCACGGGCTGTAGCGGATATTGGAGAGGGTTAACGCCACCAGTACGGCTGCGATGGCGGCTAATGAAAGCGCGAAGCGACGATTCATCGATCACTCACTGGATATCGCGCAAAAGCGCGATGCGGAAGGTAAGCAGGCCGGGCATCATCACCAACCAAACGTCCTGGCCGGACTAAAGTTTCTGAACTTTCAGAGACTTAATCATCCGGCAAGATCGACCGGTTGACGTGATTTATGCATGGCGGTTTGTCGCGCAAGCAGTGCGGCCTGCGCTTGAAACCAAATCCTGCCATTCTAATTGTTCTAAAGCCGCAGTCCGTCATTGCGCCGCCGGTCCTGATCGGGCGCCTGGCATGGCCATCAGGCAAAGGTCCCGATGCGGCTTCCTGCGACAAGGCGTCCGGAGTTGCGAGATGAACAACAAGACGCGTTTCAATATTGGATATGCGATCGCCGCGATCTTTGCTGTCTTCATCATCCAATATTTCGTTTCCACGGCGAGCCAGATCGCCATCATTCCCTACAGCGAATATCAGCAATTGCTGAAGCAGGGAAAGGTCGCGACCGTCGGCATCTCCGACCGCACCGTGCAGGGCACCTTGAAGGAGCCGCTGTCCGGCGGGCAAAAGCAGTTCGTCACCACGCGCGTCGATCAGGAGACCGCACAAGAGCTCGAGAAATACAACGTAAAATTCACCGGCCAGATCGAGAGCACTTTCCTGCGTGACCTGCTGTCTTGGGTCATGCCGGTACTCCTGTTCTTCGGCCTGTGGTGGTACATCGCCAGACGCGCTGCTGAAGGCGGCGGTCTTGGCGGCGGGCTGATGGCGATCGGCAAGAGCAAGGCCAAGATCTATGTCGAGTCCAATACCGGCGTGAATTTTTCCGATGTCGCCGGTGTCGACGAAGCCAAGGACGAACTGCGCGAAGTCGTCGACTTCCTGAAAAATCCGACCGACTACGGACGGCTCGGGGGACGTATGCCCAAGGGCGTGCTGCTGGTCGGTCCGCCCGGCACCGGCAAGACGCTGCTGGCCAAGGCAGTGGCCGGCGAGGCCAAGGTGCCGTTCTTCTCGATCTCAGGTTCGGAATTCGTCGAGATGTTCGTCGGCGTCGGCGCGGCGCGGGTGCGCGACCTGTTTCAGCAGGCACATCAGAAAGCGCCTGCCATCATCTTCATCGACGAACTCGATGCGCTCGGCCGCGCCCGCGGCATCGGGCCGTTTGCGGGCGGTCACGACGAGAAGGAGCAAACGCTCAATCAGCTTCTGGTCGAACTCGACGGTTTTGACTCGCGCTCCGGCCTTGTCATCCTCGCCGCCACCAACCGACCGGAAATCCTCGATCCGGCACTTCTGCGCGCCGGTCGCTTCGACCGCCAGGTGCTGGTCGATCGCCCCGACAAGAAGGGCCGCACCGAAATTCTCAAAGTTCATATGAAGAAGGTGCAGCTCGACTCCGGCGTTGATGCCGAGGCGGTCGCTGCGCTGACGCCCGGTTTCACCGGCGCCGACCTTGCCAATCTGGTCAACGAAGCCGCGCTGCTGGCGACACGGCGCGGCGCCACTGCCGTCGCAATGACCGATTTCAACAATGCGGTCGAGCGCATGGTCGCCGGGCTGGAGAAGCGAAACCGGCTGCTCAATCCGAAGGAGCGCGAGATCGTTGCCTATCACGAGATGGGTCACGCCTTGATCGCGCTGTCGCTACCCGGCGTCGATCCCGTGCACAAGGTGTCGATCATCCCGCGCGGCGTCGGCGCGCTCGGCTATACCATCCAGCGCCCCATCGAGGATCGCTTCCTGATGACCAAGGAGGAACTGGAGAACAAGATGGCGGTGCTGCTCGGCGGCCGGGCGGCGGAGTTGATCGTGTTCAGCCACCTGTCCACCGGCGCCGCCGACGATCTTCGCCGCGTCACCGACATCGCCCGCAGCATGGTGACGCGCTACGGCATGTCCGAAAAACTCGGCGGCGTCGCCTACGAGCGCGATCCCGGCAATTTCCTGGCCGGCGCCGATCGGCCCTTCCCCATGCGCGAGCGCGATTATGCCGACGAAACTGCTGCAGCAGTCGACGAGGAGGTTCGCGCGATCGTCGATCGGGTGTTCGACCGCGCGCAGGGCATCCTGAAGGCGCGCCGTGCGATCCTGGATCGCGCAGCGAAAAAATTGCTGGAGAAGGAAACCCTGGAGCAGAGCGACCTCGAAGCGCTGATGCGCGAAACGCCGAAGGAGGCGCTGCGCGCGATCTAGCCTTATCCGAGAAATCGTAGGGTGGGCAAAGCGCAAGCGTGCCCACCATTTCCAACGGAACGCTTGATGGTGGGCACGGCGCGATGCGCCTTTGCCCACCCTACGGAATCTCGCAAGCTGCGTTCATCCGAGGTCGCGCAGCGCCGCCTCGACCACCCTGCGCTGCTCGGCCGTCAGCGCAACCTGCGGCGGGATGGGATCGCCGACCGCGTAACCCTGGATCTCGAGCCCGGCCTTGATGCAGGCGGCCAGGTTGAACCGCGCAAAAGCCTCGTTGATGCGCCACAGCTTGCGCTGCAGCGCCATCGCCTCATCCCAGCGCGCCGCCTTGCAGAGATTGTAGAGCTCGACGCTCTGCCGCGGGATGATGCAGGCAGGACCGGCCATCCAGCCCACCCCACCGATCAGCATCACCGCCGCCGGGATGTGGGCAGATGCGGAGAACACGCGGATCGCTTCCCCACAGCGATTCATGATCGACAGCAGCCGGCCGGTGTTGGTGGAGGCGTCCTTGATGTGGCCGATGCGCGGATGGGTCGCGAGCCGCGCGATCACGTCGAGCGTGAGATCGGAGCGCTGGAATTGCGGATTGGTGTAGATCACGACTGGAATGTCGACCGCGTCGGCAATGGCGCGGAAATAGGATTCGACCTGCGCGTCGGCGACCGGGAAGTAAGCCTCCATGATCGCGAGAATGCCGTCGGCGCCGAGCTTCTGATACGCCTTCGCCTGCGCCACCGCATCCGCCGTCGATGTCGAGGCAACGCCGGCGATCACCGGCACGCGGCCATCAGCGGCTTCGATCGTGGTCTGCACGACGCTGGCACGCTGCGCCTGGTTGAGATAGGCGAACTCGCCGGTTGATCCCAGCGGCGTCAGCCCATGCACGCCTGCCTTGATGAGGTCGTCGCAGAGCCGGCCCAGCACTTCGGTGCGAATTTGGCCTGATCCATCGACTGGTGAGACCAGGTAGGGAAAGACGCCGTGAAAATCAGCCATGGAAGGAATTTGCCTTTGGCAGGAGAGTCCGGACCGCCATGGCTATCCGGAATACCGCTGCAAGACAACATTTCGCAAACGTGATGACCTGATCCCATACACCGAAGCAATGCTATGTTGGCTGCGTTGAGCGGCAGCCGCGCGCGTGGCTGCCGACTCCGAGATCGGCATCTCAGCTCGATTGAACAGTCGATCGGACCGACCGTCGTCGGCGGCCGGCTCGGCTTGCGCAGCGCCTGAAACAACAATCATCATCGCGAGCATTGCGCCGAAATATCGTGCCAAGGATGCCGCCTCGATGTGCTTCACACGCGCCAATAAGCCCCTGCAGGTTCCGTATCATACCGTCGCACCGCCTGCCGGAAAGCAGGCCCGAGAGGGGCCGCGCCACGCAGTATGCGCGCTGCACCACATGGCTAAAAGATGTCCACAGATGTTCACAGGTTCTAACGATTTAACTCACGATAATTTCACGACTTTCTCCGCACTCTCGCCGCCTTGACCAATCGCGAGAATAGTCTTGATGGCTGTGCAGAAGGTCGCTGACGCATCCTCATTCCGAACTTCCGAACTCAATACGCGCGGCCCTATACCGCCGGCGACAGTTCCCGGCTTTCGTCACTTCCTCGGCACACCGGCTCCTTCGCAGCGCTTCCGCGCCTTCGGTATCGATCCGCTCGAGTCGACGTCGCACCATGCAAAGCTTCGCGGATTGATGCATCGCCTGTCACGGCGAATGGATGCCGCCATAAAATGGCCGCCACACCAGGCTCGATCGGCGGAATACTGGGAAAATCCCTTCATCCCCTCGGGCTACACCTATCTGCTGCAGTTCATTGCGCATGATCTGGTTCACTCGGCCATTCCGCTTTCGGTTGCGGGAGGGCTCGGCCGAGGGACGACCAACGCCCGCCGTACTCCGCTTCGACTGGAAACGCTGTACGGCAGCGGCCCGGTCGGATCGCCGCACATCTATGCGCTCGACGCACCGAGCGACGACCGGCGCACCAAGCTGCGGCTCGGGCGAATGCGCTGGAAGGAAAAGCAGTCGGCGACGGGCTGCCCATTTCGCGACATCGCACGGACCCCCGCCGAGAACGTGACGGGCATCGATCGCAGCATTGCGGGTGTCCGCGTTGCCCTCACCGAAGCGCTGGTTGCCGATCCACGCAATGACGATCACGCCGTGATGTCCCAGCTCACCGCGCTGTTTGCGCTGCTGCACAACGGCCTCGTCGATATCATTCGCCGCCGCGAAGGCAATGCGGGGCCAAACGGCCAGTTCGGCGCCGCCTACAAGCGCTTCCTGTGCGCCCGCGGCGCATTGACGGCCATCTATCACAACATCATCCGCAACGACCTGATGCGAAGGGTGATTCATCCGGCGATCTACGCGAGCTACTGCGGACCTGCCCCGCACTTCATCGACCGTCCCGCATCAGCCGACGGTCCTGCGATCGGAGATTGGGAAATTCCGTTCGAGTTTTCGCACGGCGCATTCCGCTTCGGTCACGCCATGGTGCGACCCGAATACCAGATCAACGACCTGTCGCTCCATGACCTCAACAATACGCTTGAAAAGAGCTCGGCAAACGACCCGGCAAACATGCCGCTCGACGAGACCTGGATGGTGCAATGGTCGCGCTTTTTCGAGATCAACGGCTCGACGCCGAATTTCAGCCGCCGCATCGGACCACATCTCAGCGATGGGCTCGGCAATGACCAGATCTTTCCGGCGTTCGACGAAACGGAACGGGTCGGCCTGCTCTATCGCGACCTGCTCGGCGCCGGCCTCGCCGGCATGTGGTCGGTAGATGCACTGATTGCCGAGATCGGCTGCAGGCGCCCGCATTTCATTGCCACGTCGCGCCTGCTTGCCGACCGCGCCTACCGTGTCAATCAGCTTCGCGAATGGCTCGTCTCGACACCAGCCTACGGCTCGCTGACGGACGAGGACATTGAAACCCTTTCGAACGATCCGCCGCTGCCGTTTTTCATCCTGTTCGAGGCGATGCAGCAGACGGAGGGCCTGCAACTCGGGCTGCTCGGTTCGATCATCGTATCGGAAGTGATATTCGGGGCGCTCGCGAGCGTCCCGCAACCGGCCGGCGGCGGCTCGCTCACCGATCAACTGGACCTCGTTTCCCGCGAATTTTACCTGACGAACGTATTTCAGGACATTCGAGAGATTTCAAACATGGCGCGGTTGGTGAAATTCACCACCGAAATTGCCGAACTGCAGCAGGCCGTGCCTGCATTTCTGTGAGCGGAATTGTTCCGTCTCGCGCAACCCGGAGGAGTAGAAATTATGGCCCTCGAAAGAATGCAAGTGACCAACCATGAGCGCTGGGGCAACCTCGTAAAGACCTGGTCGACGGGCAAGAACTATCTTGACGACGACAACGAGTATCCGATCCCGACCACCGTCGAGGAATTCAAGGAGCAACTCGCCAAGGCGCAGGTGTTCATGACGGTGCCGGATCGCTATACGAAGGTGAAGTTCGTTGAGCAGCAGATGGACACGATCGTGGTGCGCTTGCCGCCTGCCGTGGCGATCGCGGATTCCGAAGAGAAGCTCAGCAAGCCAGGCGCAACCTACCCGCTTCCGCCGTTCTACAAGCGGCTGTTCAACGGGATGGATCCGGTGATTCCGGAAGCCGACAAGTTCAAGGTGCATGCCGAGCGTATCGGCGATTACACGATCAGCTTCTGCGCCTAGTCAGAGCTGGACGATATCCCCGACAGGAAGCCCTGCGCCGAGCAAACCTCGACGAAGGGTTTCCTGTCGCTCGCTCACGCTAATCGGGTGAGCCTGCATGACCCACCGCACGACAGCCTCGTCGGTCGGGGTCAATGTACCGACCCAAAACGAACGTAGTCCATTCACGAAGCGCTGAGCTTCTTCGCGCGCCTTCCCCAACTCCCCAAGATAGAACAGCGCAGCGGTCCGCCATGCGGGCAATGTCCGCCCGACGCCATTGGCGCGATCGCAGGCCTCGACGGCGCCTGCGTAGTCGCCGCACAGAAAGCGAATGGTGCAATGATAAGCCCATTCAAGATAGGAAGGCGCAGGCGAGAGCGTCAGTGCTTGGTCGGCCCTGAGCCGGGCCTGCTCGATTGATCCGCAAAAGACCTCATAGTGAGCGCTCGACAACAACGTCCACGGGTCGTTGTCATTGAGCTCGCAGGCAAGCGCCATGTGCGGCGCAGCTTCGGCTTCCCGAAGCGCCATCACATAGGACCAGCCGCAGCACAGATGCGCCCTTGAATCGACCGGGTCCAGTTGAACGGCGGTCTTCGCCAGTTCAAGAGTGGCCCTGGCCTTTTCGAGATCGCGAAAGATCCCGGGGTGCACCAGATGCTCGATGTTGTTCATCTGCACGAGGCTGCTGTAGCAGGGCGAGAAACCCGGATTGTCGCGGATCGCATCGCGAAAGATGGCGACCGCCCGCCGCCAGCTTTCAGGATCGAACTTCGACATGAGGTTCTGTCCGCGCAGCCAGCGGTCATGCAGGTCAAGCGATACGTCAGGCTCGCCGGCCAACCGCATCAACCGTTCGGTCGAGAGCTGCACGTTCAGCGAGGTGGCGATCCGGCGGATGATGCGCTGCTGTGTTTCGAACCAGTTGCCGAGACCAAGTCGGAAGCTTTCGCTCCAGACGTAAATCCCGGTGGTATCGTCCCGAAGCACCATCACGATGTTGATTTCGGCACCCGCCTGATAGGCGGTGGTCTCGATGCAGTATTGCGGAGACGTACCCGCCGGAAGCACGAGGGCCGCCGGAGGACGATCGACGACGCTCCATTCCCGGAAGCGCACGAGACAGGCCGCAAGATGCTGGGAGAACCCCTGCACCAGATGGCTGTGGTCCTCGTCGACTCCGTGCATCGCAAAGGGCCGCAGCACCAGGCGCGTCTTGACGGGCGCATTGACCGGTGGCGACATCGGGACTACCGGCTGGAGAGTGGTCCCTCTGACCATCCTGACAGCGAATTCGTCATTCGCTGCCGAGGCGGCCCGATCGGCCGGCGCGCGCTCCAGAATGCCGAGCTTGATGTTCGCGACGAGTTCTTCGGTGGCCGACGACGGCTCCATGGCGTAGTCGCGATCGAGCAGGTCCCACAGCGCCTTGTAGATGCGCAGCGCGCCGGCAGTATCGCCTTCTTCCGCATGCGCCCGCATCAGATAGCGGCAGGCGTATTCGTGGGTCGGATCGAGATTGACGATCGCGGCCGCAATCCTCTTTTTGGACTCGGCAGCTACGCTTGCGGAGGTCAAGCCTTCGTCGAGATTGCGCATCAGCCGTTCATGGATGGTCTGCCGTTTCGCCAGCACCCAGACCCGGAACGACGGGTCGAGATCGTCCATTCCTTCGAGCAAACGCCCGTCGAGCTGCGGGGTATCGAGCAGCAGCGGGTGAACGCGTCCGCCTTCGGCGAGTTGAATCACGCTTTCGATATCGACTTCGATTCGTCCAACGTCGAGGCCGATCAGGAGCCGCTCCGCGACAAAGCCGTCATAGCCGGCCTCCTCGAACATCGCCCGCAGTTCGCGCACGACCTGCCGCAACGAGGCACGCGCCTTTTCCTCGTCGGAACGGCTCCACAGCAGGCCGACCAGCCGCTCGCGGCTCTCCTGCTTGGTCTCCGACAGCGCGAGATAACTCAGGACGGCGCCGGCCTTGCGGGTTCGCAGTTCTATCGGCCGGCCGTTGAACCGCACGCCGAGCCGCCCGACCAGCGATACCGACAGGCGCGGAGCGCTTTCGGGCGCCGCCGCGGCATTGTCTGATGTCATGGCCTTGGCACTGGCCGGCATGAAACGGTTTCCGGAACCGGTTGGTTAATTCTGCCACTCTACATCAAAGGAACACCCCCGGTATAGGTTGCGCCACCTCCACTCCGCGCCATCGCATCCTGCAGCCTGGCCGTGACGATTTCGGATGGCTCGAGTTGCAGGCCTGGGGCGATCACGCGGACCACTGGAATGGCGAAACGCGGGCGTGTGAGTTCGAGGTAGAACGCCTCGATTCCGAGCTTTTCCAAACGCTGTACGATCAATCCAAATATGACGCTCGCTTCAGTTGCGGGAAAGGGCAGATGGGCCGCGCACTCTGCGACCGGCTGCAGCAATTTGCACTCGTCGGTGTTGATCGCTGCGCGCCGCAGGTGGATGCGATCCTGTGCGTTGAGCGCGGCATCGCCGCGTTCGCGGCGTTTGGTTGCGACGACGCTGTCGGCCAGTTCGAGCTGGCACATTTCCAGAATCGCCGAGCGGACCGCGGCCTCGAGGGATGGCCGCGCGGCGAGGCCGAAGGCGAAACCGGTACCGTCCGCCCGGCAGGAGACCGCCACGACGCAGGGCACGCCGATATCCGTCGTAATATCGAGCAGCCAAGTCCGGCGCAGCACCGGTGCGCCATGCCGAAGCTGCCGCAACAAGCCCTCCGCTGCGATACCCGCTGCATGCTGCACCGGAATCGATCGCGGCAACTGACCGCCTCTCCACCACAGGCTGGCTGCATCGCGCTCGATCAGTTCCAAGAGACCATGCAGCGCTGCGGCGTCTCGTGACGGACCAGCGGCCGATCCGATGCTCAGCGGGAACGGCGGCACAAACTCGCGTTGCGCTGGCGGCCGCCGCAGGCAGATGTCCGCCGGAAGCAACACCTCGCCGCCGTCGGTCAGTCGCGTTGCGCGGCACCAGGAAAGCGCTCGCTCCGGTTGCATGCGGCGTTCCGAAAGGGCAGCGACCAACTCCAGCGCCTTCGGACCGAGTTTTCCGGCCCAATCGTCGACGCCGGGTTTGAGCAACAGGTCGGTTCCGGTCTGCAATTGAGAGAGGTACTCGATGCCCTCGCCGATGCAGCCCTGAAACGCTTCCCGCAACGTCAGACCGACGCCGGAAACGCCGACCATCGGGCTTTCCTCGTGCAAGGGATCGGCAAGCGCTGGATCGAATTGCGCGCCAAAGCTGATCAGGCCGGGCGCGTCGGGCGAGGCCAGTTCGAACACGCGCGCAAATCGGGAAGCAGCGATCAGCAAATGAGCGCGATTCGCGAGCTGCGAATCAATCCCGTTGCTGGATTCTTCGGCATATTCCAGCGCCTGAAGGATGAGTCTGGCATCGTGATCGCCGGCCGCGTCCACATCGTTGCCAAGAAGCAACGATGCAGCGCGCACAAACAATTCCTGCATCGAATTTTCGGTGCCGCTCACGGTGACCTCACGACTTGACGTGCAGACTCCGGACGTGAGGCCAGTCCGCCCTCACCCTGGAGGAACTTATGCTCGCGAAAGCCTTCGTCATAGCCATGGCAGCAGATATTGCTCGATCGGATTACGCCAAGCCGACCTTGATTCGTAGCCGCAGCCGCGAGTGGCTGATCGCCTGCCGTTGGGGACCGGAGGGTGAATATCTTTCGATTGCGACAGCCGGCCCGATCACGGAGCCTCTCGCACTGGTTGCACCGCAGGCGATCGCGCCAATCCACAGTCTGGTCGGCGTGCTGGTTTCCGAATCGGAGACGCAATCCACCAGCACATTCCTGCTGGTGCGCCAGTTGCCTGCTGCGATTGAGCTTGCCGGCACGTTTTTTCCGGCCGACGGATACGTGCTGCTGCAGGATCACGGCGATGTCCATCTCGTCTGCAAGACGCGCTATTCGCATAGCTGCGGCTGGCTCGACGGCAAGGAGATCCGTAAGGACATTCCCGATCCGGCACCCTATTCGGCTGAGGCGATGTCCTGGCATATCGAAGCAACGCGCCGTGACTGGATCGGCGAGTTCATTCCCGGCAGCAGACCGCCGGAGCGGTTTGCGATTCGCGCGACCGGCTGAAGCCGCGATCGGACTAGCGGCAGACCGGGACGGCACGAGGTTGCCGCACGTCTTCTACGGAAGACTATCCCTGCGAGGGAAACCTCCGCCGATCACCGCGATCGACAGTATTCAGCCGCGCAACCGTGGCCTTCGCCCCCGCCGTTCGATCGCCGATGCTTTCAACCAGCCTGGCGACGCAACGCCGGACGCGCGGGCTGGTCATTCGCGCATAGGCCTTGAGAACGCGGAAAGCGCGCCTGGCTCTGCGAGCAAATGAACCGGTGAATTCAAGCCGGGAGATCCGGGCCGGGAAGATTCGAACAACTCACCGACCGAAACGCCGAGCACGGAAGCGATTTGCGCCAACCGGCTGGCACCAACCCGGGTGGCGCCCCGCTCGTATTTCTGCATCTGTTGAAAAGTCACGCCGATGCGTTCCGCAAGCATGGTTTGGCTGATGCCGCGGTTGACGCGAAACAGGCGAATCCTGGCGCCCACCATCGCATCGAGCGGGCCAGACTTCCTCGTCGCCATCGGCAGGCTCCCCAGCTATTCACACTGGGAGATTCTAGCACAACCTCAGGGAGACGCAGGTGCTAATTTGCGATCCTGGGAAGCAATTTTATCCGCTTCTCCTCGGTGACGTGCTCGATGGTCAACCGGCCCTTCGGGTCGATCGCCGCCTTCATGGCCGACGGGTGACCGGTTTCGAGGAAATGCTGCAGGGCGGCACGGCTCTCATCCGAGAGCGCAAATAGCCCGCGCATCAATTCAAAGAAGCCAGGTTCTTCCGCTACATAGAGCAGTTCGCGCAATTCCGCGCCGGTATACTGGCCCAACGCCGTTACAAGCCATTCGGTTTGGTCGTTCGGATCGCTCTCCGGCACGCGATTCAGATAGTAGACAACCGATTCCGCACTCATTTCATCCCCCGGTACCTCGCGATAGCTTACAGGCCGCCCGTTCGGTACGGCTTTCTGGCAGCTAACTCCCGAGCTTAACACTGCGTGGGCTCTCGTGATTTCAGCGTGATCGCAAGCGCAACGGTGAATTCCATTGCCAGGTTCCAGGCTGTGCCGAACTGGTGCAGCCTTGGGCAGCCGGGCGCAATATGCAATATTCTGCCGCCGTTCGGCGGCGGTCCGTCATTTGGCCGTTACACATCTCCCAACCGCCTCACGGTGCGGCAGTCAGAAAGCCTTTGCGATGGCCCGCTGGGCATCCTGCTGAATCGTCTTCAGGTGATTCTGGTCCCGAAAACTCTCGGCATAGATCTTGTAGACATCTTCGGTGCCCGATGGCCGCGCGGCGAACCATCCCGCCTCGGACTCCACCTTGATACCACCGAACGATTGATCGTTACCCGGAGCCCGGGTCCGAATCGCGCTGACCGGTTCACCGGCAAGCTGGTGCATGTTGAGCTGCTCCGGCCCGAGTGCCTTTAGCGCGCTCTTCTGTTTGGGCGTCGCCGGCACGTCGATCCGCTCATAGAAGGGCACGCCGAGTTCGGCGGTCAGGGCCGCAAACTGCTGGCTCGGATCACGGCCGGTGCGACCGAGGATTTCGGCGGCGAGCAGGCCCATCACCATGCCGTCCTTGTCGGTCGTCCAGACCGAGCCGTCGCGCTTGAGGAACGATGCGCCGGCGCTTTCCTCGCCCGCGAATCCGAAGCCGCCGGTGCCAAGGCCTTCGACGAACCATTTGAAACCGACCGGGGTTTCGACCAGCTTGCGGTTCAGCTTTTTCGCGACACGGTCGATGATCGAACTGGAGACGACGGTCTTGCCGATCGCGGCCTTGCTGCCCCATTGCGGCCGATGCGCGAACAGGTACGCGATCGCCGCCGCGAGAAAATGGTTCGGATTCATCAGCCCGCCGGTGCGGGTCACGATGCCGTGCCGATCGGCGTCGGTGTCGTTGGCGAAGGCGACGTCAAACCTGTCGCGCATCTGGATCAGGCTTGCCATCGCGAACGGAGAGGAACAATCCATCCGGATCTTTCCATCCCAGTCCGCCGTCATGAAACGAAACGTCGGGTCGACGGCGTCGTTCACGACAGTTGCGTTAATTCCGTAATGCTCGATCAGCGGCTGCCAGTAGTGAACGGCGGCGCCGCCCAGCGGATCAATCCCGATTCTTACGCCGGATGATTTGATCAGCGCCATGTCTACGGCATTGCCGAGATCGGCGACATAGGGACGGATGTAGTCGTGCAGATGCGTCGATGGCGCCTTGCGGGCGCGCTCATACGGCATCCGCGCAACGCCCTTCATGTCGGCTTCGATGTAGGTATTGGCCGCCTTCTCAACCCTGGCCGTTACGTCGGTATCAGCCGGGCCGCCATGCGGCGGATTATATTTGTACCCGCCATCCTCGGGCGGATTGTGCGAGGGCGTGATGACGACGCCATCGGCAAGTCCGCTCGTTCGCCCCTTGTTGTAGCTCAGGATTGCATGCGAGATGACGGGCGTCGGCGTATAGCCGCCGCGCTCGTCAATCATGATGTCGACGCCGTTGGCGGCAAACACCTCTACCGCGCTCGCCAGCGCCGGCTCGGCCAGCGCATGGGTATCGATGCCGATGAATAGCGGACCGGTCAGCCCCGTCTCGCGGCGGTAGTCGCAGATCGCCTGCGTCGTTGCCAGGATATGATTTTCATTGAACGAGTTCTTCAGCGATGTCCCGCGATGCCCTGATGTGCCGAACGCAACGCGCTGGGTGGGATCGGACGGATCCGGCTTCGACGCAAAAAAGGCCGTTATCAACCGCGGTACGTTGACGAGGGAAGCGGGATCGACCGGTTTGCCGGCAGCAGGATTGGGGGCAGTCACATGACCTCACAGAATGGTGGTTTCGCCGGATTATAGGTGCAAGCGTTGGCCTGGGCAAAGTCGGGCGTTACGTCTACGACGCAAGCCGATGCCACCTCTAGTAAACGCCGCGCTGCCGGGGCGGTTTCCTGACGCCTTGCGCAAAGTATGGACCAAGCCCGCGATCTTAACGACGCAATTTGTATCCGGCGGTATCGCGGTCCCAGGTGTCCGGAGTCTTCCCAGCCTCGCGCAGCGCGACCTTGCGTATCTTGCCGTTCTCGGTCAACGGCATCTCGGTGACGATCCGGATAAAGCGCGGAATCGCGAAATAGGCCATCTTGCCCTCGCAATGGCTGATGATCTCGACAGGATCAAGCGCTTGGCCGGGTTCGAGCTGGACGGCAGCCGCAACCTCGTCTTCGCCGAGTTCGGACGGCAGCGGATAGATCGCGCAGGCAGCGATCGCCTGATGCCTGAGCAGCACCTGCTCCACCTCCCAGGACGAAACATTCTCGCCGCGCCGGCGGATCGAATCCTTCATTCGGTCGACGAAGCGGTAGTGGCCGTCCGCATCGCGCACGACACGGTCTCCGGTGTGAAACCACCGATTCCGCCAGGCTTCGGCCGTCTTGTCCGGCATTGCGAAATATCCCGTCGCAAACGCGAGCGGCTCGCACGCGCGCAGCACCAGCTCGCCGGCCTCGCCGTCAGGCAGGGGTTCGTCCTCGGAGTTGACGATACAAGCCTCCACGCCTTCGACGAGATAGCCCATGGTGCCGGGGCGATCGGACGGGATCGTGCCCGCGAATACGAAATTCGTCTCAGTCGAACCGTAACCGTCGAGCAGCGGCACACCAAAACGCTCGAGGAAGGGGCCGTGAAATTGACCGGGCACGCCGCCACCGAGCGCTACACGCACGAAATGCGCGGTGTCGTTCGCTGACGGGGGCTGTGCCAGCAGCATCACGGCCATCGCGCCGAGGAGATAACCGACCGTTGCCTGATGTCGGCGCGCCGCGGCCCAGAAGCCGGAGGCGGAGAATTTCGGCTCGAGCACGTAGGTGCAGCCGTTGAGGAGCGCCTGATAGAACGCGTTCAGCGCGTTGGTGTGGAACAGCGGCAGCGTCGTGAACAGGATGTCGCCTTCGCGAATGTCGAGCGCGCGTGCGGAGTAGATGCCCCACCAGAACATCTGCGCCTGTGGGCAGCAAACTCCCTTGGAGGGGCCTGTGGTGCCCGACGTGTAGAGGATCGCGACCGTGTCGCCCGGCTGCACCGGCGCGGGCGGCGCTCCGTCGCCGAGCGCCGGCAGCGGCGAGATCGATCCCGGCGCAAGTGGAGCTGCGGTGGCTTGCCCGATCGTCCAGACAATTTCCGGCGATGATACATCCTCTTCCAGCGTGTCGATGGCGGGCATAAAGCACGACTCGATCACCAGCAGCGTCGGCGTGGAGTTTCGCAGGATATGGCTGAGCTGGATGCCGCGCAGTGCGGTGTTGATCGGCACCGTGACGGCGCCCATCCAGGCGCAACCGAGATAGATTTCCAGGAATTCCGGCCGGTTCGAGCACATCAGGGCCACGCGGTCGCCGGCGCGAATTCCGGCCTGCATCAGGCGGGCGGCCGATGCGGCGGCGATCGAAACCGTCTCGGCGTAGCTCCATCGCGTTTCGCCAAAGACAAACAGGGTGCGGTCGCGGTACTGCGCGGCTTGCCGTGTCAGAATGGTCGAGAGAATTCGATCCGCCGGCGGAAAACGCTCAGCCGCCTGCGGCCAGATCGACCCACGCCGCCGCTGCCCGGCCGCGCTGCCATCACCTGCCTGCATACGCACCTCCTACTTCCAAGGCTACTCTCCAAGGGTTCGCCGGGCAGGTCTGCGATAGATCGCTATTGGCCAGCAATATAGTTTAGGCTTAAAGTATTCGACGAAGACCGCTGCAGCAAGTGCTGCGTGCGGACTTATGGCCACCTGCGTCCGGCGGCAGGACATGAATGGGAGCGACGCCCGCAATGAGTCTCAACATTCCGTATCGATCGCCATTCGATGCTTTCGTCGCCACGGCGGCAAGGCGGCCGGACGCGCCATTCCTGCTGGCGCCTGCGAGTGCGCAACTGCCCTACGCACCGGAAGGTTTCAAGATCGAATACGGCGCCTTCAGGTCCGAGGTCGAGCGTCTGCGTGTCGAATACGCGGCCGCCGGCTACGGGCGCGGTGCGCGGGTCGCCTTGCTGCTCGAAAATCGCCCGGTCTTCTTCCTGCATTGGCTCGCGCTCAATGCGCTCGGGGTTTCGATCGTTCCAATCAACCCCGACGTCCGTCCCGATGAACTGTCCTTCCAGCTTGAGCTGTCGGAGGCCGACCTGCTCGTTGCGACGCTCGATCGCATCCATGTGACGAAAGACGCGGCGCTCGGCCGCGCCCGCCTGATCGATACCGATAGCCGCATTCCACCGTGCCAGACGAACGTCAGCGCCCAAAGCCCCGAGTACATTGATGAATGCGCGCTGCTGTTCACTTCAGGCAGCACCGGCAAGCCAAAGGGCTGCATGCTCTCGAACCGCTATTTTCTGCAGGTCGCCGACTGGTACCTCGCGCAAGGTGGTGTGGCAGAGCTACAGCCGGACCGCGAGATCAACCTGACGCCGTTGCCGATGTTTCACATGAACGCGCTCGGCTGCAGCGCCGTCGGCATGATGGTGCTCGGCGGCGCCGTGGTGCCGCTCGACCGCTTCCACGCCAACCGCTGGTGGCAGTGCGTGGCGGACAGCGGTGCCACCGTCGTGCATTGTCTCGGCGTCATCCCGGCCATTCTGCTGCAACTGCCTGCAACTGAAGTGGAACGGCAGCATCGCGTACGCTTCGCCTTCGCGCCCGGCGTCGATGTCCGCCACCGCGCCACCTTCGAGGAGCGCTACCGCATTCCAATCGTCGAGGCCTGGGCAATGACCGAGACAGGCGGTGCGGCGGCGACGACCACCGCCCGTGAGCCTGCGGGGTTTGGCGCGCGCTGCGTCGGCCGGCCATCATCGGGTATGGAGTATCGTCTCGTTGACGATCAGGGCGCGGATGTCGCGGCTGGAAAGCCCGGCGAATTGCTGGTCCGTGCAAAGGGCGACAATGCCCGGGTTGGCTTCTTCAGCGGATACCTGAAAGACGAGGAAGCCACCGAAGCGGCGTGGCAGGACGGCTGGTTTCACACCGGCGATCTGGTTTTCGCCGACGAGGACGGGCTTCTGTATTTCTTCGATCGCAAGAAGACCATCGTGCGGCGCAGCGGCGAGAACATCGGCGTGCTCGAGGTCGAAAGCGCGCTCTACATGGATACCCGCATCGGCGGCTGCGCGGTGACACCCGTTCCTGACGACATCCGCGGCGAAGAGGTTTTTGCTTTTATTGTGCCGAATGTGGAGATCGACGATGCAGCCGCGCTGGCGGCTTCGATCGTCAAAACCTGCGCCGAACGCCTCGCCTATCACAAGGTGCCCGGCTACGTCGCCATCCTCGACGAGTTGCCGCTGTCGTCAACGCGCAAGCTCGCCCGGGGCGAGATCAAGACGTTGGCGGCTGCCGCCGTCAGCGCCAATCGCGCGATCGACATGCGCGCGCTGAAGGCGAAGCTGCGACACGCCTGAGCCGCGGGCGCCGACCCGGCAACTACGGCAGCAGCTTGTATTTCCCGTTTTCGATCTGGACCAGTATCCGCGCGCGGCTATCGACGCCGTGGCGGTCGGCCGGCGTATAAGTGTAGATGCCGTGCGCACCGATGACATCCTTGGTCGTGAACAAGGCTTCGCGTAGCGCGTTACGGAACGCCGGCGTTCCGGGCGTCGCGCCGGTCGCCTTGGCACGTTTGGCGGCATCCATGAACACCAGCCAGCCATCGAAGGCATAGGGCGAAAAAGCATCGGCCGGCGCCTCGCCATTGGCTTTCTCATAGGCCGCGCGGAATGCGAGCGCGACCTTGCGGATAGGATTGCTCTCGGGAAGCTGTTCGCCTGCCGTGACCGGCCCGGTCGGGCAGATGATGCCCTCGGCCGATTTGCCGGCAAGTCGCAGAAAATCCGCGCTGATCATGCCGTGATTTCCGTAGAGCGGCCCCTTGTAACCGCGCTCGGATAGCGCGATCACGGGCAACGCGCCGGGCGTTCCAGTGCCGCCCAGCATGATCGCGTCGGGACGCAAGGAAACTGCACGCAGCACCTGCGCAGTGACCGAGTTGTCGGAGCGCGCATAGCGTTCGTTGGCGATCACCTTGATGTCAGCCTTCTCGGCGCTTTGCAGCAGCGAATTATGCATCAGGTCGCCAAAGGCGTCGGAGAAGCCGATGAAGGCCACGGTCTTTACATTGCGGCTCTTCATGTGATCGACGATGCCCTGGACGAGAAGCGGCGTCGGCTGCGGGGTTTGCACCACCCACGGCCCGCCCTCTCCGGCTGGCACTGGCGCGATCGGCGAGACCGCCACCATCGGCACCTTCATCTCGATGGCGGCGGTCGCCATCGCCAGCGTCTGCGGCGCGCCTGACGTGCCGATCAGGAAATCAACCTTTTCCTGCTCGACCAGCTTACGCGCGTTGCGCGTCGACGCGGCCGGGTCCGAGCCGTCATCGAGCTGGATGACTCGAACTTTTTCACCATCGATCTCGCCGACATAGGCCTGGCCCGCGGCCAATCCCTTGGCATTCGGCACGCCGATCGAGGACACCGGTCCGCTCAGGCCGGTAACGAAACCGACGAGGATTTCGGCATGCGCCGGCGCCACGGCGGCGAGCAAGAGCGCAGCGCCGATCAACAAAGTCTTCTTCTTGTTCATGATGTCACTCGATGTCGACGAAAAGGTTCAACCCTGCCCAGGTACCAACGCAAGCACGCGCAACGGACTGCCGGAGCCATTCTGGATTTTGAGCGGCGCGGCCACGATCACCGCACCGGTCGGCGGAAGCTGATCGAGATTGCACAGGCACTGCAGGCCGTAACGTCCGCCGCCGTGAAGGAAATGGTGCGCCGGATACGGAGGATCGAGATGCCCGGCCTGGCCGGCATCGGTGCCGATCGTCTCAGTGCCGAGGCCCATGATGCCGCGCTCCTCGACGAGCCAGCGCATCACGGCGGCGTTCGGTCCGGGCGTGTGGGCGCCGTCGTCCTTCAGATTGGCGTAGTCGCGCCAACCCTTCTTCGACCAGTCGGTGCGCAGCAGCACCCAGTGCCGTTCCGGAATCCTGCCGTGGCTTTTTTCCCAGGCTTCCACGACCGGTATCGTCAAAAGGAAATCCGCATCCTTTGCGGCCTGCGCCGAGCAATCGATCACGCAGGCCGGCGCGATCATGTCGCGCACCGGCAGCGTGTCGACTGCGTTGTTCGGCAGGTCCTTGCCGGTGAACCAGTGGATCGGTGCATCGAAATGCGTGCCGGTGTGCTCGCCGAAGGTGAGATTGTTCCAGTACCAGGCAGGACCATTCGCGTCGTAGCGCGAAATCTGCTGGATGCGGACCGGCGCGGCCTGACCAAATTCCGGCGGCAGCACGATGACGGGAAACTCCGGGCTGAGCGTAAACGTCAGATCGACGACACGCACCGCGCCGGATGCAACCGCGCCGGCAAATTGCATGAGACTGTTGCTGTCCATTGCGCTTCTCCCGTTCTCAACAAGCCCGCCTACGCCCCTAGCTCACGCTCGACTGCCTTGGGGTTGGCGGCCAGGCGCTGGCGAATGTCTTCGGCGACATCGCCCACGAACACATCCTCAAGCCCGCGCTGGAGCGCCGACACGATCGCACTCGCCACCGCGCGTGGCGCCACCTTCGGCGGCGGCACCGTCTGGAACCACTCGGTATCGAGCGGACCCGTGAACACGTTCACCACCTTGACGCCGCCGGACCGAAGCTCCGCCCGCAGGCAGTGCGACAGCGACAGACAGGCGGCCTGCGACGCCGAATAGGCGCCAAACACCGGCCAGTTCGCGAGCGCATAGACCGACAGGATATTGACCCAGGCGGCAGCGCTGTTGACGCCATCCGAGCCGCGCATCCGCATCGCCGGTCCGAACGCCTGCGCCAGATGTACGAAGCCGAGATAGCTCTGGTCGATCTCGTCGCGCACGGCGCTGGTGCCTTGACGATCGAGCAGCCCGCCGGCGCGGACATATTCGGTGGTGTTGACGAGGATATCGACCTTGCCGCCGATGTCGGCCGCCAGATCTGCGACCGACTTCTCATCGCCGATATCGAGCGGCACGATCTCGACGCCCTCCATGGCGCGCAGCGCATCCTCGCCGCGAAACGGCTTCCACGGCTCGGCGACGCCGACGAACACGATCGACGCGCCGGCTGTCTTCAGCGCAGCCACCACTTCCTGACCGACGACGCTGCGCCCGTTGGTCACCAGAACGCGCCGGAATTTTGGATCGGCGGTCATCTCACGCCACTGCCTGTCGTCCGTCATGTTGGAGGTCTCACGTTCGGGGTGTGCGAAGGCCACGGCCTGTCCGCTCTTGTCCAGTTGGAACGACATCACGACCGGCCCGCCCTCTTCGCAATCGGCGTGCAGGTGCGTCACGAGGGTTGGCCCGCACTCCATCGCAACCAGGCCGATGCGCCATGGCGCGCGCTCGCGGAAGTGCACGTCCGCCGGGACATGCAGTGTCGTTTCGGACAAAAGCGTCCCTCGCCGCGGCGCGTCCGTGAAGGCGAGATCGGCGGAAAGGCATGCAGGGCATGCATCGCGCGCCGGATAACAGAACGTTCCGCAGGCGCCGCAGCGCTGCAGCATGAAGCGGCCCTCGGCGGCGGCCCGCGTGAACCCGTGCGAGGCGCGGCTGCGTGCGCGCGGTGGCGATGTCGGCAGCCGCGTCCGCTGTAAAGGATTCTTCCGGCGCGGTTTTTGGATCGGCTCGATCATGCGCCTGGCCCCGCGAGGATCGCCGCACCCGAAGCGAGGCCACGATCATAGTTGATCATTCCAAAACCCGACGCCAACCCGACACGTGCATCCCTAACCTGCGTCGGACCGGCCTGGCCGAGAACCTGGCGCAGCGCCTCGACTACGCCGAGATAGGCGCCGCCCGCGCCGGCCTGCCCGACCGAGAGCTGACCGCCGGACGTGTTGTGCGGGAAGGTGCCGTCGATCGTGAGATCGTGCTGCCGAACGAAGTCCGGTCCCTCCCCCTTCCGGCAGAAGCCAAGGTCCTCGAACTGCATCATCGAGATCACAGGGTAATCGTCGTAAGTCTCGACGAAGTCGAGATCGTCAGGCTTGACGCCGGCCATCGCGTAGAGCTCATCGACGTCCAGCGCCCATCCGCCCCGCACCTGAACAGGGTCGTCGCCGAACGCATTGTGGCGCTCGATCGTGGCGAGAATCTTGGCGGCAGGCAGGTTCAGGGAACCGGCGACATCCTCGCCCATCACGAGAAACGCCTCCGCGCCGGCGCACGGCATCACGCAATCGAACAGATGGATCGGATCGGCGATCGGTCGCGCCGACATGTACTGCTCGATGGTCAGCGGCGCTTTCATCAGCGCGTTGGGATTGCGGAGCGCATTGCTGCGCTGGGCGACGGCGATCTTGCCAAAATCCTCGCGCCGGGCGCCGAACGTTCGCATGTAGTTGCGCGCGATCAATGCAAAGCTCGCATTGGCGCCGCCGGCGCCATAGGGATAGACGGCATCCTGATTGAAGCGCGAGAAGTTTTCGAGCGTGTAGCGGAAGGAATCGACGTGGTTGGTATCTCCAGCCACGCAGGCCACAATGCGGGCGTCGCCCGCCTGCACCGCCCGCGCCGCGCGGCGCAGCGCGGCAATTGCGCTCGCGCCCCCGAGCGGAATGGTGTCGATCCATCGCACACAGAGGCCGAAATGCTGGGTGAGCCCGATCCCGCTGTCGAGCCCCGCCGTGAAACTCGAAACACAGAAGCCGTCGATGTCGCGCGGTGTGATTCCGGCGCCATCGACCAGCGCCTTCAGCGCGCGGCCGATCCACCACTGCGCGCTCTCGATCGAGTAGCGCACGTACGGGACCGTCACCGGAACTGCCATCACGACCCGATCGTAAGGTGTTCGGATGGAGCTCTGCATCGGACCGCCGGATTCCTGTGAGCCGCTCAGAGTACGGTCAATTTGACGTCGTCGCTCGTCACCTTGCCGTCGCGCCGGCCGGTCGCCGTCACCTCGGCTTCATACAAGATCCTGTCGGGCTGCAGCATGTCTTGTCCTCAAGCGCTGTTCGGTTTGTGGGGCGTGCGCGCCACGGTGGCGCGGAAATCCCGGCGGGCACGGTCATTGGCCAGCGCAAAACTCGGCCCGCGGCTCGGCTCGGTGCCGTTGAGACGCTGCAACTGCACCCACATCTCGGCGCTCTTCAGCGCGACCGCCGCGCAATTCACCACGGGCGCATAGCCGATCCTCAAGCCACGCTCGCTCGCAATCAGGAGACCGGGCAACACGCCGGCCGGAATGATGACGTCGGCGCCGCGATCGACCAGCGGCTGCGCGCAGGCTGCAAAGTCGCTCAGCATGCGCGCCTTCGCCGCCGCATCGCCTGCAAACGCGGCGCTGAAATCTTCCGGACGACAGCCCATGCCGGTAACATGCACCACGCGGCCGGAAAGCCCGTAACGATCGGCCTGCTCATAATGCCAGACCTCGAAGGCGGCATCGAGCGTGACAAGGCCGAGCCGACGGCCGAGCTGCGAGGCCGCAAGCAGCGTGGCTTCGCCGGCGCCGACCACCGGAATCGTCAGCGCCGAACGCAGTTCGTACAATCCCGGATCCTGGAAGTGGCCCATGACATAGGCGTCGAAGCCGTTTTCCTGCGCTGCGAGTCCGTTGTCGACCGCCTGAATGGCACAACGGAATTCGCTGAGGCGGCCGAAGTCGCGGTCGGCAGGCGTGATGCCCTCGACGTGGACGCTGGTGCCGGGCGCCGCGATCTCGTTCAGATAGGCCGCAAGCCGCGCCATGTAGGGCGCGCTCGTAGCCTGGTCGACGAAGCTCTGCCAGAAGATGCGCACAGCGGATATCCCGTTCGCAGCCGACGCGTGCCGATCGATCCTCAATCCACGCAGTCTGAGAGGACTGACGATATGCACAAGTCGGTCGATGTGAAGGCACGAGATAGCTTAGCGCCATTCCATCGATTGAAATATTTCAACCACAAAATAATTTTCGCGTCAATTAAACGGCTTTCCGACGACATCTGCGCGCGACGAGATCGAGTTGCCGAAAGGACAGGCAGAGAGCGCCTCACGCTTTTGCACAGGCGAATTCAGCTTTCGCGCTTGCACGCGCCGCCACAACTTTTCCGCAAAGCCACCAAGCCGGCGTATTGACGTTCGGCCGATAAATACTTTAGGCTTTAAACAATTGACGGGCATCGACCCTGTGCGGGCATGCGTCGCATTGGTAGTTGCGTTGATAAAGGTCATCAATCGTGGCTGAGATTATCGACCTCGGAACAGCAGGTGTTGCAGACGGGTTCGCATCCGCCGCGGTTGGATCCGGCGCTTCAGGTGCCGTTCCCGCCCCTGGCCGCCTCGGCGGCGACGAAATCGCTGACCAAGCCGGCGAAGGCCTCCTGCATCTGATCGGGAAGCGGCACCATGCCTCCTGAGAGCTCGCGCAAGATGCTATCCTTGATAGCTCCAGCAACTCTCGGAGCCGCGGGATGAACGTGCGGATCGGCTGTCGGAGCAATGACCAGCGTGGGACACTGGATGCTTCCCAGACGATCCTCCATCCGATAGCGATTCACCACCCGATGGCCTTCCGCCGCCATCTCGCCAGCCCGCAACGCATCGATCATGAAGCGCTGCAGCAAATCAATATCATCAGCGGGATAGAACGGCTGCCGGCGCGCCCAGAGCTCGGTGAGATGAGAGCCGTCGGTACGCGCCTCGACCTCGTCGATCACACGCATGCCGTCATGCGTGGCCCGGCGCGTCCCATCGACAAAAGGACAGGCCGAGAGCACCAGTGCGCTCACCCGCGCAGGCGCCGAGGCGGCCATTTCGACCGCGATCACCGCGCCGGTGTGATGACCGACGATCGCGGCCCGCGGCTCTTCCAGCGCATCGAGCAGCGCGAAGGCCCCTTCGGCCCACAGTTCAATCGAAGGATCAGCGGCAGGGGAATCGGAATCTCCGAAGCCGAGCGTATCCATTGCGATCGCGCGGAAATCGCGGCCGAGCAGCGGCAGCACATCACGGTATTCGTCCCACGAGCGTGGCGTCTGATGCAGCAGGAGAACGGGAAACCCGGTTCCTGCCATAGCGACATGGATGCGGCCAAGACGCGTCATGACGAAGCGGCGCTCGAGATTGGAACCGACGTTGCTGACGCTCATTTCATAACTCCCATCCGGAGGCGGGGACCGGACCCGCGCCGGGTTTCGGCGACAATCACGGCATCGATCGTGCTGGTCCGACCCGATCCATGCTGACATCTCGCTCAGGTCTCGGCTGTTTTCAACCAAGGGGAATGCAATGCGCAAGATGTTGAGTTTGACTGCCCTCCTCGGCGGCCTCGTCGCGGCCTCGACTGCACAGGCCGACATCACGATCGGCTTCGTGACGTCGCTCAGTGGACCCGGCTCCTCGATCGGCATCCCATATGGGCGCGGCATCCAGGCTGCTATGGAATACAAGAACGAGGTCAACGGCGAGAAGATCAAGCTGATCCAGCTCGACGACGGCTCCGATCCCTCCGCCGCAACCCGCAACGCGCGCAAGCTCATCGAGGAAGAGAAGGTCGATCTCCTGATCGGCACCGCAACCGCTCCATCGACCATCGCCATGATGGCAGTTGCGACCGAACTGAAGGTGCCGATGATCGCCGTTTCCCCGGTCATCGGACAGCCCAATCCGACCGACCAATGGGGCATTTCCGTTCCGCAGCCCGCTTCGCTGCTGGTCAAGGTCGTCGCCGATCGCATGAAGCGCGACGCGATGAAGAACATCGGCTATATCGGCTTTTCCGATGCCTGGGGCGATCTCGTCTACAACGGCGCCAAGGCGGTGGAAACCGAGGACGGCATCAAGGTGCTGACCAACGAGCGCTACGCGCGCGTCGATACGTCGGTCACCGGCCAGATCCTTAAAGTTCTTGCCGTGCGTCCGGATGCCGTGCTGATCGGCGGATCGGGCACGCAGGGCGCGCTGCCGCTGCTTGCGCTCGGGGAACGTGGCTTCAAAGGCAAGACCTACGGCACGGTCGCACTGGTCAATCCCGATTTCGTGCGCGTCGGCGGCAAGGCTGCGGAAGGCATTCAGGTCTCCGCCGGTCCGGTGATCGTGGCCGAGCAACTTCCCGACAATCACTTCGCCAAGAAGCTCGCGCTCGAATTCCGCGCCGCCTACCAGAAGGCCAACAATCTCCCGAGCACGGACGGCTTCTCCGCCTACTCCTTCGACGGCTGGATGATCTTCACGTCAGCGGCGGCGCGCGCGCTGAAGACCGCAAAACCCGGCACCGTCGAATTCCGCAAGGCCCTGCGCGACGAGATCCTCAACACCAAGGAGCTCTCGGGCGTGCACGCCGTCTACAACTTCAAGCCCGGTGCCTATCACGGCGTGGACGAGCGCGCGCTGGTGATCGTTCGCCTGGTCAATGGCGCCTGGACCTACCAGCCCTGAGCGGTGCCGACGCGTAACACGGAAGGACGACTGAGGGCATGACGGCAGACATCGCAGCGATCCTTGCGATCGACGGAATAGCCACCGGGGCGGTCTACGCCCTGGTGGCGATCGGCACCGTGCTGATCTTCACCGTGACGCGGGTGATCTTCATTCCGTTCGGCGACATCGCGGCGTTCACGGCGCTGACGCTGGCCGCGCTCGATGCCAAGCAGCTTCCCGGAACCATCGGATTGGTTGTCGTGCTGGCCTGCATGGCCTGCCTGATGGAAGTCGTCTCGCTGGCGCGCGCCGGCGAGCTTCGCGCGGTGCCGAAGGCCCTCCTCTTCTATCTCGTGTTACCCCTGATCGTCGTCGGGACCGTCTGGCTGACGATGCGCTTTGCTCCGCCGATGCCGCTCCGGATCGTGCTGGCGCTGCTCTTGATCCTGCCGATCTCGCCACTCTTGGACCGGATCGTGTTTCGCCCAATCGCGGATGCCTCTGTTCTCCTCTTGCTGACCGTCTCGGTCGCCCTCCACTTCGCGCTGGTCGGACTTGGCCTGCTGTTCTTCGGCCCCGAAGGCGTCAGAACCGAGCCGCTGACGTCGATGGCAATGGAGATCGCCGGGGTGCACGTCTCCGGACAGACGGTGCTGATCCTCACGGCCGCGCTCGTGTTCAGCGGCTTGCTGTTTCTGTTCTTCGACTTCACGCTGATCGGCAAGGCGCTGCGCGCAACCGCCCTGAACCGGACCGGCGCCCGGCTGATGGGCATTAGGCCGGCGCGTGCCGGGACGATCGCCTATCTGCTGGGATCATTAATGGCCGGCGTCTCCGGCATTCTGATCGCGCCGGTCAACACGATCTTCTATGACTCCGGATTCCTGCTCGGCTTGAAAGCCTTCGTCGGCGCCATCGTGGGCGGCATGACGAGCTACCCGGGGGCTGCGCTCGGCGCGTTCGGCGTCGGCCTTCTCGAAAGCTTCGCCTCGTTCCAGAGCAGCACCCTGAAGGACGTCATCGTCTTCTCGCTGCTGATTCCCGTGCTGCTCTGGCGCTCGCTCGCCTCGCACCATTCCGAAGAGGAAGTCGAGGAATGACGCTGCAGCAGATTCGCCTCATCATTGCCGCGGCGATCGCCTGCCTCGTGGCGGCGCCCTTTGTGCTCAGTCCGTTCAGCATCACCTTGCTGAACTATATCGGCATCTACTCGCTTGCGGCCATCGGGCTCGCGCTATTGACCGGCGTCGGCGGCATCGTCTCGTTCGGCCAGGCCGCTTTCGTCGGCGTCGCTGCTTATGCAACAGCGTGGGTCACAGCGCTGAACGGCTATTCGCCCTGGCTCGGACTGGTGCTGGCCGTGGTCCTGACCTGCAGCATCGCGGCAATCCTGGGCTTCGTGACGCTGCGCCTGGGAGGTCACTTTCTGTCGCTGAGCACGGTCGCCTGGGGACTGGCGATCGCGTTCCTGTTCGGCAACATCCAGGGGCTCGGCCAACATAACGGCATCTCCGGCATTCCGCCGATCTCGATCGGCCCGTTCGCGCTGGTGGAGAGTCGGCAGATCTATTTCTTGATCTGGGCGATCGTCGTCGCGGTCCTCCTCCTCTGCTACAACCTTCTCGACTCCCGCATCGGCCGCGCGATGCGCGCGCTGCGGGGCGGCAATACGTTGGTCGAAAGCCTCGGCATCAGCGCCTTCCAGATCAAGCTGGTGACATTCGTGATCGCCGCGTTCCTCGGCGCGCTATCGGGATGGCTCTATGCCCATCTCGGCCGTTTCGTGAGCCCCGGACCGTTCGAAGCCATCATGGGCATTGAATATCTGATGATGGCGATGGTCGGCGGCGCCGGCAGCATTTTGGGCGGCGTTGTCGGTGCTGCGATTGTTACGCTCCTGAAGAACACCGTGCAGGATTACCTGCCGCTGATCGCCAAGGGCGCCTCCGGCCAGCTCGAGATCGTGGCATTCTCCGCGCTCTTTATCCTGTTCCTGCAGCGCGCCCGGCAAGGCATCGTTCCGTTTCTCGCGGGCTTTCTGCCCGACGTGAAGCTGTCCCGTCCGCAACCGGCTAGCCCGCTGCCGCGCCGCGAGCAGCCGGCGCCCGGCACGCTTCTTCTTAAAGTGAGTGGCGCGCAGCGGCGGTTTGGCGGCCTCGTCGCCGTCAACAATGTCAGCTTCGAAGTGAGGTCCGGCGAGATCCTCGGGCTGATCGGGCCGAATGGCGCCGGCAAGACCACGATGTTCAACCTGCTCACGGGGGCGCTGCGCGCCAACAGCGGCGAGATCGCTTTCGCGGGACGCTCGATCACCCACGACCAACAATTCCACATCGCTCGCTCCGGCATCTCCCGCACCTTCCAGCACGTCAAGCTGCGCCCGCGCATGACGCTGCTCGACAACGTGCTGCTCGGCACCTATTCGCGCACCAAGACCGGCCTGCTCGCCGGCGCGCTCCGCCTGAATCAGGCGGAAGAGGCCAGCGCACGCTACGAGGCGTTGCAGCAGCTCGAGCGGGTCGGGCTCGGCGACAAGCCGTTCGAGCTCGCCGGCAACCTCCCGCTCGGCAATCAGCGCGTGCTCGAGATCGCCCGCGCGCTCGCAGCCGACCCGACACTGCTCGTGCTCGACGAGCCGGCGGCCGGTCTGCGCCGCCAGGAAAAGCTTAAATTGGCCGAACTGCTGCGGTCGCTTCGCGCCGACCATCTGACGATCCTCCTCGTCGAGCACGACATGGAGTTCGTGATGTCGCTGGTCGACCGCATCGTCGTACTCGATTTCGGCTCAAAACTCTGCGAAGGCGAACCGGCGGCAATACGCAACGACGCCCGCGTCCAGGAAGCCTATCTTGGAGGGGTCGCGTGACACAGATGCTCTCGATCGAGAATGTGTCGGTTGCCTACGGCAAGGTGGAGGCGGTGCGGAACGTCTCGCTTTCCGTCGAGCAAGGTCAGATCGTGACCGTGATCGGGCCGAACGGCGCCGGCAAGACGACGCTGCTGATGGCCGCCATCGGTCTGCTGAAGTCCACCGGACGGATGGTCTTTCAAGGCAACGATCTCGCGCGGATCGACGTCGAGGGACGCGTCGAGCGTGGTCTCTGCCTCGTGCCCGAGAAACGCGAGCTGTTCGCCGATCTGTCGGTCGCCGACAATCTGTTGCTCGGCACCTACAGCCTGCGCGATCGCTCGACGACGCGCAAAAGCCTCGACGATGTGTTCGACCGCTTTCCGCGGCTGAAGGAGCGCAGCAAGCAAGCCGCCGGCACGCTGTCGGGCGGCGAGCGGCAAATGCTGGCGCTTGGGCGCGCGCTGATGGCGAAGCCGAAACTCCTGGTGCTCGACGAACCCAGTCTCGGCCTTGCGCCGCTCATCGTCCGGGAAATCTTCCGCACCATCGCCTCGCTGCGGAGCCTCGGCGTGTCGGTCCTGCTCGTCGAGCAGAACGCCCGCGCCGCGCTGGAGACCGCAGACTATGGCTATGTGCTGGAAACCGGCGAGATCATCCAGTCGGGGCCGGCGGACACCCTGATCCACGACCCGAAGCTGATCGCAGCCTATCTAGGCGGGCACTAGAGCAACGAAGAGCGGGACCAAAAATTGCGAAAACAACCCCATGCAAAGTAGAAATGGGGCCTCGCATCATCCGAACGACTAGATCTAGCTCCGTGCTGATGCACGCGAACAATCGACGTGTCGATCATTCGCACAGCGGTATGATGTAAGTCGTCAAGTGCTTAGGCGCTGAGGAACCGGACGATGTGGTCGCAGAACGTACTCTCAGCTTCCTCAGCAACGAAGTGACCGCTGTCCTCGATGACGACGCCCACATGTCGGTCGCAGCGCGGCGCGACTTGCTGGGCGAGCTTGTCGCCGACGCTGTGGCGACCACCGATGGTCATCACCGGCATGACAAGCCGGCGATCGCTCAACGAAGCCACCAGGGCGGCGTCGGTCTTGAGCGCCCGATAAAGGTTGAACCCGGCCGTCATCCCGCCCGGCTTCGCGTAATGCGAGGCGTATTCGGAGATCGCCTCGTCCGTCACCGCGTCCTTGCGATGACACCATGACTTGATCTGAGCCGCGATATAGTCGCGTTCGCGGCCCTTCGTTAAAAGTTCCGGAATCTCGGGCGCCATGTGGAACCCGTAGTGCCACAGGCCGCCGCGCGATGGGTCCATGTTCTCCGTGCCCGGCACCGAACAATCGACGAGCACCAACCTCGAGACGGACTCCGGCGCCAGTAGGGCGAGGACAAGCGCCGCCTTGCCGCCCATATCGTGACCGACGAGATGCGCGCGACCGTCCGCTTCCAGTTGGATCAATTGCCGGACGTCCTCGGCGATGGTGCGCTTGTCGTATCCAGAGACTGTCTTCTCCGAGAGGCCGGTGCCCCTGATGTCGGGCGCGATCAAGCGGTATCGGTCGGCCAGCCTGTGCATCACGCCTAACCATGCGAAGGACGTTTGCGGCCACCCGTGGAGCAGCACGACGGTGGGACCGGAACCCGCGACCCGATAATGAATGTCGCAGCCATTCAAGCGGGCAATCCGGGATTCAATCTCGCCAGAACGTGCGAGAGCCCGCGGGGCGGTTGCGGCGGCGAGGGTAGCGCCGGCCAGGGTCTTGAAGGCATTGCGACGTCCGATGTCCATGAGCGTTTTTCCATTTTCATACTGTCGGCCCCAATTTGCCATGAGGCAGCACTGGCACCATGCTGCGCCTGGAAACCGTCTCAACCGGGGCTGCCGGCAAGGCCATTCAGCTCATCCATTGCATCATCCGGTAAATCGAGTTCGGCTGCGGCGAGATTCTCGCGCAGATGCGCGACGGACGAGGTGCCGGGGATAGGGAGGATGTTGGGCGCCCGTCGAAGCAGCCAAGAAAGCGCTACCTGCATCGACGTTGCACCAAGGCGGGCAGCGACATCGGTTAGAGTGGACGATTGCAGGGGAGTGAACCCGCCGAGCGGAAAGAACGGCACGTAGGCGATGCCGTCCCGGGCAAGGTCGTCGATCAAGGAGTCGTCAGACCTGTGGGCCAGATTGTATTGGTTCTGCACGCAGACGATCTTGCAAATCTTGCGTCCTTCCGCGACCTGTGTGGCGGTCACGTTGCTCAGCCCAATATGCCTTAGCAGGCCCTGACGTTGGAGATCCGCCAAGACGTTCAGCGGCGCTTCGATCGAGCCCTCGGCCGGGCCATGCCGGTCGATCATGACGCGAAAGTTGACGACATCGAGTGCGTCGACCCCGAGATTGCTCAAGTTGTCGTGGACCGCCTGGGTGAGCTCTTCGCGCGAGAAGGCCGGATTCCATGAAGCGTCCGCGCCACGCCGAGCCCCGATTTTGGTGTCGATGACGAGATCCTTGGGGTAGGGGTGCAGCGCCTCACGGATCAACAGGTTTGTGACATGCGGGCCGTAGAAGTCGGCTGTGTCGATATGGTTCACGCCCGAGGCGATGGCCGCTCGCAGGACAGCCAATGCAGCGGCGCGATCCTTGGGCGGACCGAACACGTGGGGGCCAGCAAGCTGCATGGCACCGTAGCCAAGCCGCTTTACGCGGCGGTCTCCGAGGTCAAAGCTAGCGGTTGGGTCGGTGTTGGGCATAGGTCATCTCCATGAAACCAATGGTCGGTAGGTAGACGTTGCCCGCGTGCTCGATAACTGGGTACAATCCGAACGGGTCGTTCGGAGAAGCGAACAGTGAAAATCGATCTGGGTGAACTGAGCGCTTTTGTGACCGTCGCGCGGGCCCGAGGCTTTCGCGACGGAGCTCGGTCGAGCGGGGCCAGTGCGTCAGGACTCAGCGAAGCGGTAACCAGGCTGGAAGCGCAACTCGGCGTCAGGTTGTTGAACCGAACGACGCGGACCGTGGTGCCCACCGAGGCGGGGCAGCGGCTCCTCGACCGGCTAAGACCAGCATTCGCCGAGGTGGAAGCTGCCGTCGACGTCGTCAACAACTACCGCGACAGGCCTGCGGGCATGCTGCGACTGAACGTACCCGTCAGCGCGGCGCGCCTCGTGCTGCCCACCATCGCGCCCCGCTTCCTCGCCGCCTATCCAGACATTCGGCTGGAAGTCATTGCGGAGAGTAATTTCATCGACGTTCTGGCCGCGGGTTGTGATGCTGGCATCCGATACGACGAGCGTCTGGAGCAGGATATGATCGCGATTCCAATCGGACCTCGCGTTCAGCGCTTCGCAACCGCTGCCTCTCCAAACTATCTCGATCGCCACGGCCGGCCCAATCATCCTCGCGACCTCCTTAACCACGCTTGTCTTGGCGGTCGTTTTTCGTCCGGTGCGATGGTGGCCCCGTGGGAGTTTGAACGAGAGGGCGAAATCGTTCGCGTCGAACCCAAAGGACCGCTGCTCGTCAGCGTCGGGACGGCGACAGATCTCGCCGTCGCCGCGGCCATCGCCGGTACCGGCATTGTCACCCTCTTCGAGGACTGGCTGCGTCCCTATCTCGCCAGTGGTCAGCTCGAGCCGGTCCTCGAACCCTGGTGGCAAAGCTTTTCGGGTCCCTTTCTCTACTATCCTGGCCGACGTCTCGTGCCGGCGCCGTTGCGCGCGTTCATCGACTTCGTAAGGGATGAACCGTCGCACTCACCGCATGGAGCGATGCCCACCGCGTAGCCAATGCGTTCGCCAGCAGCGAAGCGCTCACATTTTGAGGGTTCAGAGACGGCTCGAAGCGAATCCAGACGCCATGCGGGCGCGACGTGAGACAGTCGATCGGCACGAAATCGTTGCCAATACCCCGGAGCAATTCCACGAGTAGTCGTGCCCCGGGCGTGCTCAGGCCGGTCGCAGATCGGCTCTTGGCCCATCTGCGACTTGGGAGAATCTCCGCTCTTGGGCCGCTGTTGAGGGTGAGACCGGACCCCAGTCGGCGAACCGCTTAATGAGTGCATGCCCTAGCTAGCTAACTAGGACAGCGCGCGTTACGCGACGGGTTCGCGCGCGAGTCCCAAGGCCCGCAGCGCCGAAGCAAAGGCCGCCAGCCGCTGCTCGCGATAGGCGGCTTGGTCGACGCCTTCATAGTTCATGAATCCCTGTCCGGTCTTCATGCCGATGCGTCCTTCGCGCATGTTGGCGGCAATGATCGGCGGCGCGGCGTAGCGGCTGTCGCCGAGCGCCTCGACCAGATAGCGGCTGGCGTGATGCAGGATATCGCCGCCGCCCCAGTCGATGAACTCGAGCAGGCCGAGCACCGCGAAGCGGAATCCAAAACCATAAATCACGGCCCTGTCGATATCTTCCGCCGAGGCGACACCCTCCTCCACCATCCGGGCAGCTTCATTCATTGCCAGCGCCTGGATTCGCGGAACGATGAAGCCCGGACGCGCTGCGCAGACCACCGGCACCTTGCCGATGCCTTCGAGCAGCGTCTTCATCCGCGCCGTTGTCTCCGGCGAGGTGAGCTGCCCCGGAGACAATTCGATCAGCGGCACGAGGTATGCGGGATTGAGCCAGTGCGCGTTGAGGAAGCGACCGGGATGTTCGATCGATCCGGCGAGATCGTCGACCAGGATCGTCGAGGTGGTCGAGGCGATGATCGGACCCTCGCCCGCCAGCCGCGAGGCTTCGGCCAGCGCCGCCTGCTTCAACTCAAGGATCTCCGGCACTCCCTCGAAGATGACATCACAGCGCGGCAACGCCGTGGCCGCCTCCTCCCGGGACACGACCGTGATCCGTTCGGCAATCGTGGATACAAGCTCTGACGGGAGCAGATCGATGCGCGAGAGGATCTCAAGCGTTGAGCGGATTTCCGCCCTGGCTTCGGTTGCCAACACCTCGAATGCCGAGGCTTCCCGTTCCTTGAAATCGATGACGATGACCTGGTGACCGGCGAAAGCGAACACGACCGCAATCCCACGCCCCATTCGCCCGGCACCGAGGCATCCGATCACCGGCTTCATCGGAAACCCTCGGCGAGATGATTTTGCAACGCGGTCCGGTCGAGATTGCCGAGGCCGAGCGAGGACAAGCTCCGGCCCGTCACCGAGAAATCCTCGCCGGTGATGGCAGAGCCGATTGCGAGGAACGCCTTGACCAGCGGCGTGTGCACGCCTGCAAGATCAGCGACCGATGCGAGGAACGACAGGCCGAGACGCAGATCCTCCAGCATGTAGCGGTGCTCGACAAGAATGAGGCGTTCGGACCAATCGCCGGAATCCGTGAGCTGCTCGTGCGCGTCGCGCGCATACATCCAGGGCTCACCATCCCGCGAATAGTGATCGGCCAGGGGAAAATGCGGCTTTCCATAACCAAGCGCCTCGCGAATGGCGATGCGCTCGGCATCGAGCGCGTCCGTGACGCGGCGTATCGCCGGCTGCGTTCCTTCCTTGTGAATATCCCATTTGTCGAAATGTTCGATCGGGCCAGCGTTCATGGTGATCAGCGGCGGATGAATGATCGGGCCGGCATTCATCAGCGCCGCCGAGAGCGCATCGCCGCATGGCTCGATGGCATTCGGAAACACGCGCTCGATCACATCAAGCGCGTGCGGGGCAAGGCGCTTCGGAAACACACCGGTTGGTAATCGGGCGCCCCTGCCCGAGATACGGACCGCATAAGGACCTTGCTTGCGCGCCAGCCACGGCAAGGTTCCGGTCTCCGCCGTTGCAACCTCCGCACGGTTGCCCGCATCGCGGGCGGCACGGGCGAAGATGTAGGAGCCAAATGTGCCCGGCGGCAAATACACGACCTGGCCGTCGCGCAAATGCGGTGCGGCCAGATCGGCGATCGCGCCTTGCGCAAAAGCCGGCGCCGGACAAAGGATGAGATCGGCAGTGTCGATCGCTTCCGCGATCGAAGACGTAATCACAGCCAGCCTCGCCTCGCGGCGGCCCGATCGATCGATGACCGTGATCGTGCCGCCCTGCGCACGGTGTGCGTCGACATCTCCGGGATTTCGCCGCCACAGCCGGATTTCGTGACCGGTCAACGCGAGGTCCCCGGCGGCCGCAAACGAACCGTTTCCTCCACCCAACACTGCGATCTTCATCTTCACAGGTGTCCTCCGCTTCGTCGCCACGCGTATCGGCAATCCTGTCACGCAGGTTCCGCCTTGACGTCCTGTTGCTGCCACGTCGCCCAGCTCGGCCGATCGATCTGGAACAGGTCGGTAGAGCGCGCATACCAGCCGCTGCCGTGCATGCGGGCGATCAGACGCAGCGCCTGCGTATCGATGTGACAGCGCTCCTTGTCCAGAATTACCGCATCGTCGACATGGGCGCGAACGATTCGACCGATAACGGCGGTTTGGCGCGGCCCTGTCACCAGCGACGTGAGCACCCGGCACTCGAATGACACCGGCGATTCCGCGATGCGCGGCGGGCGCACCGCCTGCGAGGCCGCCGGGGTCAGTCCGGCCAGCGCCAATTCATCGATCTCGGGCGGCGCATCGATGCAGGTAATGTTCATGGCCTCGGCGTTGCGCTCGGCGACGAGATTGACGACGAATTCCCCGGTATCGAGGATATTCGCCGCCGTGTCCTTGAATCGCTGCGAACCCGCCAGAAGTCCGATCGCGACGGTGGGCGGCTCATGCCCCATCACGTTGAAGAAGCTGAACGGCGCGGCATTGATCACGCCGCTCGCGGAGAGCGTGGTGATCCAGGCGATCGGCCGCGGCGTCACCGTGGCCGTCAATATCTTGTAGCGGTTCTGCGCCTCCAGCGTCTCCATGTCGAAGATCATGCCAGCCTCTCAGATCGCGACCACCGGATGACGCAGACGGCCGATGCCCGTCACTTCGGCTTCCACCACATCGCCCGGCCACAGCCATTCCTGCGGAGAGCGGCCGGCGCCGACGCCCTCGGGCGTGCCGGTCGCTATGATGTCGCCCGGCTCCAGCGTCATCGCGGCCGAAATGTCGGCGATCAGGAGCGGTACCTTGAACAGCATGTGACGCGTGTTGGAGCGCTGCTTCTCGACGCCGTTCACCGTGAGCCAGAGATCGAGCGCATGCGGGTCGGTGATTTCGTCCGCCGTGACGATGCACGGCCCGAACGGCGCGTAGGTGTCCTGCCCCTTGGAGTAGATCCACTGTCCGGCACGGCGGTTGTCGCGGGCACTGATGTCGATCATCACGCTGTAGCCGAACACGAAGCCGAGCGCTTCGGCTTCGGACACGCGCCGCGCGGTTCGTCCAATCACAACAGCAAGCTCGACTTCCCAGTCGAGTTGCTGCGTGATCGCCTTGTTGTGATGAATGGCTTCGTCCGGTCCGATGACGCTGGTCGGCGGCTTCGAAAAGATGATCGGCTGCTTGGGTAGGTCTTTTGCGGTATCGAGGGCGCGCGAGGATTCCGCAACATGCTCGACATAGTTGAGGCCGATGCCGAAAATGTTCTTGCGCGGACGCGGTATCGGCGCCAGCAGCCTGACGTTTGCGAGCGGCAACGCAGCGCCGACTGGCCACATATTCGTGCCCTCGTTCAGTATGTTCCTGAGCGCCGCCAAGGCCGGCGGTCCGAGATCGATGAAGTCGAGCATCGATGAGGGAAGGGGAACCCCGGTATGCTGGCCCAATTTCTCGACGTCCACAATGAGATCGCCGACAACCGCGCCGAGACGCGCGGCAGCTTCAACGGTGCTGCGATAGGTAACAAGACGCACTGTTGCTCTCCTAGGCTACGAGTGGCTGGCGGCCGCCATTGTCGCCGAAGGCTTCCTCGCGATAGAGCCCGAGCGCGTGCATGACCGGCAGGTCGTTGAAGGTGAAGAGGCAGGCGTCCTCGCTGCCAGAGGCGTTCACATGTTCATGCCAGGCCCAGGACGGAACGCAGAAGATATCCCGCTCCTTCCAGTCGAAGCGCTTGCCGTCGATGATCGAGTGACCGCGCCCCTTGGCGACCTGATAGATGAAGCTTCCGGTGTGACGATGCGCGCGCGTGCTCTCGCCCGGCCGCAGCATCTGCATCGACGCGCCGATCGTCTGCATTACCGGGCCGCCGGTCACCGGGTTGACGTAGTTCATGAGGACGCCGTCATAGGGCGAGCCGTCGGTGGCCCTGGCGTAACGCTGCAGCGCCTCGTAGGTCGGGGCCCATTCATACTTCAATAGCGGCGAATATCCCTTGGACCATTCGGCGCCCGCCGGGCGCAGGCCGGCATTGCCCCAGGCGTGCGTCATGTCGTCGACGGGATAACCGACGCTCTGCTGCAGGTCGGGGTGAACCACATAGAAGTTGGCTTCGAGCGTGTTGACGAGGGGAATGTCGAGGCCGTCCTGCCAGATGCAGGGCGTGCCGTCGCTGGAGACGCCGTGCTCGTGCCAGGTGCCATTCGGCGTCAGCACGAAGTCGTTGGCACCGAGCGTCATCTTGTGACCGTCGACGATCGTATAGGCGCCCTCGCCTTCCATGATGAAGCGGAGCGCGGAGGCCGAATGGGCATGCGCAGATGCGACCTCGCCCGGGTGCATCACCTGCAGGCCGGAATAGAGCCAGCCCACCGCGGCGGCGTGCTCGCGGCGTCCGGGATTGCTCAGGTAGATGACGCGACGCCCGGCCTTTTCGGGCGACACCAGTTCGACGGAACGCAGCACGTGCGCGCGGAGGTCCTCATAGCGCCACAGCACCGGGACGGAGGACGATTTGGGCTGCCACGGCTCGATCTTGTTCGCGACCGTCCAGAGTGCGCCCGCCTCCAGCCGTTCGAGTTCGTCATAGTAGGCGAGCAGTTCAGGAGTATCCTCGACATTGGCCCGGCCGGCCACATCTTCCCGGTGGTTTTCACGCGCTTTCGTTGCCATGTCGCCCTCCTGTGGGGGTTGGCGCCGCCTTCGGCGTCGCGTTGTCAGTTCATCTAGTCAGGTATCATTGCGATCGCCTGGATTTCGACCTTGGCACGATCCTCGACCAGCCCAGATACCTGCAGCGCCGTCATGGCCGGAAAGTGCCGACCCATGACGTCGCGATAGACGACGCCGATTTCCTTCAGACGCGCCGAGTATTCCTTGCGATCGAGCAGGAACCAGGTCATCGACACCACATGCTGGGGCGCAGCGCCGCCGGTGCGCAAGACCGCATCGACGTTCTTCAGGGTCTGGCTGATCTGATCTACCAGATCATCGGACTCGAACTTGCATTGCTCGTTCCAGCCGATCTGGCCGGCGACGAAGATCATCCTGCCGCGCGCGGCGATGCCGTTCGCGTACCCCCTCGGCTTGGCCCAACCGGGTGGTTGCAAGACCTCGAACATTTCATACTCCCGTAGCAGGACGCGACTGAACGGCCGTTCGGCTAGACCGCCTTCAGGACATCACGTCCGATGATGAGTTTCTGGACTTCGGTCGCGCCTTCATAGATGCGCAACGCGCGTATCTCGCGATAGAGCTGCTCAACGACTTCGCCCGAGCGCACGCCGCGGCCGCCGAACATCTGTACGGCGCGGTCGATCACCGCCTGCGCGGTTTCGGTTGCGACCATTTTGGCCATTGCTGCTTCACGGGTCGTGGAAGCTTTCTGCACGTCGCGCCGCCACGCCGCGCGGTAGGTGAGAAGCGCGCTGGCATCGACGCCTGCGGCCATGTCGCCGAGGGCTGCCTGCGTCAATTGCTGGTCGCCCAGCACGCCACCGAACATCCGCCGTGACAGGGCATGCGCCACCGCCTCATCGAGCGCGCGGCGGGCAAAGCCCAGCGCGGCGGCCGCCACCGATGCGCGGAAGATATCGAGGGTGCGCATGGCGATCTTGAAACCTTCGCCCGGCGAACCCAACAGCCGCGCCGCCGGGATCCGGCAAGAATCAAAACGCAGCGTCGCCAGCGGATGCGGCGCCATCACGTCGATACGGTCGGCGATCGAAAACCCGGGATCATCCGGCAGCACCACGAAGGCCGAAATGCCCCGCGCACCCGGCGCCTCGCCGGTTCGCGCAAACAGCGTATAAACGTCGGCAATGCCGCCGTTGGAGATCCAGGTCTTCTCGCCATCGAGGATGTAGTGGTCGCCTTCGCGGCGGGCGCTGCAGCCCATGGCAGCGACGTCGGAACCGGCCTCCTTCTCCGACAACGCAAAGGCGGCAATCCATTCGCCCCGCCGCGCCTTCGGCAGCACCAGCGCGCGCAATTCGGGCGAACCGGCAATCGCCACCGCACCAGTTCCAAGTCCCTGCATCGCAAATGCGAAATCGGCGAGCCCGCTATGCCAGGCAAGCGTTTCGCGGGCGAGACAGATCAGCCGAGAGTCGATCACCGCATCGGGCCGATCGCCTGCGACCGATGCCTCCAGCAATCCGGCGGCGCCAAGCTGGCGTACCAGCGAACGGCAGGTTTCGTCGACGTCATGGCCATGCGTATCGCCAAGGTCGGCTGCAAATGCGTCGAGCGCGGCAGCGTATTCGCTGTGGCGGGAATCGAAGAACGGCCACGCGAGGTGTTCGCGCGACGGCCCGCGTAATGGCGAAACCGGAGTCATGTCAGTCTCCCGCAAAGGCCGGTTTTGCGCACGCCGCCAAGTGCAACGCGCGGCCTCAATAATGTTTCATGGCTAAAATATCCTGTCAAGCGAACGGGCCCGCCGATCGGAAGCCCGGCGCGTGTGCATGAAGCCTATGAAACAGGCTAGAAACTGCGCTCAAATGCGCGTGAAGCGTTTTGCAGCCTCAGAACTCGCGGGTTCGATTGACATCATTTTTGTTTGATGTCTAAAATTATATTCGGTCATCCGGAGTTCCGGGCGAGCCCTCAGGAGGCGAGCATGGCAGAACGCTCTTTCGCGCGCGAGGTGGAAGACCTGAAGCTCGGCGCCGGTCAGGAATTTCGCGGCGAAGGCATCCTCGCCATTACCAAAGCACTGCTCGAATGCGGCGTCAGTTATGTCGCCGGTTACCAGGGCGCGCCGATCTCGCACCTGATGGATGTGCTGTCGGACGCGCAGGACATTCTTTCCGATCTCGGCGTGCACTTCGAATCCAGCGCCAGCGAGGCCACCGCCGCAGCAACGCTGGCTGCCTCCGTGATGTATCCGGTCCGTGGCGCGGTCACCTTCAAGGCGCCGGTCGGCATCAATGTCGCGTCCGACGCGCTCGCCAACCTCTCCTCGGGCGGCGTGACCGGCGGTGCGCTGATCATCATCGGCGAGGATTACGGCGAAGGCTCCTCCATCATGCAGGAGCGTTCGCACGCGTTTGCAATGAAGTCGCAACTCTGGCTGGTCGATCCGCGGCCCAACGTGGCGTCGATCGTCAAGGCCGTGCACGATTCCTTCGAGCTGTCCGAGGCGTCGAATACGCCAGTGATGCTGGAGGTGCGGATACGCGCCTGCCATGTGCATGGGCGCTTCGCCACCCGCGACAATGTCCGCCCCGCTTTTCCGCTGTCCCGCGCGCTGGATCAGCCGTCGCGCGACACCAACCGCATCGTGCTGCCGCCGGCCTCGTTCCTGCACGAGAAGGAGAAGGTCGAGCATCGCTGGCCCGCGGCGGTTGAGTTCATCCACGCCCGCGGCATGAACGAGACCTTCGACGGCGACATCGACGATATCGGCATCATCATGCAGGGCGGCATGTACAACGGCGTCATCACGGCGCTGCGCGAGGCCGGGCTTGCCGACATCTGGGGCGAGACGCGCGTACCGATCTATGTGATGAACGTGACCTACCCGATCGTCGACCGCGAGGTGATCGACTTCTGCCGCGGCAAGAAAGCGGTGCTGATGGTCGAGGAGGGACAGCCCGAGTTCATCGAGCAGGCGCTGCACAAGATCCTGCGCAATGCCGACATCCCGGCCAAGCTGCACGGCAAGGACCTGTTCCCGATGGCCGGCGAATATACGGCACAAGTCATGGGCGAAGCGATCGGGGCCTTCATCCGCCGCTGGCGCCCGGATGCCTTGTCGGATGCCGCGCGCGCACCGAACATCGACCGCACTGAGGTAGATGAGAAAATCCGCGTGCTCGCCGATGTGGTGCCACCCCGTCCGCCGGGCTTCTGCACCGGCTGTCCGGAGCGGCCGATTTTTTCCGCAATGAAGCTGGTTGAGAAGGAACTCGGACCGCATCACATCGCCGCCGATATCGGCTGTCACCTGTTCTCGATCCTGCCGCCGTTCAATATCGGCGCTACCACCATGGGTTACGGGCTGGGCCCGGCCTCGGCCTCCGCCTTCAATGTGCCTGCGGGCAAGCGGCCGATCTCGATGATGGGCGACGGCGGCTTCTGGCACAACGGGTTGACCAGCGGCGTCGGCAACGCCGTCTTCAACCAGCACGACGGCGTGATCGTCGTTGTCGACAATTACTATTCCGCCGCGACCGGTGGCCAGGACATCCCCTCCTCGCGCGCCGATAATCGTTCGCGTTCGACCAAGCACCCGATCGTCGAGGCGGCGAAGGGTGTCGGCGCCAAATGGGTGCGCCAGATCGACCGCACTTACGATGTCACGCGCATGCGCGACACGCTGCGCGAGGCGCTGACGACGGAGGAGAAAGGGCCGAAGATCATCGTCGCCTCGTCGGAATGCATGCTGAACAAGCAGCGGCGCGTGAAGCCGCTGGTGGCCGCCGCCGCCAAGCGCGGCGAGCGCATCGTGCGCGAGCGCTTCGGTGTCGATGAGGATGTATGTTCCGGCGACCACGCATGCATCCGCCTGTCCGGCTGCCCCTCGCTGTCGGTGAAGCCAACCAGCGATCCCCTGAAGGACAATCCAGTCGCCGCCGTTGACAATAGTTGCGTCGGCTGCGGCCATTGCGGCGAGGTCGCGGACGCGGCTGTCTTGTGTCCCTCGTTCTATCGCGCCGACATCGTTTCCAATCCGACCTCGTTCGAAACGCGGCTCGACCGCCTCTGGCAGCGAATGATCGGCGTTTTGCAGCGCTGGCGCGCCGGACGCCGCGTCACGTTTGAGCAGGAGGCGGCATGAACGTCTCGGTCGCGCCCTCCTCCATCGCACTTAGTCAGGCTCGCCCGATCACCGTCGCGGTGCTCGCGATGGGCGGTCAGGGCGGCGGCGTCTTGGTCGACTGGATTGTCGCATTGGCCGAGCGGCGCGGCTGGTTCGCGCAATCGACATCGGTGCCCGGCGTCGCCCAGCGCACCGGTGCCACGATCTATTACATCGAGATGATCGCGCCTGACACGAGCAAGCCCGACCGCCATCCCGTCCTGTCGTTGATGCCCGCGCCGGGCAAGGTCGATATCGTGATCGGCGCCGAATTGATGGAAGCTGGCCGCGCCATTCTGCGCGGGTTGGTCTCGCCCGACCGCACACTGTTGATTGGCTCTTCGCACCGCTCATTGGCCGTGAGCGAGAAGACCGCGCCCGGCGACGGCACTGCCGACGCGGCGCAGGTCTACGAGGCGGCAAACGTTGCTGCCAACCGCTTCATCGCGTTCGACATGGCCGAGATCGCCGACGCCACCGGCAGCGTGGTTTCTGCGGTACTGTTCGGCGCGCTTGCGGGCTCCGGCGCTCTGCCCTTTGCCACCGAGGATTTTGAAGCCACGATCCGGGCCGCGGGGGTCGGCGTCGATGCCAGCCTGCGCGCCTTCACCGCCGGCCGCGAGCGGGCCGGCGCCATGGTCAAGCAGGATCCCAAGATCAAGCCTGTGGCAAAGCCGCCGCTCGCAAAACATTTTCCGCGTCTCGAACCAATCGGCCACGCCGGCTATGACGCGCTGGTCGCGCGATCGCGGCAGTTGCCGCCGGAAGTGCATGGCATCGTCGCCGCCGGCCTGCAGCGCGTGGTAGATTATCAGGACGTCGCATACGGCGGTGAATATCTCGACCGGCTCGAAGCGATGCCGCGCGAGGCGACCGGCCTGCTACAGGCGTTTGCAAAGTATCTCGCGATCGCAATGGCCTATGACGACGTGATTCGCGTGGCCGATCTGAAGACGCGAGCGGGAAGATTCGACCGGGTCCGCCGCGAGGTCCGCGCCGGCGACGACCAGGTTCTCGCGATCACCGAGTTCTTCCATCCGCGGATCGAGGAACTGGCAGGTCTTTTACCGCCTCGGCTCGGCAAGAAGGTCGAGCGCAGCGAGCGGCTTGCCCGGCTGATCGATCGTGGACGTAAACTGCGCACCACCGCGCCGTCGTCGTTCCTGCTGCTGTACGGCGTGGCCGGATTGCGGCGCTTCCGCCGGCGCACGCTGCGGCACGCGCGCGAGATGCGCCATCTCGACGAGTGGGCGCAACGCATCCGGAATTTCGCCGGGAGCGATCCGGCGCTTGCGACCGCCGTGTGTGAGGCTCGCCGTCTCGTCGGCGGCTACTCGGACACACACTCGCGCGGTGAATCGAAGTTCGACAAGGTCATGCTTGCGTCCGAGCGTCTGGCCGGCCGGCTAGATGCCGCCGAATGGGTACAGCGGCTGACCAAGGTGGCGCTGAAGGATGCCGATGGAACCGAACTCGACGGCGCCTTGCGAACCGTCGGGACACTGTTCGAGGACTCCTGAGGATGGATCAATTCGAAGTCGTGGTGTCGAAGGCTGAGGCGCTCACCTCGCGCATCCGCGAATTCGTGCTGACGCGCGTCAGTGGTGCGCCGATGCCGGGCTGGTCCGCCGGCGCGCATATCGACGTCCACCTGCCTGATGTCGGCCGTCGCTCCTATTCGCTGATCGAGACGGTCTCGCCGCGCGCGGCCGAACATCCGACCGCCTATCGCATCGCCGTGCTGCAGGAAAACAAGAGCCACGGCGGCTCCAGCTTTATGCACGGCCTCAAGACCGGCGATCGCCTGACAATCTCGCCACCGGCGAACAATTTTCCGCTTCGAGCCGGCGCGGGAGAAGTGGCACTTGTCGCGGGCGGCATCGGCGTGACGCCGCTGCTCACGATGGCCTGTGAATTGAACGCGGCGAAGCGGCCGTTCTCGTTCTATTATGCCGGCCGCAGCCGCAGCGAACTCGCCTTTCTCGGCGACATCGAGCGGCTGGCTAGCGCCAGCGCGACCATCCACGCCGACGACGAAGCCGGCTGCTTCTTCGACCTCGAGGGCTTGATGAGCGGGCTCGCACCCGACGTGCCGCTCTATCTCTGCGGACCGCTGCCGATGATCGAGGCTGCCATCGCGCTGGCGAAGCGGATGAACTGGCCGCAAGGGCGGCTTCATTTCGAAATCTTCACCGCGCCCGAAGAGAAGTCCGGAGACTCCGCCTTCGAAGTCGAACTCAGGAGCAGCGGGCGCGTCTATGAGATTCCCGCCGGCAGGACCATCCTCGACGTGCTGATCGAGGCCGGCGAAGACCCAATGCATGACTGCAAGCGCGGCGATTGCGGCATCTGCCAGACCACGGTGATCTCCGGCATTCCCGATCATCGCGACTACATCTTGAGCGACAGCGAGAAGGCCTCGAACAAGGTGATGCAGATCTGTATTTCGCGCGCGAAGACCAAGCGACTCGTGCTCGACCTGTGAGGGAGAAACGCATGACCCGATATGCCGGCAATGTCGCAGCCATTCGCGACCTGGTCCGCGACCAGGAAGTTCACCGCGACGTCTATGTCAGCGAGGAAGTGTTCCAGCTTGAGATGGAGCACATGTTCCCGAATAGCTGGGTCTATGTCGGCCATGACAGCCAGGTCCCCAATCCCGGCGATTATTTCGGCACCACGATCGGCACGCAGCCTATCCTGCTGGTCCGCCACACCGACGGGACGGTAAAAGTGCTGCACAACCGCTGCCCGCATAAGGGCACGCGCATCACGTCCGAGACCTGCGGCAATGCCGGAAAGTTCTTCCGCTGCCCCTATCATGCCTGGAGCTTCAGAACCGACGGCTCGCTGCTCGCTATCCCGCTAAAGAAGGGCTACGAGAATACCGGTTTTGAGCAGAGCCATGCGGCGAGCGGCATGGCGCCAGTCCGCCATGTCCGCAACTACCGCGGCTTCGTGTTCGCCAAGATCAATGACGGCGGCCTCGATTTCGAGGAGTTCTTCGGCGACAGTCTATCGAGCTTCGACAACATGATCGACCGCTCGCCGGTCGGTCAGCTCAAGGTCGCCGGCGGCGTGCTGCGGTACATGCACAATTGCAATTGGAAGATGCTGGTGGAAAACCAGACCGACACCTGCCATCCGATGGTCGCGCATGAGTCCTCCGCCGGGACCGTGGTCGAAGTCTGGAAGAAGGCGCCGCCCGGCACCAAGAAGCCGATGGCGGTCGAGATCATCGCTCCCTTCATGAGCCCCTACGAGTTCTTCGAGAACATGGGCATCCGGATCTGGGACAACGGCCACGGCCACACCGGCGTGCATCACTCGATCCATTCCGACTATTCGGCAGTGCCCGGTTATTTCGAGAAGATGAAAGCGGCCTATGGCGAAGAACGCGCCAAGGCGATCCTCGGCGAGAACCGGCACAACACGGTCTATTTCCCCAACATCATGATCAAAGGGCCGATCCAGTTGTTGCGGCACTTCAAGCCGATCGCAGCCAACAAGACGCTGGTCGAATCCTGGACGTTCCAGCTCGTCGATGCACCCGACATGCTGCTCGAGCGCACGTTGATGTACAACCGGCTGATCAACGCGCCGACCTCGATCGTCGGCCACGACGACCTCGAAATGTATGAACGCGCACAGGAGGGCCTGCACTCGAACGGCAATGAGTGGGTGAACCTCCAGCGCCTCTACAGCCCCGACGAAGCCGGGCAGACCAACGTAGCGGTCAACGGCACCAGCGAGTGGCCGATGCGCCACCAGTTCCGGGCCTGGACCAAGTTCATGACGATGGGGATGTAACATGAGCATGGTCACCGACGCTCAAGTGAAGAATGCGATTCCCACCGACCAGGACTTGATCGACTTCGTGGTTCGCGAGGCGCGGCTGATCGATCAGCAGCGTTTCGACGAATGGCTCGATCTCTACGCCGACGACGCTTTCTACTGGATGCCGCTGGAATGGAATCAAACCGATCCGCGGCTGACCTGTTCGCTGATGTATGAAGACAAGCTGTTGCTCTCGATCCGGGTCGAACGGCTCAAGGGCGCGCGGACGTTCAGCCAGAAGCCGAAAAGCCGCTGCCATCATGTGTTGCAGACGCCGCAGGTGGATTCGCGCGATCCTGCCGCCAACAACTACGTCACCTGGACCCCGATGCATTACATCGAGACCCGCATGGACGAGCAGACACTCTTTGCTGCCTGGGCCACGCATCATCTCAGCGTCGAGAACGGCAGGCTGAAGATCAAGCTCAAGCGTGTCGATCTGATCAATTGCGATGCTGCCTTCGGCAACATCCAGCTCTTCATGTGAGGGAGGATGAACGTGGTCCACCACACGGCGATCGTGAGCGGCGGTAATACCGGCATTGGCGCTGCGATCGCGCGCGGCCTGCTCGCCGAGGGGTATGACGTGATCTCGCTGTCGCGGCGCAAGCCGGACTGGAGCCATCCAAAACTCTCCTCGCGCGAGGTCGACCTGCTCGATGCGACGGCAACGCGCCAGGCGGCGACGGAAATCGCCGCGAATTTTGCGATCACCCATGTCGTGCACAATGCCGGCGCCATTCGGCCCAAGCCGCTGGAAGAGGTCGATGACGGGGACGTCGGCGCTTTGGCGCAGCTCCATTTCGGCGCGGGGATTGCGCTGGCGCAAGCGGCGTTACCCAACATGAAGAAAGGCCGCTTCGGCCGCATCGTACTGCTATCCTCCCGCGCGGCACTCGGCGCCGCCACACGCACCGTCTATTCGGCCACCAAGGCCGGCATCATCGGCATGGCACGGACCTGGGCGCTCGAGCTTGCGCCGTTCGGGATCACGGTCAATGTCGTCGCGCCGGGCCCGATCGGAGATACCGAGATGTTCGAGAGCGTGATGTCGCCGGAATCCGAACGCGCCAAGAAGCTCGCACAGTCGATTCCGCTCGGCCGTCTCGGCAAATCCACCGACGTCGCCCGCGCGGTCAGTTTCTTCAGCTCACCGGATGCCGACTTCATCACCGGGCAGACGCTCTACGTCTGCGGCGGAGCCAGCATCGGGTCGATTTCCATCTAGCTTGGGGTGAGATGCCAGCCATGGACGCCACGGTCAAACGAAAGGCTCGATCTCCCAAGGGCGCGCGCACGCAACCGCTGCACCCTGGCGAGCCGACGCACGAGTCCGATGGCGCGCATCTCGAGTTGCGCATCTGGCTGCGCCTGCTTTCCTGCGCCACAAGGATCGAGAAGGCGCTGAACGCACGGCTGCGCAAGGAGTTCAACACTACGCTGGCCCGCTTCGACCTTTTGGCGCAGCTCGCGCGCAAACCTGCAGGCGCGACCATGTCCGAAGTCTCCGAGCTCTTGATGGTCTCGAACGGCGCCATCACCGCGCTCGTGCAGAAGCTGGAAGCCGACGGCTTTATCCATCGTGAAGTCGATTCCGAGGATCGCCGCACCTTCCGCCTGCGCCTGTCACAGGAAGGCGCCAAGGAATTCGGCCGGATGGCACGCCGGCACGAGGAATGGGTAATCGCCCTGATCGGCGAATTGTCGCCGGTCGCGCAGTCGGACCTGCTGCAACATTTGACCCTGCTCAAGCGCCGCCTCGACAAGCACGCCTGACGCGGATGCCGGACGGCGGCGCCGCAAGCGGCTTGAAGTGCTATGAGCTGGGGCCGCTTCCCGAAGGCGCGAGCCGATGCTTGAAGAACGCCAGGATCTCATCGCGGGCCGCGATCGTCGGCTGGCCGGCCTCGTCGATCAGGTGCGCGGTGACGACGCTGTGCGGGGTGGTCACATGGCGCGCGAAGAATGGCGCGAGATCGGTATTCGCTGCGCTATCCGGCAGCACCCGTCCAATGAACCGCTCGCCAAGCGCTTCCGCATAGGCCGCGAAGCGTTGCGCCATGCAGAACTTGTCGCCGGCGAAGCGATAGGCCATCACCGTCAGATCTTCCCGCTCCAGCCGTTCGCGGACGGCCCTGACTTCGTCCGGGGTGATTTCGATGCCTGCCGGATCGTTCAGCGGCAGCGACGGCTGCGAAAGCACCGGCGCCAGCATCGATGGTTCGAGCATCATGGACAGCGCAAAATTTCCCGTAAAACACATGCCAATAGCGCCGACGCCGGGACCGCCGCACTCGCCATGCGCCAATCGCGCCAGCGACCGCAGCCACTTTGTCACCGGACTGGATTGGTTCGAGGACAACGCGCGAAACTCGGCGCTTACACAGGCGCGCTGAAAGATCGCAGCGCCCTCCTCCGCGCCTGGAACGGCACCGTCGCGGCCGAACAGCGACGGCATGTAGACGGTGAAGCCGGCGTCGCGGACCCAGCGGGCAAATCGCGCGACATGCGGGCTGATCCCCGGCATCTCCGTCATCACGATGACAGCCGGCCCCGTGCCGGTCACGTAGACGATCTTGGTGACGCCATCGAGCGCGATGTCGCGGCGCGCGAAATCCTCGAGCGGATCGTCCTGCGTCATGGACCGTTTCGGCATCGGCACAATTCCTTTGTCGATCAATGGATGCTCAGGCAGGAGCCGCGGCGCAGCGGCCGCAGATTCCTACAAACGCCGTCCTCGTGACTATCGTTGCGATTTCTGAGCCATCGGGCTAGTGTCAAAAATGACATTTATCGGGCATTTTTTGACATGACCAAAGTGGCGGTTGTCGAGATCGAGGGGTGCATGGCCTCGAGCGCGGCCATCACTCACGACGTGTTGGCGACCGCGAACCGGATCAGCGCTGCGAAACGCGTTCTGCCATTCAAGGTGACGACGGTGCGTTGCGGATCCCGCCGAAGCAGCGCCGATCTGCGCGGAATCGAGCTTGTCATCGTTCCCGGGCTTGGCACGGCGTCGGCAGACGAGCTAGAGACGAAGTTGATGAGCCCGGCATGCCGGCGCGCGGGCGACATGATGACCCGGGCGCACGCGACCGGAGCCATGCTCGCTGCGTCCTGCGCCAGCACCTTTTTGTTGGCAGAGGCGGGCCTGCTCGACGGCCGGCGCGCGACCACGACATGGTGGCTCGCGCCGCTGTTCCAGCAGCGCTATCCCCAAGTCGAACTCATGACGGAGCAGATGGTCGTCGCCGATTGGCCGATCGCAACCGCTGGCGCGGCCATGGCGCAGATGGACCTGATGCTCGCGATCGTCAGCCGGTTCGCAGGACCAGGCCTGGCGAAAGCCTGTGCCAATTATCTCCTGCTGGATGAGCGACGCTCCCAGGCGCCATTCATGGCGATTACCTATCTAGCAGGCCAGGACCCGAGGATTGCCAAGGCCGAGAAGTGGGTGCGCGACAACATCGCGCGTGACTTTGCGATCGAGGAGCTGTCCGCAGCCGTCGCGCTGGCGCCGCGGACATTTGCCCGGCGAATCGCGGCGACCTGCGGTGTTTCACCAATTCAGTTCGTGCAGCGGATCAGGCTGGAAACAGCGCGCTTGCTGCTTGAGACGACGCGCCTGTCGGTCGAGCAGATCGCGCGGCAGGTCGGATATGCGGAGCCTTCCACGCTTCGCCGGCTGATCCGGCGCGATACGAAACATCCTCCCGGACATTTCCGCCCTGTCGCTTGAGCGTCTCCCTCGCCCGCGACGTCGCCAGTCTCACTGGCCCAGTATCGCCTTCACCTCGAGATATTCCTCAAATCCGAAGATTCCGAATTCGCGCCCATTGCCGGACTGCTTGTAGCCGCCAAACGGCAGGCTGCGGTCGAAAGGAGCACCGTTGAGGTAGACGCGCCCTGCGCGGATGCGGTTGACGACGATGCGAGCGCGGTTCACGTCCCTGGATTGCACGAAGCCCGCCAAGCCGAACGGCGTGTCATTGGCGATTTCGATCGCCTCCTCCTCGCTATCATAGCTCATGATCGACAGCACGGGACCGAAGATCTCCTCACGCGCAATCTTCATCTGCGGCGTCACGTCGCCGAAGACGGTCGGACGAACATAGTATCCGCGGTTGATTTCGGCAGGCCGCCCCGTTCCGCCGGCCACCAGCGTCGCCCCCTCATCAACGCCGGACTGAATAAGATCCTGAACTTTCTGAAACTGCGCCTGGCTCACCAGCGGCCCCATCGTCGATGCGGGGTCGAGCGGGTCTCCCAGGAGAATACTGTGGACCGCCTCGCGCGCCGCCTCGAATGCCGCATCCCGCTGCGCGCGTGGAATCAGCATGCGCGTGGGAGATTGGCAGTTCTGGCCGGCGTTGGTGTAACAGGCGTGAACGCCCTGGATCACGGCCGTTTTCAGATCAGCATCGGCAAGGATGATGTTGGCGGACTTGCCGCCCAGTTCCTGCGCGACGCGCTTGACCGTATGCGCCGCAAGCTTGGCCACTCTGACACCCGCCATCGTCGATCCGGTGAACGACACCATGTCGATCTCGTGATGGGCGGCGATCGCCTCGCCCACGGTGGGACCGTCGCCGTTGACGAGATTGAAGACGCCCGCCGGCACGCCAGCGGCGTCGACGATCTCTGCGAACAGCATCGCGCTGAGCGGCGCGATCTCGCTGGGTTTCAGGACGACCGTGCAGCCGGTTGCGAGCGCCGGCGCGACCTTGGACGCGACCTGGTTCAGTGGCCAGTTCCACGGCGTGATCAGTCCGCAGACACCGATCGGTTCGCGGCGGATGATCCCGTTCCCCATCCGCTCCTCGAACTTGTAGTTCGCAAGCACGCGCGCCGCTTCCTCAAAATGAAACAGCGCGACCGTGGCCTGACGCTCCGTCGCAAACGTGATGGGCGCGCCCATTTCGAGGGTCATCATCCGCGCCAGTTCCTTCAGGCGCGCCCTAAGGCCCTCGATGATCTTCTGAAGCCAGGACAGGCGTTCTTCGACGCTGGTTTCGGAATAGGTGGCAAAAGCGCGGCGGGCTGCCTTGGCGGCCCGATCCACATCCGGAGGGGAGCCCAGGCTGATCTGCGCGAAGATCTCCTCCGTCGCAGGATTGACGATTCCAAGCGTTGACGGCGCGGCCGGATCCACCCAGGCTCCGTCGATATAGAATTTCAGTTTTTTCATTGTTCTCCTTTCATGATGTCCGCATAGCGGCGTCATTGCTCCGTCACAGGTGCCTGCCCTCATCCACCGGCACTACAATTCCCGTCGAACTGGTCAGGTTGACGATGCAGGCTACTACCGCCCTTGCGACATCGTCGGGCGTGGTGACGTGGGCCAGTGGCAATCTTTCGGCCGTTTTCTGTAGCTGTTCACGGCTCCGGCCCGGGACAAAATCCGTGTCCACGCCGGCGGGCGAGACGGAGAAGACGCGGATCCGCGGCGCAAGCACTTTCGCGAGCGCGATCGTCAGCGCGTCGACACCCGCCTTTGCAGCCAGATAGGCCAGGCTGCTGCCGAGCCCCGTGCGAGCCGCGATGGATGAAATGCTCACGATCGCTGACCCGCTGCCGCGCTCCAGCAAGGGACGGAAGGCGCGAACCATGGCGAATGGTCCCCGCAGGTTGAGCGTAACGGTCCGGTCGAAGATATCGTCCGTCAGCGCTTCCAGATCAGCGGCGGGCACGGGCGTCGTGGCGCCGCCGCAATTAACCAGCGCATCGAGCCGCCCGTACTGCTTGTCCACGGCCGCCGCGGCCTCGGAGATGGAAGTCGGATCGTCGATCGCAATCCGCATGGCGACGTGCCGGCTGCCTTGCAGCCCATCGATCACCTCTTCGGCCAGTGAACGGCGGCTGTTGTAGCCGACCACGACAGCAGAACCCATGGCGGCAAGGCGCGCCGCCGTCGCCTTGCCGATGCCGCTGTTACCGCCGGTGACGAGGACAACCTTCGGGATCGACAGCGCTGGAATTTCAATAGCAGTCATCTATGGCGGTCTCGCTTTACTGCATCGCGATCTTTGCCGCCTCGATCACCGGTCGCCATTTGTCGCGTTCGCCATCGATAAACGCCTTGAGGTCTTGCGGCGCACCGCCGACGCCTTGCAGCGAATTTTGTTCGAGGATGGTCTTTCCCTTGTCACTCTTCAGAAAGGCATTCACCGCCTTGTTGACCTTCATCACGATCTCAGGCGGTGTACCGGTTGGAGCCACGACCGCGTACCATGCGGTCGCCTCGAAGCCCTTGAATCCCGCGTCCTGCACGGTCGGCACATCGGGCAGTTGCGCGACACGCTGGCTTGTCGTTACTGCAAGCGCTCGGATCTTGCGATCGGCTATCAGCGGCAGATAAGTCGGCATGAAATCCATGGCGACGTTGACTTGTCCGCCCAAGAGGTCCGTGATCAGCGGCGCGGACCCACGATAGGGTACATGCGTCATCTCTACGCCGGCAAACTGCTGGATCAGCGCCGAGGTAATGTGTCCGAGCGTGCCGTTGCCGGGATGGCCGACATTGACCTTGCCCGGGTTCTGTTTGGCATAAGCGATCAGGTCGGGAAGCGTCTTCGCTGGAAAGTCTGACGTCGCCGTGATGATCATTGGAGATTTGGCGACGAGCACAACCGGCGTGAAGTCTCGCTCGGAGTCGTAAGCCAGGCCCTTGTACATGAACTTGTTGAGCGCGATCGGCGCCGGTGTCCCGAACAGCCAGGTATGGCCATCTGCAACCGCTTTGGCGACAGCCGCCCCACCGAGATTGCCGCCCGCCCCCGCACGGTTTTCGACGATGAACTGCTTGCCGAAGTCTTCGCTCAGCGCCTGGGCAACGGCGCGCGCCAACGTGTCAACGGCGGCGCCAGCCGGGAACGGTACGATCATGGTGACCGGGCGGCTCGGCCACTCCTGCGCGGCAGCGGGCTGACATGGCGCAATGGCAAGTGCAAGGCCTATGAGGCCGACAGAGAGCAGACGCATGTTTCCTCCCGAGCTGTGCGCAGGTGCTGCATGGGCACCAGCGCTTATTCTTCGGCAAACTTGTCCAGGCCCTTGCGGCCCAGCCATTTGGACAGTTCGTCCGCAACGGCTTCATTGTTGAGATCGGCAAAGGCGATGTGCGTGTTGCCGCGCAGACCCGCATCGGGAAGCAGCAGGACCTCGCAATCTCCGCCGTGACGATTGACGATATCGCAGAAGGTCCGTGCCACCTTGACCGAGGCGGCCCAGATCGGACGCGTCTCGGTGTAATCGCCGAATACCATCTGGATCGGAAACTTGGTCAGCTTCTTGAACTCGACGAGCGGCACGGAGTTGGGGCCGTACGGCGCATCCGGCTTGGGCTCGGGCCCTTCGCCCTCCGGGAAGACGAAGCCAGGCGTTTCGTAGGCGACGATGCCCTTCAAGTTGTCGTTCTTTGCCTTGAGCGCCGACAACAGCGCGCGCCAGCCGCCCGCGGAATTGGTGACGGCAACCACGGGACCGATCCTGTCGATGGCCTGGCCGCCGGCCTCCGCCTGCAACAATGCGTTCGCGAGCGTATCGAACTCGTCGTAACGGGCACGCGTCGCCTGATTCCAGGCTTCCTTGTCGGCCGTGGGAAACTGCAGGCCTGGATGCCAATTGAGATACGTCAGACCGAAGCGCCAGGCGGCAAAGTTGCGCTGATCGAAATAATCCGGCGTGTAGGTGATCGGCTCGCAACTCCAGTTCGCGCGGCCGACGCGCGGGCCGTCCCAAAGGTAAACAGGATAGCCCTTGCGCAGAAAGATACTCTTGTAGCCTTCGCCGCCGTCCCAACGGTTCTCCCACACCTTGGTGCTGGAGCTATGCCACATGATCAGGCCGACGCTGCGCCTTTTCGCGGGGATGAAGTATTCGACATAACCATGATCGCAGGAGAGCGTCTGGCTGGGATCGCCGGGCTTGGCAACGACCTTGCCGCCCACTTCATACGCGCCCGTCGATTCCAGGATGATCGGCGGCTTCGGCGGCTTGCGCTGCTCTTCCGCGACTACCGTGTGGCTTGCTCCCATGAACAGCAATGCTGCCATAAATGGCATGGCTCGCGCCACGATGCGGTCCATCAGCGCGTCACCGTCGCGATCTACCCGTTCCATGCTAATTTCCTCCCCTTAAGCGCACGCCGCTTTTCGCGGTCTTTGCGCTTGTCCCGCTAAGCGGCGTCTTGTGTGGCCGACTGCATCACCGGAAGGTTGAGAAACCGTGCCGCGTTGTCGCTGATGAGTTTTCTGATCGCAGGCCGCGGCATCTGCAGATCGAGCAGGATCTGGGTGATGCTGCGGAAGCCGTCGACCGGACGTTGCGACCCCTGCAGGCCGAGATCGGACGAAAGAATCGTGTTGTCGACGCCAGCCACGTCGATCAGGTGCGCGAGATCGTCCGCGCTGTACTTTAAGGATTTGCCTTCGATGAACATGCAGATCGAATGCTCCATCTTGACGCCGCGCGCGACAAGCTGGCGGATATCGGTGTCATTGCAGCCGACGATGTAGGTCGGATGGTTGACCATCATTTTCTTGACGCCGCGTCGCGCCGCCTCATCGAACAGGATATGCAATTCGCTGGCCGGCAGGTGGCCGCCGGCCAGGATAATGTCCGCCTCGGCAATGAGATCGATGACCTTCCTGGTGTCGTCTGTAAGCTTTCCATTGGCATCGAGCGCGGAAAGCGGGATCGGTTCGAGCATTTTTTGCGAGGTCTTCGGAAACGTCGAGTTTCCAGCCGCCATCGCCTTGATATGGTTCGCGGCCGACAGCGTTGGCATCCAGACGATCTTGCCGCCGAGCTTGATCGTATGGTCGACCGCATGCGGGTTGATACCGCCCGAGGCATTGTTCAGCACGATGCCGGAGAATAGCTTCACATTGGTTTCGGGAAACAGCTTCTCCAGCAGGATCGCATGCGCCATGCCGGCATAAAAATGGTCCTTGTAGAGCACGGCGCGGAACTTCGCTTCCGCCGCATCGAGCAGCTCCTCGTGATGATCGAGGATGCGCGGCATGGCTGCCGGGCCGCTATGGCAGTGCAGGTCGATCGCGCCCACCAGAAGCTCGGCGACTTCCGCCGCCCGCGATAGCGGCGGCAGTGGTACGGTGTTCGGGTAAGACACTTGCTTGTCGGCCATGGTCAGGGCCCTTTCAGATGGAGATGTGTCAGGCCGCGGATTGCCCGGCGGCGGTTTGCGCGGGCATCGGATAATCGTCCTCGTTCAACACCCAGCCTGGCTTGGCCGAGAAATCCAGGCGCGGCGGGCAGAAGATGTCGACGAGAACGTTGAGCTTGGGATCGACGGCTTGCGATGTGTGAATGGCCGGCGGTGGAATCACGGCAATGGAGGGCGATCCGCAGCGTTCGTGATCGTCGTCGCGCCACTGGGCCATATCGGTCGTCCACGGCCAGCGCAGGTGGTGAACAAAGGTGCCGGCCAGTGCCAGCGAGCATTGCTCGAAATCGTCATGGTGATGCGGCGACATCTTGCTCGGATCGCGTGGGCCGTTTCGCGGCTCGAGGAAATTCACCATGAAGGTCGAGCAGCGGAAGATGCGCCCGAACCGGCCCGGCGTCACCGCAACGTCGAGACTGTAGGTGTGGATCTTCGCGCCCGCAGCCGCCACCGGCCACGGCTCGAACGGCGGTAGATTGGGATGCGGCGTCGCGTAGGACGCGGCGTTCGAGCAGAGTTTTGCGAGGTCTTCCGATCGCGTCGTCACCATGCGTACCACCGTGGCGCCACCCAGCAACGTGACGGAGCTTGCACCCGCCGGCACGAAACTGATGGAGTGACCGTTGACGACCTTGCGCTCGTTGCCCCAGACGATCTCGGCCCCGGCGCCAGGATCTGGAAGCAGCACGACATATTCGTCGGGCTGGTTGGTCCGGCTCAGCACCGCGCCCTTGTCGGCCTCGCTATAGGCGATGATGAAGTTCTGGCCGCGCGCGTACCAGGTCCGCGCGCCGTTCTGATCTTCGGCCGGCGGCGTTTCGTAGAATTTGGCGTACTCGGCGCCTGCAAAGTGGGTAGCTGCCGGCTTTGTGCCGGCGGGCGTGGCGGCGAGCGCAGCGCGCGGATCAGTGCTGTGATACATGTGAGCCATCCGTGGTTCGAACGAGCGTTTTGAAATCGGTGAGCGTTTGCGCCGCGGCCCGGCGCATCAGCCCCTGGTCCGACGAGATGATGAAGGCGCTGGCCCCGAGCTCGGCGAAATCCTTTGCTTCCGCGGAAGTCGCGACCATCACGCAAACCGGCTTGGCGACTTTCTTCGCCGCTGCAATGATCCTGATCACCGCATCCTTGACAGAGGCGTCGGCCGACGATTTGGCGCCAAGGGCGACAGTGAGGTCGCCGCGACCGATGAAGAAGCCGTGGATTCCATCGACAGCAGCGATGGCGTCGATGTAATCCAGCGCTTCCGGGTCCTCGATCATCGCAATTGCGCAAACCGATTCATCCTGTTCATCGACGAGAGACCACATCGGCGTGCCGCCATAGGCACCGGCGCGGGACGAGCCGGAATAGCCGCGCCGTCCGCCGCGGTATCGCGCGGCAGCCGCAATTGCGCGTGCCTTCTCGACCGTCGCGACATGCGGCACCAGCACACCGGCTGCGCCGCAATCCAGGCAGGACAGGATCTTGGCCGGATCATCCGATGACACCCGCACGATTCCGGCGAGGTTGCTGGCGCGCGCGGCTAGCAACATGACATCGGTCATCGCGCGATCGATCGGCGCGTGCTCCTCGTCGATCACGACGAAATCGTAGCCGAGCGCGCCGAATATCTCGGTCGCGTGCGTGGTCGGCGTCTTGATGAACGAGCCGACGACCACCTGTCGCGCTACGAGCCGGCGGCGGAATGACGAGAAATGTGGCCTGACGACGTCTCCCGACACGGTTGCTCCTCCCCGGCCATCTGCACAGGCTGCCTTGAGAGGCAGGTCCGGCGTGGCGCTTGGCGAAAACCATTGCAGGGACGACGCCGGTCGGCCATAGCTATTCCGCCGCGTTCCACCAGGTGGAATTTCAGGATGCCGCTCAAATCCGACACCGTCGAAGCCGCCTCGCGCACACTCCTGCTGCTGGAGGAGCTCAACCGCCACCGCGTCACCTCGATCGATCGCCTGCACAAGGCGACGGGCCTGCCGAAATCGACTGTGGTGCGGTTGATGAAGTCGCTATGCGCGCTGGGCTATGCCGCCAACGACCGGCGGCAGGGCGGCTACGCGGTCGCCTCGCGGGTCAAATCGCTGAGCAACGGCTTTCACGGCGATCCGCTGGTGGTGGAGGCTGCGCGCCCGTGGGCGCTCGCCTTCACGCGGCAATATCACTGGCCCATCGCCATCGCCGTCCTCGACCGGAGTTCAGTCGTGGTCCGCTTCAGCACCATTCCCGACAGCCCGGTCTCGCCCTTTCACGGTACCCTCAACATGCAACTCAGCCTGCTCGGACGAGCGCTGGGGCGCGCCTATCTGGCGTTCTGTCCGGTGAGCGAGCGATCGATGCTGCTCGACATGCTGGCCCGATCGCAGGAGGCCGAAGACAAACTCGCCACCGAACGAAAGCGGGCATTGGCTTTGCTGGCCACGATCCGCAAGCAAGGTTTTGCCGAACGCGACCCGATGGTCGAACCGCGGTCCTCGAACACGATCGCGCTCCCCGTCGTCGTCAATCAGCGCGTACTCGCCACCGTCGGCATGACCTATTTCACCTCGGCGCTCGACCGCGCCGACGTCGTCGGACGCTACGTGCCGCTCGTGAAAGCCATGGCGGACAATATTGCCGCAAGTGTCTCGTCGTTGCAGGAGTAGAGCCTAGGGAGATTGGCCGTCAGAGTGCTGCAGCGAGCACAATGATGGGCATCCTGTGTACTCGCGATGAAGGAGTGACATTCCTAACGCTTGACAGGGGAAACGCTACCTATTTAGTAGCGAGAATGCCTATGAGCCAAACACCAAAACCTGGGAGACCTGTCCGAGGCTCGCGGACAGGCGTCCCTGTCATGGCGCTCCTGGACCTGTTGGGGCGACGCTGGACATTGGGCGTTCTGTGGAATCTCAGCAATGGCGGACCCTGCACATTCCGCGAACTGCAAGAACGCTGCGAATCGATCTCGCCTACGGTTCTCAATTCGCGCCTGAAAGAACTGCGTGAAGCAGGCTTGATCGAGCATTCGCACGAGGGTTATCGCGCTACACCGACCGGACATGAACTTTATGCCCTTCTTGTTCCTCTCGGTGTTTGGGCGAAGAAGTGGGCAGCGAAGTTACCGGCGTAAGTCATTCCCGGGATAGTGACAACGGAGCGCACCAAGCACGCGGCCCCGTCGGATCAAGCGGTCCGGTACTGCTCGATCGGGCTCAGATCCGGCTCGATTCCCGATCCCGGCTCTTCGCCCAGGGTCACAGTTCCGTTCGTCACGTTGATGAGCGGTCCGCAAAGTCGGTCGCGCAGCACATTGTCGTTTGAATCGACTTCCAGCAGACCGTCGCCACCGATCCCGGCAAGCAGATGCGCCGATGCGAGCAGGCCAATTCCGCCGCCGAGATAGTGCGGGCAGAAGGTCTTGCCTGACGCCAGGATGTCGCGCGCGATACCTGCGCACATGGTCAGGCCACCCCATTTGGCGATGTCGGGCTGCACGACGCGCAACACGTTGTCACCGAGCGCTTGCTCAAACCCCGCGCGGCTCGCGATGTTCTCTCCGGCCGCCAGCGGGATGCCGACGTTTTCACGCAACTCTTGCCATTCCCGCCACGGCCGATCGGCACGGATCGGCTCTTCCAGCCAAGCAAGATCGAACTCGCGCAGATGCGGCGCAATCTCCAGCGCACGGGCCAACGACCAGCCCTGATTGGCATCCGCTGCCAGCACGCCGTCGCCCACCAGATCGCGTAGCGACGCCAGATTGGCGCGATCTGTCGCCAGTTCGAAGCCGATCTTCAGTTTCAGTGCGCGATGCCCACGCTTAATGGCCGATTCCGCCATTTGCCGCGAGCCGGTCGGATTAATTCCGCTGGCGTAGACCCTTATCGTCTTGCCGTTGCCACCAAGCAACCGCCACAGTGGCTGCTTCCGCCGCCGCGCGAACAGATCCCAGATTGCAAGATCAATTCCGGCTATCGCCTGCGCGAACGGACCGGGCTCCCCGGATTGCAGCGCCAGCACGGCGGTGCCCTGTGTCAGGGCCTCGAAGATTTCCTGGGGAGCGCTGACTGTGCGCCCGCATGTCGCGGGCGCCAGGACCTCGTTGACGAGTCGCGTTCGATGTTCGGCTCCGACCGATGGAAAATTTGACCAGATCTCGCCCCAGCCGGCATTGCCGTCAGTGTCTTCCACACGAACGAATACTGCCGGCCTGTCAAGCATCTTGCCGAAGGAGGTAACAACCGGCGTCGACAATGGGTAACGATAGCAGAAGGCCTGCACGCTACGGACGGTGAATGGTTGCGACGTCATGTCAGGAATCCAAAGTCAATACGATCGCGCGAAATCACCTTCCTGCCTGATTTCGCTGAAGCCGGGAAAGCGCGCTGTCCAAGCCTTTGCTTTGGCCTTGGTCAGCGTGTTGAGCCGTTCGAGCACGCCGACACCATCCTTGCGAAGGCTGGCGGCGACGGCGGCGCGATCGGGGAAATGGCTGCGCACGGCATCCAGCCAAATCGTGCGGCCGGCCAGAAAGCCGCCGGCGCCGGCGGCGTAGGCGAAGTCCAGCACGCGCTCGAATTTTTCCGGTGCCGCACCGCCTGACAGCAGCACCCAGGGGATGTTGCCTTGGCGACAGATGTCGCCGATTGCCTCGAAATCCTTCTGTGCAGCTTTGGACGCAGCGCTTCCATCGCGCGGCGGCAGGCTGTTGGCCGCAAGCGGACTTTCGAGCTTCAAGAGATCGACGCCATATTCGGGCTTGGCAAACTCCTGCACGCTGTCGATGACGAGCTTCGGCAGCTTGCCCGGCGATTCCACATAGTCGGCGGTGTGGTTGGCGCTCCCGAGGAAGGGGTATACCAGCAGCTCGAGCACATAAGGGATGTCGTGATGGGCGCAGTCCTCGCCGACCGACCGCACGAAGCGCTTCTGATGTTCGTTGACGGCAGGATCGGCATCTGGCCGGTACCAGGCGAGCACCTTCACCGCATCGCCGCCGATCGCGCGGATCTTCTCCACGCTCCAATCGGTGATGGCCCGCGACTTGCGGCCACCCGGAGTTTCCTCGACGCGATGCTCCTCGAGCGTCATGATGAGGCCGCAGCGGGCCGGCAATAGGTCGATGGCTGCAGGTACCGCAAAATTCGGATCAAACAGCATCGAGCTGCAGTGAGGCGCCAGCGCCTCCACCAGAAGCCGCTTGGCCGCAGTTACATCGGCATACTCGACCTGGTCCCTGGTGATGCCTTTCGCCTGGGCTATGGCATCAAACAGCGGCGGCCGCTGGTCGAGCGCGACCATGCGAAAGTGCCCTTCCGCATCGGCCAGACGCGCAAGCCCGCGGTTCTTTCCAATTGCTCTCATCGGTTCGTCCTCATGAATTCAAGGCAATTTTCGATCGAGGGAATTCCGGCGCGTCCGCCCGAATGCTCACATTTCAACGCCGCCGCGGCAGCAGCGAACTGCATCGCATCGCGCACGGCGAGACCCATACCGACCGCAAAGGCATAGGCGCCGTGAAAGACGTCGCCCGCACCCGTCGTGTCCACGACGCTAACCCGGAAGGCGGCCTGCTTTTGCAAGACCCCATTTTCGTACCAACTCACCCCTTCATGTCCGCGAGTGACCGCGACGATGCGGCAATTGAAGCGCGCAAGATCGGCCAACGACGCGTCGTCGGCCGATCCCATGAAGGCTGCCAGTGCGGGTTCGGAGAATATGGCGTGATCGGTGAGCGAAAGCAGGCGCTCGAATATGGCGGCTTCGGCGACATCGCCGTCGAGGATAGTCGGAATGCCCAGTGCACGCGCCTTGCCGAACAGCGCAACAGCTCCATCCGGCCAACGCGGATCGGCAAGCACGGCTGAAGCGCCTGCAACGGCATCGAGCGGTAGCCAATCAGCTCGCTCGGGATACGACCCTCGAAAATTCACGATCTGCCGTTCACCGGACTTGTCGACGATCACGCCAGAGACCGACGAGCGGCCTTCGGGAAACAGTTTGAAATTCGCAACATCAATGCCTTCGGCTGATAGCGCTGACCGCATCTCATGCCCGGCGGCATCATCGCCGCCACGGCCCCAGAAAGCAGCGGACCCGCCGAGGCGTGCGATGGCGACCGCAGCGTTTGCGGCCATGCCACCGCCCAGTGTGGAATAGTCGAGACTCCTGATCTTTTCGCTTTCGCCTGAAAACCTGTGGTCGACGCGCCAGATCTGATCAAGCGCCGAGAGGCCAAGGCAGATCACATGCGCGCGCTTTGCTTTGGAGGCCATGTCTTTGTAGGCCATGTCGGCCAACCTCGTCCGCGTCGCGGGATTGGCGTGCTCGTTCACCGCAGCACCTGGCCATTGGTGCCGTCGAACAGATGCGCCCTGCCGGGCTGCGGACGCAGGTTAAGACGATCGCCGACCTTCGGCCGCAGCGAGGGATCGACCCGCGCGATCGCCGATGCGCCGGCCAGATCGAAATGAATCAGCGTGTCCGAGCCAAGCGGCTCGACCAGCCTCACCGTCACCGCCACGGCTCCGGCAGCATCTGCCGTCACCGAAAAATGCTCGGGACGGATTCCGAATACGCCATGGCCGGTCTTGCGCAACAGATCGCGGCTCTTCGCGTCGAGCGGCGCGTCAGTGCCATCCTGCGAAAAGACGATCTGCTCTCCGCGCTGTTCGACTGGAAAGAAATTCATGGCCGGCGAACCAATGAAGCCGGCGACGAACTGGTTGGACGGTCGCTCATAGACCGTTTCCGGCGTGTCATATTGCTGAACGGTGCCGCTCTGCATCACCACGATGCGGTCAGCCATCGTCATGGCTTCGATCTGGTCGTGCGTGACGAAGACCATCGTGGTCTTAAGCTGTTGCGACAGCGCCTTGATTTCGGCGCGCACCTGCCCGCGCAATTTGGCGTCGAGATTGGATAGTGGCTCGTCGAACAGAAAGGCCTTTGGATTGCGCACGATCGCGCGCCCCATCGCCACACGTTGCCGCTGGCCGCCAGACAATTCCTTCGGCTTGCGGTCGAGATAGGGCTCGATGTGCAGCAAGGCCGCAGCGCGCTTGACCCGCGCATCGATCTCGGCCTTCGGCGTACCGCGCAGCTCGAGCGCAAAGGACATGTTCTCGTAGACCCGCATGTGCGGATAGAGCGCGTAATCCTGGAACACCATGGCGATATCGCGCTGAGCGGCGGGAACGCCGTTGACGCGATTGTCGCCGATATAAAGCTCGCCCGAGCTGATCGGTTCAAGACCGGCGATGATCCGCAGCAAGGTCGACTTGCCGCATCCGGAAGGGCCGACGAAAACCACAAACTCGTGGTCCGCAATCTCGAGATTGAGATCGGGAATGACGGTAAAGCTGCCGTAACGCTTGACGAGATTGCGGATCGAGATCGAGGCCATGACCGCTAGCCCAGCGCCAGTACGGGCTTGATCAATTCGCCCTGGGCGAATCGCGCAAAATTCTCCGGCAGTGCCGAGAGCCCGAATTCGCCGTCGACCAGGACGCGATATTCCTCCTTGTATTGGCGCAGCAAGGCCACGTTAGGCTCGAAATCACTGATCGGGAAGTAGAACGTGCGGACCATGTAGAAATCTTTGCGCCGGAACACCTTGCCTTCCTCGATCGTCCAGGGCGCGGCGTTCTCACCGACCAGCACCAGTGCTCCGCGCGGCAAGACGAGCTCGATGCCGAGGTTACGGGCCGCGTGCGCGCCCGAACATTCCATGATCAGCGCGAAGCGCCTCGACGTATCACCGACCGGGTGCGCCTTTGCGCCGAAGGACTGCGCGATCTTGAGGCGCGCCGAATTGGGATCGGCGACATGAATGTCGCGATAGCCGAGACTGCGGAGCGCCAGCACCACGCCGAGCCCAACGGGCCCGGCGCCCATCACCAGAACCGGCCCCGCCTCGTGCGGCGGCACAATACGGCTGACGAAACGCACGGCATGACCTGACGTGCCGATCACGTCGAGCAGAAGCGGCGCCAGGCTGTCTTCGATGTCGTCAGGTACCGGCAGCAGGCAATTTTCCGGGACCGGCACGTATTCGGCATAACCGCCCGGCCTGTTCCAGCCGATCAGGCTCGATATCTCCAGGCACATCTGCGTATCGCCGCGTTGGCAGGCCGCACAGCGGTCGCAATGCAGCGGGATGTAGACGGCGCAACGTTTGCCGTGCATGGGATGGCCGGGCTGCTCGACCACACCGAAGATCTCATGGCCCGCGGTAAACTCGGCGCCCTTGTGCCAGAGCTTGAAATCGGAGCCGCACAGCGCGGTTCGCGAGACTCGCACCAGCACCTCGCCGATCGCCACCTCCGGCATTGCGATGCGCTCGATGGTGATGCGGTCGCCGCCGTGGAACACGGCAGCCTGCATGATCGAATTCGGTTGCGGAACGACGTTCATCCAATCCCTAGCCTTTCACTGCGCCAAGCGTCAGTCCGGATACCAGCCAGCGCTGAACCAGCGCGGCCAGAATCAGCGGCGGTAGCGCGATCAGCGTCGCGGCGGCCATCAACGCGCCCCATTGCGTCGATCCCTCGCCGATGAAATTGAATGCAGCTGCAATCAGCGTCTTGCTGTCGCCGTTCGAGAGCACCAGCGCAAACAGGAAGTAGTTCCAGGAAAACACGAAGGCCAGGATGGATGCCACCGCGACGCCGGAGGCGACCAGCGGCAGCGCGATCCGCCAAAGGATGCGCGTGACGCTGCAACCATCGACCTGTGCTGCCTCAAAGACGCTGCGCGGGATGCCGTCGAACGACGGTAGCAGCACCCATATGACGATCGGAAGCGTGATGACGGCATGGCTCAGGATAAGCGCGGTGTAGGAGCCGATCATGCCGACGTGGCGGAACATCATGTACCACTGCAGCAGGAACAGCGTTCCGGGCGCCATACGTGCCGCCAGCGTCAGTATCGCCGGCCATGAAATGCGCGTCCACGATACAGCAAACGCCGCGGGAATTCCGAACAACAGGCCAAGGGCGGTTGAGCCGATGGTGACGATCAGGCTGTTGATCGCATAGCTCAGGAAGGGCGTCGTTTTCGTAAGCTGCGCATAGTTCTCGAGCGTCGGCGCGAATATCAGGGTCGGCGGATAGGCGGTCACCTCGAATGACGGCTTCAGGGAGGACAGCACCATCCAGAGCGTCGGCGTCAGCACGATGATGCCAGCGAACACGAGCTGAAGCAGGTTGAGGCGGCGGATCCAGGCATCGGTGATCGGTGCGTCGGTCATGGCTTCACTTCACCAGGCCACTGCGCCACGCAGGCGGTTGAATGCCAGCACCGCGCCGAACACGATCGCGGTCAATGTCAGCATCAGCGCGCTCGCATAGCCAATGTTGAAGAACTCGAAGCCGACCCGGAAGCCGTAGATGTTGAGCGTGTTCGACGCGTTGCCGGGGCCCCCTTGGGTCGTGATGTAGATGATGTCGAAGAAGCGCAGCAGATCGACGCTGCGCAGGATCGTTGCTGTGACGATCGTCGGCAGCAGCAGCGGCAACGTGATGCGCTGGAACGTCTTGAACGCCGAGGCGCCATCGATTTGCGCCGCCTCGTAAACGCTCGGCGGCAGCGACTGCAGACCGCCGAGCACGATCAGCGCGACATAGGGCGTCCATTGCCAAGTGTCGATCAGCGCAACCGTCGGGATCACCCAGACCGGCGATGCCAGCCACTCCGACGGCGGCAACCCTAAGGATTGCAGGATGTAGTTGGCGGCGCCGAGCGACGGATCGAGGATGACCAGCCACATCATGCCGGCGACCACCGGCGGCATCATGAATGGCGAGATGAAGAGCGAGCGTACGATGCCCGGAAGGCGTTTGGCGTGAAAAAGAACCAGCGCCAGCCACACACCGAACACGAGTTGCAGCACCAGCGAGAGGACATAGAGCGCAATCGTCACCCATAGTCCGTGCCAGAATTCGGTATCGGCGAGCAGCCTTGAATAGTTCGCTAGCCCAACAAACGACTGCTTGCCGGTGGAGGAAAAGCTGTGCAGCCCGAGCCAGACCGTATAGACGACCGGGAACGCAATCATCGCGACGGTGAAGATCACCGCCGGCGCCGAAAGTGCGGCCAGCTCTAACCTCTGCCGATCTTCAGTCAATGTGGCAGCAGCCTCGGACATGTCAGCGTTTTTCCGGATTCGATCTGGAACGACGAGGCGCCGACCGCGGCAAATGCCGTCGACGCCCCACGTGCTACTTCTGTGCGATCAGCGCATCGAGCGCCTTGTCGGCGTCGGCGCAGGCCTGATCGACGGTCTTTTGCTTGAGGATCAGATCCTGCACGGCCTGACCAATGAATTCGCGCGACTCCGGATTGGCGACAATGGGATAGCCGACCTCGGACGAGCCTTTCGCAGCCAGGACATCGAGCGCGGCCTGCCACTGCTTGCGCACCGGCTCTTCCTCAATCCACTTGCGATACGCGGGATCGTTGGCAACTGCAGAGCGCGGCGGCGCAATCCCCTGCAGCGCCATGCGCTTTTGAATCTCCGGGCTCGTTGCCCATTGCACGAAATACCAGGCAGCCTCGGGCTGCTTGCTGTGGGCGGAGACGGCCATGCCCCAGCCGATCGCTGTCGGGACCTGGCCCGCATCGCCGGCCGGGAACGGAACGAGCGCAGTGTCCTTCAGCCGCCCGCCGCCATCCATCACGGTGCGCAGCTCGTTCGAGGATTCGAATGACATCGCCGCGCGGCCGCTGCGATAGAGCGCCGAGATCTGCTGGAAGCTGTAATTGACGACGCCGGGCGGTCCGTAATCCCTGAGCAGGCCGCTATAGGTCTCGAGGGCTTCCTTGCCCTTGGCCGAGCAGAGGTTGGATTTGCCGTTGGCGATGTAGTTGCCGCCGATGTTGTGCAGCATGTTGCTGAAGGTATAGGCGATCGCAGGCTTCAGGCCGCGCGAGACGAATGGCGTGATATTGGCGTCGCACGCCTTCAGCTTCTTCGCCGCCGGCTCGATGTCCTTGATGGTTGCGGGCGGTTCGACGCCGCATTTCTTCAGAATGTCAGTCCGATAATAGAGGATCGGCCCTTCGATATTCATCGGCATACTGGTGAGCTTGCCGTCGAAGGTCCCCGCCTTCAATAGAGCCTGGCTGAGGCCTGCATAGTCGTAGTCGCCGGCAACCGCGCCTTTAGTCATGGGCGTCAGATCGGCGTACCAGCCGGCAGCAGCGAATTGTGGGCCTTCGCGCGACGGCAAGGACATGAACACGTCGACCTCGTCGCTGCGCGCGTTCATCACGGTCACCAGGCGCTGGCGCATCTGCTGCTCCTGGTAGGCGTCGACCTTCAGCGTGATGCCAGTGAGCTTCTCGAAGTCGGCCTTGTGCGCCAGCAGCGCCTGCGCCACCGGATTGTTGTTGGCGAGGAAGGTAACGGTCTTGCCCTGGAATTTCTTCCAGTCGAAATCAGCGGCGCAGGCCACCGAGGCAGCATTACCGGCCACAACAAGAGCAAGCGCAAGGCGCGCCGCAAAGGCTTTGGCTTTCATCGATCTCCTCCCTGATGGGGCTGACGCCCTCGTTTCCGGCTCAACCGGATTTCTTGAAAACGGTTATATACTAGGCCGATGAAGTTGGCTGTCAAGTTTGCGCAAAATACGACTTATAAGGCAAATATCGATAGACTTCCCACCCGCCATCCGCCATCCTTGCATTGTAACGTTACATTCGACCGACCGATGTGGTGATGGAAAGATCCGCAAAGCAGGGAATTCGCGCGGTGGCGGCCGAGGCCGGCGTGTCGACCGCCTCGGTATCGCGCGCCCTCAACAACCCGGACTCGGTAAGCGCGCCGCTGCGGGCGCGGATCGCGCGCGCCGTCGAGACGGTCGGCTATATTCCGCACGCACCGGCACGCGAGTTGTCGTCGCGCCGGTCGCGCACGCTCGGCGCGATCGTCCCGACTATCGACAACACCATGTTCGCGCGCGGCATCGCCTCCCTGCAGAAATATCTCTCTTCCGTCGGCTACATGCTGTTCCTGACTACGAGCGGCTACGACCTCGACGCTGAACTGGAGCAGGCGCGCAACCTCGTCAGCCGCGGCGTCGACGGCCTCGTGCTGCGCGGCGACTGCCATCACGACGGCTTGCGCAAGATGCTTGCCGACTATTCCGTGCCCTTCATCAATGTCGGCATCTATCGCCCCGACCGACCCTATCCCTGTGTCGGCACGGACAATGAAGCTGCCGCACACCGTGCGGCCTTGCATGTGATCGAACTCGGCCATCGGCGAATCGGAATCGTCTCCGCACTGCAGCGCAACAACGATCGGGCGAGCGCCCGCGTCGCCGGCTTTCGCCGCGCGATGGCTGAACACGGCGTCAAGATGCCCCCGCAATGGCATGTCGAGGTGCCCTATACGCTGGACGATGCGCGCGAAGCCGCCCGCTACCTGCTTGGCCTCAAGGACCGGCCGACGGCGGTGGTCTGCGGCAATGACGTTATCGCCTATGGCGTGCTGCTGGAGGCGGAACGCAGCGGATTTTCGGTGCCCGACGATCTGTCGGTGGTCGGCTTCGACGATCTCGACTGGAGCCGGCATTTGCGCCCCAGCCTCACGACCATCCATGTACCGACCGGGGACACCTGGCAGCGCGCCGGCGAGTATCTCGTGCGTCACCTCGCGGGCGAGCAGACCATCATGCATCACGAAGTCGACTATTCGCTGATCGTCCGGGAGTCCACCGCATCGCCGACGCGATCATCCAAATAGCAAGGAACAATCCGATGAACGCACCCTTCGCGCTGGCTCCGGGATTCCACGCCGTGGTGATTGGCGGCGCGGGCGACATCGGCGCTGCCATTGCCAATCTGTTCTGCGATCTCGGCGCGACGGTAACCGCCACCGGCGTCGACGAGGCCGATATCGCGCGCACCGTGCTACGGCCGCGGCCGGGATTGCAGTTGGATCCCCTCGATATCACCAATGATGAAGCAGTCGCATCGTTTGCAGGCCGACAGGCACGCGTCGATGCGCTGGTCAACTGCGCCGGTATACTGGCGCGCGACAAGGAATTTGAGATCGAGACCTTTACAAAGGTGCTCGATGTCAACCTCGTCGGCACGTTCCGCACCTGCATGGCCTTTCGGGCCGCGCTTGCCGGCACCAAAGGCTCGATCGTGAACATCGCATCGATGAACGCAACGCTCGCGCTGCCGCGCATCCCCGCCTACTGCGCCAGCAAGGGCGGCGTCGTCATGCTGACCAAGGCGCTGGCACTGGCCTGGGCGGAAGAAGGCATCCGCGTCAACGCGGTCGCGCCGGGCTACATCGAGACGGCGATCAACGCAGCAGGACGATCCGATCGCGCGCACTACCAGCGCATTGCCGATCGTACGGCGTTCAAAAGGTGGGGACAGCCGGAGGACATCGCCGGCGCGGTTGCATTTCTCTGCATGCCGGCGTCGCAATATGCGACCGGCACGGTTGTCGCCGTTGATGGCGGATTTCTCGCGGGCTGAGGGGCGGTAGAAGAAAACCCTAGCCCGGGGCTGCAGCGGAAAACGAGCTTCCACGCCGCGGCCACAAAAGGCATTCCTCTACCCTTGCTTCCGCGCAGCTATTGGCGACATTAGCCTTAGCCAAACGGAAGCTACCATGAGCCAGCCCGCATTCGATCCCTTTGGGGAGCCGGTCCCGGCGGTCGATCCTTCGACTGCACCGGTCGGCGCGTCCAAATGGCTGAAGTCAGCCGGCATCGGCCTGTTCTGGGGGCTTGTCGGCGTCATCGTGCTGGCGCGCGCGGTCTATTTCGAACCGGGCGATCTCAGCTTCGAGCGGGCCGTCGCGTGGGCGCAGGGCTTGCTCGCCTCGCTTTAATATCTTGCCGGCATGCGCAGTACGGGTTGGGCTGCCCCGACGTCCCGATCCAATGATCCGTTCGAACGCGACCGCCGCAGGACTACCTTGAACCGCCCAAGTTGATCTGAGCCTCGTTGGTCGCCACCGGGACGATGGCCACGCCGACGCCTGCAAATGCAGGTTGAGGGATATAACCTCTCTGTATGGGCACAATCCGAAAATGTACTAGCGAGCCCGCGCGGTCCGGCGCATAAATTATTCTCCAAGGAGGATAAGTGCCGCCCCCCCAAAGCAGTTCTGACGACGCAAAGCCACGACCCGGCATGCTCGGTCGCGGCATGGCCCTCGTTCCAGGGATCACGCTCTGCGGCATCATCACCGCCGTTTCGCTGGGCGCGCAACGCCTCGAAGAGCACGTCTTCATCCATCCTTACGTCGAGGCACTGGTCATCGCGATCCTGCTCGGAATGGCGATTCGCTCCGTCTGGCAACCATCCCAACGCTGGCGTTCCGGCATAGCCTTCAGCGCCAAGCAACTGCTCGAGGTTGCCGTCATGCTGCTCGGCGCCTCCGTCAGCTTTGGCGCGATCGCGGCCTCCGGCTATCTCCTGATCGGCGCAATCGTCGCCACCGTCGCGGTGATGCTCGCGGTAAGCTTCGGCCTCAGTCGCATGCTCGGACTTCCTACGAAAATGTCGATCCTGATCGCCTGCGGCAATTCGATATGCGGCAACTCGGCAATCGCTGCCGTCGCGCCGGTGATCGGGGCCAATAGCGACGATGTCGCCTCGTCGATCTCCTTCACCGCCATCCTCGGCGTGTTGATGGTGCTGGGCCTGCCGCTCCTGATCCCCATGCTGGGCCTGTCGGCGACACAATACGGCATTCTGGCGGGCCTCACCGTCTATGCCGTTCCGCAGGTATTGGCGGCGACCGTGCCCGCGGGCATCGTCAGCACGCAAATTGGCACGCTGGTCAAGCTTGTGCGCGTGCTGATGCTGGGGCCGATCGTGGTCGCCCTCTCGCTGGTCGCGGCGCGCCGCCGCAAGCTCCACGCCGATCAAACGAAGGTCGCCGCCATCAGCCCATTCAAGCTGGTGCCCTGGTTTATCATCGGCTTTCTGGTGCTCGCGGCGCTGCGCTCGCTCCAGCTCGTGCCGGATCTTGTGGTCGCACCGGTGACGAAGACAGCGGCTATCCTGACCGTCCTCTCTATGGCTGCGCTTGGCCTTGGCGTCGACGTGCGCGTGCTCTCGACCGTGGGCGGAAGGGTCACCGCCGCCGTCACGCTGTCGCTGCTCCTCTTGCTGGGCCTTAGCATCGGGCTCGTCCACCTATTCCCGTGACCATGTGGCGCGCAGCTCCGTCGAAGCCTCAATTGCAGGATTGCCATTTCGGATTGAAGACGGCGTGCGGCACCGCATCCGCCAGGACCTGCGGCTCGACCAGCAATCCCCATCGTTCGTGATGGCGCCGGGTTTTGCTTGAAGCGCACGACGACGGTCGATCCGGCGCAAGCGCTGCGTTTCGCCGTTAGTATCTTGTCGAGATACGAAAGCCTTGCAATACGTATCTCGATAAGATACGTATTGCCGGTGATCAGGAGCTTCAAGGGGAAATTTGCCGAGTCGATCCTTCAGGGCCGCATGGTCCCGAAGGGTTTCCCGGCAAATCTCGCCAAGATAGCTCGCCGAAAACTGATTATGGTCGACTCCGCTGACTTTCTTGAGGCCCTGAACTCGCCTCCCGGCAACCGCCTTGAAGCTCTTAAGGGCGATTTGGCGGGTAAGCACTCGATCCGCATCAATGATCAATGGCGGGTCGTGTTCCGGTGGACCGATGCGGGACCAGAAGACGTGGAGATAGTCGACTATCACTAACGCGTTTTCAAGCGAAGTGGACACCGGCTCGCGTCAAGTAAACGCGAAAACAAGAATCTAGAGCCGGGTTCTGATTTAATCAGAACCGAAAAGGCCCTAGCCCAGCCCGGCCGAATGCGGCCACCGAGTAGGAGATCGCAAATGGCAAAGAAACTTCCGCCGGTTCATCCCGGCGAAATCCTGCGGGAGGAATTTCTCGTTCCGCTTAAACTGACTCCTTATGCGGTCGCGGCCGCTCTGAACGTGCCGCGCACCCGGATCGAACGCATCGCGCGCGAAGAAAAGCCCGTTACGGCCGACACCGCGCTACGGCTTGGCAAGTTCTTCAAGACCGGCGCTGCGTTCTGGATGAACATGCAGGCACGCTTCGATCTCGAAACGGCCGAAGACGTGCTCGCGCCGCAGATCAAGAAGATTGCGTCTTACGAGGCGGTATGAGAGCTACGCAAATCGCCCGCACCGGATAACCTAAGGTCCGCCCAGTGTTCGCAGTTTTGTTCTGACCGGTGGCAAGGCTACGGAGCAACGATGAGGCAGACGATACGGTTCTGCACGTCCCGCGACGGAGTGCGCATCGCCTTTGCCACAGCCGGCCATGGACCGCCCATTGTTCGCGTGAATAACTGGTTCACGCATCTCGAGATCGACTGGGAGAGTCCGGTCTGGCGGCACTGGCTGGAGGCATTCGTGCAGCAGCGCACGCTTATCCGCCACGATCCCAGAGGCTCGGGCCTTTCCGACAGGAACGTGACGGATTTCTCGCTGGATGCCTGGGTGGCAGACCTCGAAGCGGTGGTCGATGCTGCCGGCCTGCGCCGGTTCCCGCTTTTTGGATTGTGCCAGGGCGGCTCGGTTGCGATTGCCTACGCGGCACGCCACCCGGACCGGGTCAGCAGGCTCGTCCTCTACAGCGCCTATCCGCACGGTGCCTATGTCGACGGTGCAGCCGAGAAAACTGCCAGGCAGGCCCAGACACTCGCGCAGATGATCGAGATCGGTTGGGGCCGGGATGCCGGCGCGTTCCGCGAGGTCTTTGCCAATCTCCTGATGCCGGACGGCGGCAAGGAGCAGCTCAAATGGATCGGCGAGTTGCAGCGGCGCAGTGCGTCGCCTGAAACCGCTTGCCGGCTCTGGAGTGCCTTCCACGCCTTCGACATACGTACTGAGGCGGGCAAAGTGCGCGTGCCGACACTCGTCTTTCACGTTCGCGGCGATGCGATGGTGCCGTTCGAGGCGGGTCGACAGGTGGCGGCGATGATCCCGAATGCCCGGTTCGTACCGCTTGAGAGCAAGAACCACATTCTGCTTCCGCATGAGAAAGCCTGGTCTGTGTTCCGCAAAGAGTTCGACGACTTCCTCAAGGCTGACGAGTCTGTCCGGGCAGTGTCGACCAGCGAGTTGCCCGGTCTCACGGCGCGTGAAAGGGAGATACTGGACAGAGTCGCCCGCGGGCTTAGCAACGGAGAGATTGCGACGCTGCTGCGCATTTCCGAAAAGACCGTGCGAAATCACTTGACGACGATTTTTGCCAAGCTCGGCCTTGTCAGCCGCGCGCAGGCGATCGTCACGGCGCGCGAGGCCGGCCTCGGCCGCAACTGACCGGGACAAACGTCCCGAGTCGGCGCCTTTCACGGAAAAATAATCCGCATCGATGGGACCGGCGCCTCATGCGCCCTCACCTGCCTTGCCGCATGCTTCGCATCATCGCCCAGCATACATGGGAGCGGCCCGATGAGCGCTAGCACGATCGATATGGTAACGCCGCGTCAGGAGCCTCTGCGCAGGCGCTATCGCGAGAGGCCGGAGCAGGCGCAGATCGCAGATCACGCACGGACTGCAAACATAGAGCGGGATCCGTTCCATGGTGCGGTCGTCGCAGGCGATGGTGAGGTCTCGCTGGATTTCGGCATCCACCGAGCCATTGGCGGCGACCATGATCTACTGAATCCGGGCGACATGCTGTGTGCAGCGCTGGCCGCCTGCCTCGACTCGACGCTCCGGATGATCGCGGTGCGCATGGGAATCGCGCTTAAGACGCTAGCGGTCGAGGTGAAGGCCTTCGCCGACGTACGCGGCTGCCTGGTGGTGGACCGTCAGATCCCGGTCGGTTTCCAGCGGATCGATGTCGGTGTGCTCATCGAGGCCGAAGAGCACACCGATCCCGCGCAGATCAGTCAACTTGCATCACTCGCCGAGCGGTGCTGCGTCGTTCTTCAGACGTTGCGTAGCGACATCGCGGTGGACACGAGATTCCGCGGACCGGCAGCCGTTGTATCCGCTGAATGAGCCGCGTCGAGAGATCGCGGCGATCCAAACCTTGAACCCGGAACAGGAGCAACAGACCATGCCACTCGTCGATATTCACGTCATTCGCGACGTTTTCACACCGGCCCAGAAGCAACAGCTAATCGAGAAGGTGACCGAAGCGATGGTCGCCGTGGAGGGCGAGAACATGCGCGGCGTCACCTGGGTGAAGATCAACGAGGTTGCGAGCGGCGACTGGGCGATCGGCGGAGAAAGGCTGACGTCCGAAAAGGTAAAGGCGATCGCTGCCGGACGCGCGGCATAGCCGACGGGCCACAGTGCCCTTACAGGGAACGCCGGTGATCCGGGAGCGGAACCCTCCGGGGCTCGATCACGCCATCGTGCTTGCCGATCCACTCGACTTCCGCGAGGATGTCGAAGCTTGGTCGGCAAGCGAACCCGATACCGGCTTGTGAAAGGCCTCCCGGATCAAGGCATCAGCTTCCCCGACCATAGTTTGCTTTGCGCGAGGTGACACGATGACCTCACCTGTTTCGCAAACCTTGGTCGACGCTGCGAGGGCCTACGAGGCACTGTTCGTTCCGGCACTCTTTCAGCAATGGGCGCCGATGGTGGCAGATGCCGCCAGGATTGAGCGCGGCGATCGCGTTCTGGACATTGCCTGCGGCACCGGGGTTCTGGCGCGCGAGGCGGCAAGGCGGACCGAAAGCTCAAATCGTGTCGTCGGACTCGATCCAAACGCAGGAATGCTGGCCGTGGCGCGAGAGCTCGCGCCCGGCATCGACTGGCGCGATGGAGCGGCCGAGGCACTGCCGTTTCCGGATCGCTCTTTCGATGTCGTTGTGTGTCAATTCGGGCTGATGTTCTTTTCGGATCGCGATAAAGCAGTCCGGGAGATGCTGCGCGTGATGGTGCCTGGCGGCAGGTGCGCGGTCGCAGTTTGGGATATCATCGAGCACGCCCCCGCCTTCGCTGCCCTCGTGGACTTGCTGGATCGCGTTGCCGGAAAACCCGCCGGTGACGCGCTTCGCGCACCGTTTGTGCTGGGTGACAGGCAGGGGCTCGCCGTGTTGTTCAAGGGTGCCGGAGCCAGCTTTGTAGATCTTACGACCTGTAGCGGCACAGCACGGTTCCCCAACATACGCGAATTCGTCGAGTCCGAACTCAGGGGGTGGCTGCCCGTCATGGGAGTTGTGCTGCCGGAGCCGCAGATCAATCGCATCCTGGCAGAGGCGGAAACAATCTTCGCGCGCTATCTCACGGCCGATGGGCTTGCTTTCGGCATATCGGCGCATCTCGCAACCTGCAGACGACCTTCGGTGGCGTAGGATCACGGCTTGCTTCGATCCCGAAGAAGCAGATCACGTCAGACCAACTCAAGCCGGGTGCAAAACTTCACTCATCCAATTTCTTGCTCACCTCAGGATCGAGCTTGCTCCGATCGATAGACTGATAGAACGTGATGGGTCTGCATTTTCCCTCGAAATCCGCGAGGACAATCGCCGTCCACGGGCTCGTGTTCTCGCCCGAACCGTCGCGGAGGTCCGGCATGACCTTGCGAGCGGCGATCACATACCATGCGCGACCGGCCGCGGCAGCCTTCGCAGCCGCCGCGAACTCATCCAATATTCCGCGCAGATTTTTGCGCATTTCCTCTTCACTGTCCCCGCGCAGGTATTTTCGGGACGACCTGCCCGCCTCTCCGTACTCATGATGAATGTTCAACTGCAGTCGGGCATCATCCACTTCGATCTTGGTGACCCGTATCACGGCTCCGCCTTCGCGAAGATAGTCTCGCACCCGAACGTCGCAGGCCAAAAATCTGTCCGTCGGCGGCTGAGCGACGCTGGCTGCAGGGGGGACGGTGGTCTTCTTTTTTCGAGGAGCAGCATCCGCAGGCATCGTGGCGATGGTGGCGCTGAGGAGCGCCGCGGCAAGCACGGCCGAAAAAAAGGCATTAAAAAAGGCATTCATGAGTACGCTGCCAATGCTGAGCTTCTAAAACGCATTGGCTGCAGCGTTGGTTCCGTGGCCGGGAGCGGTGCTGAACGGCCGGAGAAGCGGCGGGGCACGCCATCGCATGGCTGCGCTCAGCTGTAGATGATCTCTTCGTTGGCGATGCATCGGCGGCAAAAGCTTGGGCCGACCCGATGTTGTCGAGGTGGCTCGAAGGACTAATCCCGACATGCGCATCGCCGTGCACCGGCGGTACCAGAAGTCCCCACTGTCTTTCCTGAATGACCGGCATCTCACCGCGGCCAAAGCGAGCTAGCGGGAACTTTTTCCGCAAAACAGCCTTGTTTAGTACTGTCCTACAAAAAGGGACCTTACGGAGGCGGCTTTTTCGACCGTCGGCAGGTCATGGACTCGATTCTCATCAAGATCTTCGCCACGGCGCTTGCCTTCAGCCAGGTCACTACCCGGCCGGATGGGGTCAAGACGGAGTTCGATGCGGTGCGCGACCGCTTCGAGGTGGCGCAGCTTTTGAGTGCCGGCTGCGCCCACATGCGCAAGGCTTTCGACATCGAGGACATCAACCTGGACGATCTGATTGCCACTGCCATGGATGACAAGGAGGCGTTGAGCGGTGAGATCAAGGCGCTCAGAGGACTCAATCTGGCCGACCTCCACGTGGCCTACCGGGAGTTCTGCAAAGTCGAAAAAGTGGACGGTTCTCCGGTCGATCTCGGTCAGGTCATCGCTTTCTACAACAGCGCGGCCAGGGATCTGCCCGACGCCGAGCAGCTTAAACAGCTCAAGCTTCCCGGCACCAGCGTAATCCTCGATAACAAGAGCGAGCGCGTTGCCGAGATTTACGCGCCGAACAATCGCCGCATCTGGGTCAAGCTTGCGGATATCCCGGAAGCGGTGCGCAATGCATTCATCGCCGCCGAGGACAAGCGCTTCTTCCAACACACCGGCCTTGACGAGCGCGGACTGGTCCGCGCCTTCATCGGCAACTTCACCAAGCCGGGCCGGCCGCAGGGCGGCTCGACCATTACACAGCAGGTCGCCAAGAACCTGCTGGTGGGCAATGACGTCACTTACGAAAGAAAATTGCGCGAGATGATCGTTGCCTCGCGGATGGAGCGCGCCCTGACCAAGGCGGAAATCCTCGAGCTCTATCTCAACTCGATTTATCTCGGTCGCGGAGCCTGGGGCATCGAGATGGCGGCGCGCAGCTATTTCGGCAAACCAGCCAAGGCGCTCTCCGCAGTGGAGGGCGCGCTGCTCGCCGGGCTCGCCAAGGGACCGAACTACTTCAATCCCGACCACCACCCTGAGCGCGCGCGCGAGCGCCTCGCCTACGTGCTGGGCCGCATGCAGGACGACGCCATGATCGACGCCGCAGCGCAAGCAGTATTGCCGCAGCTCGTCGAATACCGGCCGACGCGCCGGGACTTCGGCTTTCACTTCGTCGATCACATCGCCCGCGAGGCTAAGACGGTCGCGGGCCTCGATAATCTCACCAATTCCTCCTACACGGTGCGCTCGACCGTCAACTCGGCCCTGCAGCGCGTAGTCGAGGCGACATTGCAGGAGGGCCTCGCGCGATACGAGCTAAGCACCGGTCGTTACAAATTTGAGGGACCCGAGGCGAACATTTCCGATGCTGTCCGTCTGAGAGCGGCTGACCCGAAGGTCACGGAACCGGCTTGGCTCATGGCATTGAAGACGACGCGGCTGCCTCTCTATGACGTTCACTGGCAATCGGCGGTCGTCCTGGAGAATACGCGTGGCAAGCGCGGCCATGCGATCAACGTCGGTCTGACCGACGGAAGCATCCTGCCGCTGAACACCTGGAGCGCCGCGATCGGGCGCGGTCTCAAGCCGTACGACGTGGTCTATGTGCAGGTGCGCGAAGCCAAGGGTAAGCAAGCGGCGCGGGCCGATCTGCGCATTCGACCGACCGTACAGGGAGCGGCGCTCGTACTCGGGAACGAAACCGGCCGCATGCTCGCGATGGCCGGCGGCTTTTCGTATCCGGCAAGCCAGCTCAACCGCGTCGTCCAGAGCCTGCGGCAACCCGGCTCGACCCTGAAGCCGCTGACCTACCTCGCCGCCCTCCGGAAGGGATTGCAGCCCAACACGCTGGTAATGGACGAGCCCATTACGCTGGCACCGATCGGCGCGACGGGCTACGCGCGCCAGCGCGGTTTCTGGTCGCCGAAGAACTACGACGGCGGCGCTTCGGGCGCCATTACACTGCGGCGTGCGCTGGAAAACTCCCGGAATCTCGCCACCGCGCAACTGCTCGCGACCGGCCTCGACGACAGCGCCGAGCGAGGCCTCGACCGAGTCTGCGAGCTCGCGATGGAAGCGCAGCTCTACAAAGACTGCATGCGCTACTACCCGTTCGTGCTCGGTGCCCAAACTGTGCGGCTCATCGACCTTGCGGCGTTCTATGCGGCGATCGCCAACGAAGGCGCACGGCCCCGGCCCCACGCGATCGAAACGATCGAACAGGACGGCCGCGCAATCTACCGGCACGATCCGCGCGCGGTGGACTGGATCGGCTCCGCCGACCGCGCATCGTTTTACCAGTTGAAATCGATGCTGCAGGGCGTGCTCGCGCGCGGAACCGCGCGCGCGGCGAAGCATCTCTCGCCCTATGTCGGCGGCAAGACCGGTACCACCGATAATTCGGCCGATGCCTGGTTCGTCGGTTTCACAAACGACGTCACCGTCGCCATCTGGGTCGGCTACGACAACAGCGACGGCGGGCGACGCACCCTTGGGCCCGGCCAGACCGGGGGGAAAGTGGCGCTGCCGATGTTCGAGCCGATCGTGCAGGCAGCCTGGGAGCTGCACGCTCCCAAGACGGCGTTGAACGGCCCTTCGCGCGAAGCCATGCGTCAGCTCGTTACTCTGTCGATCGATCCTCATACCGGCGATCCTGCACCGGCCGGCTCCGGGCGTGCTTTCACCGAGTACTTCAAGAGGGATCCGGCGGGCAGAATCGATGATTCGCAATTTCGGATCGTCTCGCGTGCAGAAAGCTACACCTATCGCGGCGGTCGTGACGAAGACGACGGGCCATCCCAGCAGTGGTCCTACGGCAATCGCGTTTACGGCGATAACCGGCTGCCCTTTCCATTCCCAGCCTGGCGTCTTGGTCCGCGCGGACATCCCTCCTGGCGCGAATATCCCGATGACGAGGACCGCCTCCCGCGACCGCCGCTCCGAGTCGATCCCGATTATTTCTGGCGGCGGCTGAATTGAGCATTGCCATGAGCCTCCACCGTGCCGCTGTCCTCATCGCCGCCTGCGTGGCCTTTTGCACGAGCGCGGCGGCAGCGCAGGAATTCCAATTGGAGGACGTGCCCGCAGCCGCCAGCGTTCCGATCGCACAGATCAAACCGCGCACGGTCATCTTCGCCGACCAACGCAACGACAAGCTTGCCGATTCCTCGACCGGGCTCATTCCTTTCGACGATTGGGCCCGCTCACGTCCGGTTCAGCGGCGCTTCCTCTCGCTCTTCCCAAGCTTCGTTGAGCCCACGCTCAAACAACAAACGAAGCTGAAGCTCTCGATATACCAGGCGGAGGCGCGATTTCGACTTCCAAAGCCGGCAGCGGCATTGGATCTGTCGCGGTATGCGAATGTCGCGTTCCTCGAGCAGATCGATCCGGCAGTCAAGCACCGGCCGATCACGGCGAGCGATGCTGTTCCCAACAAGGACGCGGGCGCCGCACACAACCGTCCGCCGGATCGCCGCTGGTGCGAGGACGCCAAGGCGGTCTGCGTGCAGTCCCGCTACATGTTCGAAGGAAAAATTCCGGCAGGGATTCAGCTTGCCAACAAGCTGCGCGAGGAGAGCAAAAAGCCGATTCCGGATTTCATCGAGTTCCAGAGTGAGATCATGCTGGTCACGCAGCCGGACCTTGCCGAGCTGCCGAGCCTGACCGGGCTCGACTCCGCAGTCACCAGCGGGCTCGAGCAGAACATCTTTTGGGTCAACCAGGTCATCCAGTTCGGCAAGCTGCTTGCGGTTCTGCAACAGCATCCGACCGAGCGGGAAGCCGCCATCGCGACGGTCTACATCCTGATTGCGGTCAGGAACGACGTGCTGAACAAGCAGAGGGAATACAGCAATACACCCATGCTGCGAAACCTCGTGCCCGCGCAACTGCTCATGGGCAACAGCTCCTTCAACAGCGGCGATTCGCTGAGCGCCGGCCTGCCGAAATACGCCAGAAGCCGCATCAAGGCGATCGCCGAGATCATGGAGCGGGAATGAGCATCGCGTGCGCGAACTAGTTAGTTAGTACCAGCCCCTCATGGTGAGGAGCGCGAAAGCGCGTCTCGAACCATGAGGCCCCGTCTGTGGCCTACATCCTTCGAGACGCCCGCTCCGCGGGCTCCTCAGGATGAGGGTTGAGCGCTGTGACGCAGTAGAACCAGACTGGCGCCTCACTCGCATCTTGCGCGATCAAACGCGCCTCAGGTTTGTTCTTGCAGTATCGCGGCGCCGAGTTCGTCGAAACGAAACAGTTGATAGATCCGCTGGCCATTGTAATCGAGCATCCTCAGATCGTCTGTTTCGTGCAAATCGCTCTCGACCGCGTGGAAATGTCCGCCATAGCGCTCCTTCGCGAGATCAAGCGGCACATCGAAGGCGACAAACTTGCCGATTCCCTTGGCTTTTAGCCTGCTCAGGAACTTCGGATCGTGCAGCGATTCGTGGGACGTGAGGACCAGCAATGGACCACCGGCCGTAAGCAGCAGAAAGGACCTCATCGATCAACTCCCTGGGTCGTTGGTTTCACCAGCATCGCTGGTCCCCGCAAACAATGTCGCGGTTACCGTCGGGCTGGTGCTTGTCGATAGATACATAAGACCGGGAATGACGACTGAGAATAGGAGCGCGTAGGACGGGTCGAGCTTTTGTGAAGCCCATCGCTGCGGGTGGCGTTGGAGAACGCCCCTTCGAAGGTGCGCGCCCGCGAAAATATCGAGAACAACCCCATGCAAAGTAGCAGGCAGCCGCCGGCATTTGACAAGGCAACTTGACACGTCGGGCAAATCAGGGGCATTTTTCGATTATTCCGAAATCCTGTACGCGCCCGACGCGCCCTGCAATAGCGGGCGCGTCCGTCGCGATTGCAGCCGAAAAATCCTCACCCACAATTGAAATCGCAGGGATCACCGCGGCGAGCGATCGCCTGCGCGTGGCCGAACCGCGCGCGCTGGCCGCGCGCGCCGCCCCGGGGAATCTCGACATGAACACCGCTCCTGATATCACTGTGCCAACGGCGATCGCCGCAAATGACCAGGCCAAAGCTGCCGCAGCCCCGCGGATAAAGCTGCTGTCGCACGGATTCTCGATCGACCATCCAGATCAAGAACTCGGCGAACAGCTCATGGTGAATGCACTGGGGGTCTCCGATCGCGAAGCGATGCATGGCATCCTCCGGCAGTTGGTCAAGGCCAGCGTGAGTGGCGAGAGTCCTGACGAGGTCAACCTCTCCTTCATGATTTCGATGGTGAAGAGCATTCGCCCCCGGGATTCGGTCGAAGCCATGCTGGTGGCGCAGATGGTTTCGGTTCATGTGATGGCGATGCGGTGCGCCCATCACCTTGCGAATGCGGACGATCTCGCTCAGCACGACAGCGCCGCGCGCGCATTGGGCAGGCTCGCCCGCACGTTTCCCGCCCAGATCGAGGCGCTCAACCGCTACCGCAGCCATGGCGAGCCCGCCATCACCGTGCAGAACGTATCGGTCGGGGATGGCGGCAAGGCCATTGTCGGCAACGTCACGCAACATGCGCGCGTGATCGTATCGGACAAGAATCCGGCGTCCGCGGCGCGCAATGCGCCGAAGGCCGCAGGCTCCAGGCGAAGGCGCAGTTCCGCTGCTGCCAAGCCGGAAGCACAGGCATGAGCGATCACATCAGAAATACGGGTGCGATGCTGGCGAGCCCGCGTTGTGGCGCCAAAACCCGCGCCAGTGGCGCGTGCCGCTCGCCGGCGGTGCACGGCAAAAAGCGCTGCCGCATGCACGGCGGCGCACACGGGTCCGGCGCGCCGAAGGCAAACCAGAACGCGCGCACGCACGGCCTGTTCAGCAGGGATGCGATCGCCGAACGAAGGCAGATTCAGGCGCTGTTGGGTGAAGCGCGGAAGCTGATGGAGGAGATGAAGTGAGTGTATTCCGCAGCCCCGCTCGCCGCCTACCGCTTTCTCGCCCCCTCGTCGGCGCGATGCGCAGGATTGTCGCCCATGTGGCGCCGGCACCGGGCCGCCATTATGACCCCACGATTTCGCCATACGCATCGTGTTGTTCGCCCGTACGACCCTTCCCGTCAGGCTAGCCTTCGGAAACAGAGACATGGGCGGTGATTTCATTGGCCGCTGGCGTGCGGGTAGCGGCAGGAGAACGGCACGGCAAGCGAAACCCGGACAGTACAGCGCGAAGGTGCTTGCTTGCGGCTCATTGCTGCTCTCGTGTGTCATCGTCGCTGGCATGGCGACGCAAACGGCATTGGCGGAAATAGCCGCGCCGGCCGCGACACGCGTCGCTGATAACGAAAAAGAGCAGGGAGGGCCTGGCGTCGCGCAAGCATCCCGCACGCAGAAGTCGGAACCCGAAACAGTCCTGCGACAGCCGGAGGTGCAGAAGCCGGCGCCGGAAGCTGCCGTTCAAATGCCGGAAGCACGGAAACCGAGCCACGAGGCCAAGGATCTAGCCAAGGATCTAGCCAAGGATTTACCTGTACCACAGCTCGTCTTGCCGGATGATCTGGCGAAGAAGATCGGCCAGAAGATCTGGCTGAATGAAACAGGCGGAAAAAGTGATGCGATCACGTCATGGAATGCGAACGAGGAATTCGCTTCCCTAGGCATCGGTCATTTCATCTGGTTTCCTGTCGGCAAATGGCTGCCTTTCGAGGAGAGCTTTCCGGCCCTGCTCGAATTCATGCGCAAGAAGAACGTGCGTTTGCCCGCCTGGCTGGACCAGACGCAAATTCCGGCCAACCCGTGGACAAGCCGGGCTGAATTCAGGAGGAACTCCAACTCACCGCAGATGAAAGAGTTGAGGCAGTTTCTGCGCGACACCGTGGCGGAGCAGACGCAATTCATGGTGACGCGGGCGCAAGGTGCGATGGAGAAGATCCTCAAGACGACGCCCGACGGCACGGAGCGCGAACATATCGTCATCCAGTTCACGCGCGTCATTCGCGCCTCCGAGGATTTTTATCCGCTGATCGACTACATCAACTTCAAGGGCGAGGGCACCAACCCGAACGAAGCCGCCATGGACAGGGAGACCGGGCGGCGGCAGGGTTGGGGTCTCAAGCAGGTGCTGCTCAAGATGAACGGTGTGACCGGCGATCCGAAGGCCGTGCGCGCCGAATTCGCCGATGCGGCGCAGTTCGTCCTGCAGCAGAGGGTTCGCAACCTTCCATCCAACCGTGTCTTCGAGGTCGGCTGGCTGCGCCGCGTCGCGACCTACCGCCGCCCGATCGCGGATCCGGAATCGAGCCCCAAACGGGCTCTGAGGAAATCATTGCGAGTGACGGCGGCTCGATAGCTTTGCTCATCTTTGTTTGAGCATGATCTCCGCGCAAACGCGTTCCGCGTTTGTCGCGAGGGAAAACCGGCTTCCACTTTTCCGGATCATGCTCTAAGGGGACAGTTGCCGTTTTTGCGTATGCGTGAGGCTGCTTGTCCCGCGACGTTCGTCAGGCAATCGCGGCTGCGCCTCGCGCTGACGTCAGCCTTTGGCCCTCTTCGCCACCACCTTCTCATAGGCCGCCTACAGCCGTTCGCCTACGCTTGGGCCGGTTCGACGCTTCGGTTTCAAGCCGAGATGGATCTCGCGCAGCTCGTCCATCAGCTCGGCCCACATGGTCGGGCCGCCGTCGCTGAGCAGCTTGGCGCGAATGCCGAGTTCTTCCGGCCGGATTGCGGTGACAGTGCACTCAACTCCAGTGAGAGTTTCGTGCACTGTCGCCGTAATTTTAATTGGATACAGCTTATCAAGAAGAAACCGCGCATCCTGACCGAAGCCTTCGGTGCCGATCCGGCGTAGATAAACCTGACCGCCGGTTTGGCTAAAGCGTGCAGAAGCGACACGAAATCAAGGGAGATTTTTCGGCTTGGCGCTCCCTAGGGAAGAGCAGGCTTCCAGCAACTTCAATGGGTTATCGAAAAGTTTGGGCAAGGAACGCCTCATTGTTCTTCAAGGCGTTTCAGAACGGACGCCCAAACCTTCGTTCAACGACGGTCCGCTGCTAATCTAGACATTCAGCCACCCACCACAGCGTTTCCAACGCACAGGAGGGACACACCATGCCCATCAAGATTCCGGACGCGAACAGTCTACCCGTCGCCACGCATCGCAAAAGACGCAGAAAGCCGATCAGCCGGCCCATGACGCAGCAAGAGTGCGACGCACTCCAGTTCGAGGCAATCAAAGCTGAATTTGACTGGAGTAACGACGACTGGGCCGCGACGTGGTTGCCCTGGGTGCGGTTAGCCGCGATCCATGTGGCCGTCGATCAGGACAAGCTCAAGGAGTTGATGGCCGGCTTCGTTAAGGACGGCGAAGCCGGAAACATTCTGGAGGGTTTGACGCGGACGAGAATGCACATGGAAGCACTGCACAAGCTCGTTGATGCCGCACTCACCCGATCGTTTCTTGTATTGGAACGTCTGGGTTACTCGCCAGACAATCCGCCGCCAGACGGTCGCGTTCACTAGCAGTGTTTGTCATGTAATTCGAGCTTAGGCGGTCTGCTCGACCAGTGCAGATCATCAGGAGTGCTAGCGCGCCGTTGCGTCGCGACGGCTGCAAAGACGCGCTGCCGGATGCACGGCGGTGCACAGGAATCCGGCGCGCCAAGGGCAAACCAGAACGCACGCAAGCGCGGCCTGTTCACCAGAGATGCGATCGCGGAACGAAGGCAGATTCAGGTTGCTGGGGGAAGCGCGGAAATTCTTGCAAGGGATGAAATGATCTGGTTTCGCAGAGACCTGGCGGGCTTCGAAATTGAGACCAGGTCGACCAAGCAAACCCGAGGCCGACCGGTCCTCTTGAGAGCGACTGAGCATTGTTACGAGCCAATCCTGCAAAAGAGGTAGCATCGAAGAGCGCGAGCAGATGATGACACGCGCTGAACTTGGACGGGCTCACTTGCTCCTACCCATCTTCAACGATAGCAGCATGTCTAAGAAGGAACGCCTTTAGCGCTGCCTGAACATCGCTTCAATATGAAGCATGGCGCGGACTTGCGCCAATCCTTTGAACACGAACTCGATCAGGCCAGGGAGTTGTATAGATTGAGTTGCACGAATCTGAAAGTTGGCTAGATGAAGGTCGGCACGGTTCAACGGAGTATACATGGCGGAGCGGAGGTGCCTGTTTTGCGGCGAACCTTTTACGGGCCAAAACCATAACTTCGAGCACGTCATTCCGCGCTGGCTGGTTCGCGAGGCCGACCTCTCGAAGCGAACCGCGCCGATCGATTTTCCAACCAAGCAGTTCAGCGCCGCAATGAGCCGCATAGGCGGCCGGTCTTGTGAAATCTGCAATGACCTAAGTTCGGATTTGGAACGACAGGCCAGTATTTCTTACGCGAAGCTGAGGGATGGAGATGTCCTAACGTCGTCTGATGGGCGCTCACTGCTCGATTGGTTGGATAAGGTGCGAGTTGGATTGTGGTTGTGGAGCGTTGATGTTGGGAAAGATGACTGGGGATTAATCCCCAAATTTCGCATCAATGAACGAATGGCCCATAAGGACCGCATCCTTCTCGCTGCGAAGTATCCGCCCGGCCCGCGCATGAAGGGGCTTGGTATCTGGGGCGCGACCCAGTTCTTCATGTGGTCGCCGAGCGCAATTGGGTTCTTGATCAACAATATTGCACTCGTCAGCGTGTCCACCGACTTTCTCGTCAGCCGGCATCTCAGCAACCTAAGCATTAAGCATTACATGTACAGTTCAGGGGACATATCTGCTGAAATAGACCTCGCCGACGAACCTGGAAAGCGCCTAAAGTTCTTCGCCGCCCCACTCATTATCGGTCAGGTCATTCTGCCAGTCGACCTGTTCGATGAGTACGGACTCGCGATGGCCAATCGAAGTGCACTCCATCCCGGATGGGGCGAAGGTCCCGTTTTGAAGCTCAACGGAAATCTCGAGGAAATCGGGCCAGACCTTGGGTCACTGCCCACGTTCGCAGGGAACGCGAGTGCTCACCGGATCATTATGGAGTTCTATTTGGATTTGGCGTCAAAGTATGTGCTCGACAATTTTTTAGCAGCGGACTTTAGCAGAATTTTGAGCCCGGAGCGACGCGAAGCGGTTCAAACGTTTGCACGAGAGAATCTGGCGGAGATCGAACGCGACATTGATCGAGCCACTACACGCTATAGGCAGATTACCGGCATCACGCTACCTACATAGGGCCGACTAGCGGTGCAGACAAATCAACCTTGAGCAACTAACGATATCGAAGTTGCCAATCGATGCTTTTCATTGGGTGCGCCGATGACCTGCAACTGCCGCGCCTACCTGCCGCATTACCGACGCCACCCAACCAACCGCGATAGCTGCGCATAGTGTTTAAAGCGGTCCGGCAAAAGCCTTCGCCAGTTCAAACAGCTTTTCCGTTGGCTGAAACAAGGTCGGCAATAACGCAAAGCCTGCCGTGGCTAGCAGCGCTCCTAAAAATAATTCAGATCGGTTATGCCGGTCGAGGGCATCATAGGCGCGCTCGCAAAAAACGAGTGTCGGTGGACTATGGAAAAAATGCGTATCCATAAAACTCAAAGATTTCTTTTTGCTGATCTGTCAGCTTTCCTTTGCTTGGCGGCGTCGGTTGGAGTGCAACTCCAAAATTCATGTAACTCCCGTTCTCCTTGGCCATGACGGGTCTCAATAGTTTGGCAAAAGAATTATCCCATTTCGTCGGCGGCAATGTATCAACCGCCTGGTAGAATGCGCTCGTTAAGATATCTGCGAGCTGCGCGCCGTCGCATGATTTATGAGATACTGCCTCAGCAAGACGCCAGTCCAAAACTTCCCAGTAAATTCTGCGCTTGGTTAGAAACAGTTTGCCAGCCTTCGCTTGATTCTTCAGCAGCTCGTGGTAGGCAATAGTTTGGCCGTAAGAATGCCCACCACGCTCACTGTAGACGAGCTTTAGAAGGCGACCATCTGCTCTTTGAGATCTTGCATGCTCGTAACAGAACTGTGTTACGCGTTCGCAGAGCAACCTCAGGCAGAAATTATAAAACCACTGTTGAGACGAATAACGCTCAGCACGGGGGTTACGATGCCGCCGCATGTTCTTCTTGTTGGATGTAAGGATGAAGGCTCGGAGCGGCAATTTTGCCAATTCTGAGCACACAATCGTTTTGCGAAAGTCCGGCAGGTTGCGGTAGTGCAAGTCTACGGGCCCCTTAATCTCCGCTTTGGATTTAATCGCGCTAACCCAACCGCCGATCTTTGGTTCGTCAGTAGCTTTTACGACAATCGCGCCCAGACAGAGCCACTCAGTGCTGCCCGTTTTGTCGATAGGACGAACCGTGTTCAGACCGGGATCGCCTGCCTCATCAATAAAGGCCACATAATAGTGCGATGGTGCGTTGCTCATGAAGAAATAGAGACATTTGAGAATGGTCGCCGAACAAATCATCATCGATATGCGGCTGTGCCATGTGGCAATCCGCCGTTTGCATCGGAGAATGGGCAGCAATCCCACGATTGCCAAGGCTGAGAGAATGGCTATCCACACTAAGTGGTTGTGGCCGGCAGCCGCTTGGGGCAACTCGCCCCATGCCATGGCCGCCTCCGATCGCCGCGATGGTGCTGGGGATTGTCGTGCTGGGAGAGAAGCTGACCGCGGAGCTGGTCGCCGGCATGGCGCTCGTTCTGATGGGAATCCTGGTCGGCAGCGGCGCCTACACGACGCTGAGGAAAGATTACTCGGAGCGGATTTCCTAGCTTCGGATAGGCGCGAAGCGCCGAGCCGCCTGCCCGGCCGGTCCATTATCGAGCGGGGTCGCCCTCCCGAACCGGAGCGGCAGCGTGCGGTGTCGTGGAATACAATGCAGTTTGGCGCTCCCTAGGGGAATCGAACCCCTGTTTCAGCCTTGAGAGGGCCGCGTCCTAACCGCTAGACGAAGGGAGCGTGTGGTTCAGGGAATAGCCTCGAAATGTGCGGTCGGCAAGGCAAGTCTGCAGCCTTCGCACGGGTGGTTAACCCTGTTGCTTCGGGTCCTCGGGCTGACCCGGTGCACGCCCGATCCGCCCTGCCTCAGGGTTCGTTGACGAATCTGAGCTTTCCGGCCGGTTTCAGCGTCTTGGCGTCGAAAGTGCGGATTTCGGTCACCCCGCTTATATCCAGCGTCAGCACCAGCCGCTCGCCGGCGACTGCGGTCGAGACGATGCGGGCGCCCTTGGGCAGGGTTTCCGTGATGTCCGTCGTGCCAGGGGTGGGGCTTCCCTCGCCGCGGTAAAGACGGTACCCGACGGCGATCAGGACCACGGCCACCGCAAGCGCCGAGGTCAGGCCCGCGATCAGCATCATCCGCCGCACCCGCGCGATCAGCGCGGCCTGTTCGGGGGTCGGTTCGGGCGCAACGGTATCGGTCATGCGAGGCTCTTTAGAGCATGATCCGGAAAAGTGGAAACCGGTTTTCCGAGAGGATCATGCGTCAAACATGATGGAACAGAGATCATCGAACGGCGGTCAAAGGCTGGAGGTTACCGTCGGCGGCGACGAGGGGTCGCCTCGCCTCGACCGCGTGCTCGCGGTGCTCCGCCCGGAACTGTCGCGCTCGCGGTTGAAAGCGCTGATCCTGGCCGGTTCCGTTACCGCCAAGGGCGCTCCCATCCGCGACCCCGCTTATCATGTCGCGCGGGGGGATACGATCACAATCGACGTCCCGGAAGCCGCTCCGCCGGAGCCTTTGGGCGAAGATATCGCGCTCGATATCGTCTATGAGGACGACGACATCATCGTCATCGACAAACCGAAGGGGCTGGTCGTGCACCCGGCCGCCGGCCACGAGAGTGGCACGCTGGTAAATGCCTTGATCGCGCATTGCGGCGCCAGCCTTTCCGGCATCGGCGGCGTGCGGCGGCCGGGCATCGTGCACCGGTTAGATAAGGACACCACCGGCCTGATGGTGGTTGCCAAGAACGACCACGCCCATCAATCGCTGACCGTGCAATTCGCCGATCACGGTCGCACGGGTCCGATGCAACGCGGCTACATGGCCTTCATCTGGGGCGTACCCAACCGCCAGCGCGGCACGGTCACAGCCCCGATCGACCGGCATCCGTACGCCCGCGAAAAAATGGCGGTGCGCCCGGGCGGACGCGAGGCCGTCACCCATTGGGAATTGCAGGCGGCCTATCAGGGGCGCGACGGCAAACCGGTCGCTTCCCTCCTCGCTTGCCAGCTCGAGACCGGACGGACCCATCAGATCCGGGTGCACCTCGCCCATATCGGCCACCCCCTGATGGGCGATGCCGTCTATGGCCCGCACTTCAAGACCAAGGCCGGCCACCTCGGCCCCGAGGGCCAGGCGGCGCTGACCGCCCTCGGCCGGCAAGCCCTGCACGCTTATCTGCTCGCCCTGGAACACCCCCGAACGGGAGAACTTTTGCATTGGGAGGCGCCTCTGCCGGAGGATCTCATCCTTCTGCAAAGCGCCCTGGAAGCGGCCCTATGACGCAGGCTTTTCAGGAAACATAAGCTATGCCAATAGGTTATTCCTGCCACACGGGGACGTGACGTCAGCATTCCTTCCCTATTTGTTCGTGTTTTGCTATGTTGCATACGCGTTGAATATCCAACGCGGAACATCGCAGCGTGATTGGCTTTAACACAGCGGTCACCTGCCGGGCCCGCCGCTATCGGGGGCCTGAACCACTGGAGGGCGCTCAAATGGCCCGTACAGCTACGTTACCGGTTCTCAATGGAGAATCCGGTCTCTCTAGATACCTCGCCGAGATCCGCAAATTTCCGATGCTGGAACCCCAGCAGGAATACATGCTCGCCAAACGCTGGCGCGAGCATGACGATCGCGACGCGGCGCATCACCTTGTCACCAGCCATCTCCGGCTCGTGGCCAAGATCGCCATGGGCTATCGCGGCTACGGCTTGCCGATCTCTGAGGTCGTCTCAGAGGGCAATGTCGGCCTGATGCAGGCGGTCAAGCGGTTCGAGCCCGAGAAGGGTTTTCGTCTCGCCACCTACGCCATGTGGTGGATCAAGGCCTCGATTCAAGAGTACATTCTGCGTTCATGGTCGCTCGTGAAAATGGGAACCACCGCGAACCAGAAGAAGCTCTTCTTCAACCTGCGCAAGGCGAAGAGCAAGATCTCCGCGCTGGACGAAGGTGATCTCCGCCCCGATCAGGTAAAGCTGATTGCCAAGCGTCTCGGCGTGACGGATCAGGACGTGATCGACATGAACCGCCGTCTCGGCGGCGACGCCTCGCTCAACGCGCCGATCCGCGACGACGGCGAAGCCGGCGAATGGCAGGACTGGCTGGTCGACAACTCGCCCAACCAGGAAGCCGTGATGGCCGAGCACGAGGAGTTCGATCATCGCCGTCAGGCGTTGAACGGCGCCATCGGCGTGCTCAACCCGCGTGAACGCCGCATCTTCGAGGCGCGGCGCCTGGCGGAAGAGCCGATGACACTGGAAGACCTCGCCGCCGAATTCGGCGTCTCGCGCGAACGCGTGCGGCAGATCGAGGTCCGTGCGTTCGAAAAGGTGCAGTCGGCCGTCAAGGGCACGATTGCCCGGCAGGAAGCCGAACTCGAAGCCGCGCACTAATTCACGGCAGAGGTATCAAGTAACGAAAGCCGGCGGCAACGCCGGCTTTTTGTTTTGTGGCACCCTGTCTCCACTAACTCGGCCGTCGTCCTCCGCGAAAGCGGGGGACCCAGTACTCCGCGGCGGTGGTGAGACTGCGCGCAATAACTACGGTCTCTGGAATACTGGGTCGTCCGGTCAAGCCGGACGATGACAGTGGTGGCTTACTCCCCCCACTCCCGCGCCATCTTGGCCAGGGCACAGCCTTCGCAATAGCGGGCGTCCTTGAAGTCGATCCAGTTGTGCGCATAGACGCGATCGAGCGGAATGCCGTAACGCGCGCGCAGCACCTTTACCAGAATTCGCCACGCCGCGACTTGCGCATCCGTCGGGCCCCGCGTCACATCAGGATAGTTGCCGGCGAATTCGACGCCGACCGAATTGCTGCCGATCACCTGGCGATAGGTCGGGCCGTTGTCGATGTACTTGTTGTCGTTGCGGTTGGCGCCGTCGCCATGCGTCGGAACGAGATGTTCGCCGACCGCCCAGTACACCGTGCCGTCGGTTTCGACCCAGACCATCACGCCGCGCCGCGTCGGGTTCTTCGATTGCGCCAGCGCGCCGCCGCGCGCGGAGCCCACCGGTCCCTCGGTCTGATGCACGATGATGTTGCGCCAGGGATGGGCCTTTGCGAGATCGCCCCATGGCGCCAGCCAGACCATCTTCAAGCCGGGAATATCTGGCGTGCCCGACGAACGCGCGATCGCGGCGAGGTCGGGCGATTGCGCGGAGGCGCAGGCAGGAAGTGAGACAGCGAACAGTGCCGCCGCAACGAGGCGAAAATTCATGACCGAGGTCCAGTGCCGAACCTTAGTAGCACGCCTCAGGCCCGCTTGCGGAGAGCCACCTCCGCTTCCGTTTCGGCTTCAGGCACCAGCGGCGGCGCCGGATCGTAGACGGCAAAGCCGTTCCGGCCGGCCTTCTTGACGTCGTACAGCGCGTGGTCGGCGGCGGCGATCAGGCGATCGGGGAAGCCGCCCATCTCGCGGGTCCATTGTGCGACGCCGATCGACACGGCGATCGGAATGTCGTTGCCGGTGCATTGTTCGGCGTCCGCGCGGCAGACCTCCAGCACGCGGCGCGCAATCATCGCGCCCTCGCGCAGCGTCGAGGACGGCAACACGATGCAGAATTCGTCACCGCCGGTGCGTGCCAGCATGTCGCCAGGCCGCAGCCTGGTTTGCGCCATCAGGGTGAAATGCTGCAGGCAGGCGTCGCCCGCGGCGTGACCATAGGTGTCGTTGATGCCCTTGAAGCCGTCGAGATCGATCACCAACAGCGCGAAGGGCTGACCGCTGCGTTCGGAGCGCGCGCATTCTTCCGTGAGCCGCTGCACCAGATGACGACGATTGCCGACGCCGGTAAGGTCGTCGAGCAGCGCCAGATCCGCGACTTCGTTGCGCAACCGATCCATCGCCATCAGCAGGAAGCCGAAATTCAGCGACATCGACAGGAACACCAGCACCAGGATGACGACCGACTGCGCCGGACTGACATGCATGTAGGAGAAGCCGCCGCCCATGCCGGTCACCGCGGCGAACAGCCGGGCCGCGAAAATCGCCATGATGACGATGGTGACGATGCCGGCCAGCCGGGCGCCCGGATTGGCGCGGCCGTCATGCCGGCTGAGCAGCAGTTTCAGGCCCAGCGCCATCGGCAGCGTCTGCGCGATCGTGAAGACGGTCATCCGCGCCGGTATGCTGTCGTAGACGAAAATGAAAAAGGACAGACCGACAAACGCAAGGCCTGACGTCAACGCGGTGTGAAGCCACGAAACGGGCCGGGTGAAGAATTTCTGAATTCCCATCGTGGCAAGGCAGATCGCCAGTACCAGCGCGGTGCCGGCGAACAGCAACGGCACGAGAGAATCCGGGAAGACTACGCGCAGCATCGCCATCGCAGCGCCCGCCGCCGCGACGAATGCCGAGCCGGTCCAGAACCGCGCGGCCTCGAACGACGGATAGCATCGCATGACGTAGGCCCAGATCAGGCCCAGCGCGAGAAAATTGATGACGAACACCGTCCACAGCGTCGGAACGCTCAGCATCGCGAACTCAGGACGCGCGCGCGTCCCGTCTCCCCTGTTGTCTAACGACTGCTCAAGACCTGCGCGCCTCGAGGCGTCCCCACGACGAACTCCGTCGTCTTACGGGACAAAATGCATCTGCGCCGCTTAACGGACCCTGACCGCCGCCGGCCAATCCAAACCGTGGTTTTGAATTGATGAAGATCGCGCGCGTTCGGACATCGTTAAGCATGATGCGCGCGCATGCGAGCGGCAGCGGCGATGCTCGTTTCGGCAAAAAATCGCATCAAAACGCATAACAACTGTGGATAACATGATGACACCGCCATGACGGCACGCGGCAGCGGCCTGCGAATCTGCTGGGATCGTGTGCGAGGATGTTGCGAGGCTGGCCCTCCGCCAAGCATGCCTCGGTGTCGCGTTTCAATCCATGAAAACCTTGAGAGGATACTATGGCTAAGAAAGCGAAGAAGGCGAAGAAGGCGAAGGCCAAGAAGGCCAAGAAGTCGAAGAAGAAGTGAATTTCAGCCCGGGTGGAGTGCTCAGCTCCGCCCGGGCTCCCAACTCCGGGCTAGTTTTGGAGAATGGCGGGCCGCGGGTCCGCCTTTTTATTTGCGGCGGCGAACTCAATACGGATCGCGTTGCTGCGCCTGCAATGACGGTCGCGCGAAAAAATCTACCGCTCCGCAAGCGCCAGCTTCGCCCCGAGCGCGGCAAATCCCGCCGCAAAGCTGCGGCGCAGCCAGGCCATCACCTTCGGCCGGGTGATGACGCGGTCGCGCATCGCGGCCGCGAACAGGCCGTAGAGCGCGAACACCGCAAACGTCATCGCCATGAAGGCCGCGCTCAATTCCAGCATCCGCGCCAGCGGATGCGGCTCGTCGAGCGCGACGAATTGCGGCAGGAAGGCCAGGAAGAAGATCGAGAGCTTTGGATTGAGGATGTTGACCAGGACGGCGGTGACGATGACGCGCCGGCTGGAGCGCGCCTTCGCGGCCGGGCGCGTGTCGATGGCAAGCGCGCCCGTCTCGCGCAACGCCTGCCAGGCCATGTAAAGCAGATACGCCACGCCGCACCATTTCAGCGCGGCAAAAGCCAGAGCACTGGTGTGCAGCACGGCGGCGAGCCCGAGCATGGCGGCCAGCATATGCGGCACGATGCCGAGGGTGCAGCCGAAGGCTGCCGCGATGCCCGGCCGTGCGCCCAGCGTCAGCGCCACCGCCAGCGTGTACAGCACGCCGGTGCCGGGGGAAGCGACCACGATCAGCGAGGTCAACAGGAACGACAGGGTCATGCCCTGCCATTAACACGATGGCATCGGGCGCGAAAGCAGGGCGGCGGCGCTCACGGGCGCGGTTCGCCGCCGTGCTCTCGTGCATAGACCATGCGCTCCGCCTCGCGGATCACGTCGAGCGGCGCCCAGGGCTTGGCCCAAAACTGCACGCCGTCGGGCAATTCCTGATGCAGCGGCTTGCCCGAGGTGACGATCACGCCCATCTCGGGATTGTACTTCCGGGCGATGTGCGCGAGTTCGACGCCATCCATGTTGCCGGCAAGCTGCACGTCCGTCATCATCAAGACCAGACTGCCGGCAGCGCGCTCCAGCACCAGCTCAGCGGCCTCGGCGCTCTCGCATTCGATGACATCGACCTCACTCTCCTCCAGCAGCAGGCAGATCATGTTCCGCTGCATCGGGTCGTCCTCGACGATCAGGGCCGTTGCGCGATGGGGTTTGGATTGTCCCATGTGAGCCTCCTCTCAGAATCGCGTCGGCTGGCGATGCCGCCCCTCTGTCGGGTATTCGACACTAAGCGCGGAAACCGCTTTATGGTTCGGTTCCAATTTGCGAAAGTTTGCAGGAACCCACCTATCCCCGACCTGCAAGGAGTTCGATCCGACATGACCGCGATATCTGGAAGTGCGGCCGCCGTGACCGGCGCCGCCAGCGGCATCGGCCGTGCGCTGGCGCTGGAACTGGCCGCGCGCGGCTGCGATCTCGCGCTCGCCGACCGCGACGAGGCCGGGCTGCAGCAGGTGGCCGCCGAGATCGGAAAAGCGAACAAGCGCAAGGTAACGATCCACCGCGTCGATGTCGGCGAGCCCGCCCAGATCCAGGAATTTGCCAACGCGGCAATCGCCGCGCATCCGGAACTGAACATCGTCATCAACAATGCCGGCGTCGCGCTGCTCGGCGCCTTCAACGAGGTCGACCAGGCGCAGATGGAATGGCTGATCAACATCAATTTCTGGGGCGTGGTGCACGGCACACGCGCCTTCCTGCCGCATCTTTCGACGAGGCCGGAGGCGCATATCGTCAACCTCTCCTCGATCTTCGGCATCGTCGCCCCGCCGGGCCAGACCGCCTATTGCGCCGCCAAGTTCGCGGTGCGCGGATTTTCGGAAAGCCTGCGGCATGAGCTTGCGATGGCGAACAGCCCGGTGAAGCTCTCGGTGGTGCATCCCGGCGGTGTCCTGACCAACATCGTGCGCAACTCCCGCACCGGCAGCGGCATCGCCGACAATGCGCGCCGCGCCGAATCGATCGAGCGTTTCGATGCGATCGCCAGGACCACGCCGCCGGCCGCGGCGCAACGCATCATTCTCGGCATCGAGAAAAACCAGCCGCGCATTCTGATCGGCAACGACGCAAAGTTCATGGACCTCTTGCAGCGGTTTCGCCCGGCGACCTATTGGGCGGTGTTGGCGAAGCGGATCGGGAAGATGGGCGCGCAGGCGGGTAAGTGATTTCATTTGTGAGTGACACTGTCGACGCTCAAAGCTGTCATCCCCGCGAAGGCGGGGATCCAGTACGCCGCGGCTTATCGGCTCTATCACTATCGTCTCTGGAATACTGGGTCACCCGCCTTCGCGGGTGACGACAAGCGGAATCAACGCCCCACCAGCCGGTCCGCAAAATACCCAATCGTCTTGCGGTAGATCGTCGCCCTGTTCCACTCGCGCATGGCTTCGAAATTCGCAGTGCCTTCGCCGTATGGCGCGCCGGCCTTGAAGCCTGACACATGCAGCAGGTTCGCGGTGGAGGCGAGCACGTCGGGCACGCTGTGGCGCAGGTCGACATGGCCGTTGCCGTCGAAATCGACGCCGTACTTGATGTAGGACGACGGCAAAAATTGCGTCTGGCCGATCTCACCGGCGAAGGCGCCGATCAAATCGCGCAGCGGGAGATCGCCGCGCTGCACGATCTTCAGCGCGGCCAGCAATTCGCCCTGAAACAATTCGGTGCGGCGGCAATCATGGGCCATGGTCATCAGCGTGCGGATCACCGGCATCTTGCCGATGTCGCCCTTGCCGTAATCGCTCTCCAGCCCCCAGATCGCGACGATGATCTGCGGCGGCACACCGAACTTCTGCTCGATGCGCGCCAGCAGTGACGCGTGCCTCAGCAGCATCTGGCGCCCGATGTTGATGCGTCCGGGGCCGACGCGGGTGGAGACATATTGCTCGAACGTCTTGTTGAAAGTGCCGCGCTGGCGGCGGTCGAAAACGAGCACCGCCGGATCCTGCGTGATGCCGGCAAAGGCCTGGCCGATCACCGCTTGCGAGACGCCGGCGGCCTGCGCCTCCGCCGCCATCGCCGAAACGAAGGTGTTGAAATCGCCGCCACAGCGGGCGGCGTAAGTGGGGGTGGAGAAGATGACGGCACCGAGAAAAATGGCCCAACGAAATATGCGCATGCGAATCCCTTGTTCATTCCCGCGTCCGTTATGCCATGGGAAAACGGCGGGCGGCAGGAGCTTGTGGTGTTCTCGTCATGGCCGGGCTTGTCCCGGCCATCCACGTCTTTGGCGCCCCAAGGAAGAGAAGACGTGGATGCCCGGGACAAGCCCGGGCATGACGACGGAGAGAACTAGCGGCCTCCCCTATTCCCCACCATCAATCTGGCGGCCCATCAGCGCGATCGCCTTCTGATAGACGCCGGCGGCATTCCAGGCCTGGATGGCGGCGAAATTCGGCTCGCCCGGCTGATAGCCGGCGCCCGCGCGCCAGCCATGCGCCCGCAAAAAGTTCGCGGTCGACATCAGCGCGTTGGCCGAGTTTTCGAGATTGCCGGTACCGTAAGCCAAAATGGCTTTTGGCATGAACTGCGTCTGGCCGACTTCGCCATGCATCGAGCCGCGCTGGCTGGCAGGGAGCGCGCCGCGATCGATCAATTGCAGAGCCGCGTAGAGGTGCTCGGTGAAATAGGCCGAGCGCCGGCAGTCATAGGCGAGCGTCGCGATCGAGGCGAGCATGTTCTGATTGCCGCGCTGGCTGCCGAACCCCGTTTCCATGCCCCAGATCGCGATGAGCGGCCCCGGCGGCACGCCGTAGCGCTGCTGAATGGAAGAGAACAGAGCGGCTTGCGATTGCTTCAGCGAGCGCCCGCGCGAGACGATGGTCGTTGCGCCGCGCTTGGCGAGAAACTGGTCGAGCGAGAGATTGAAGCTGCGCTGGCCGCGGTCGGCATTGATGGTCGCCTGCGCGTAGTTCGTCGCCATCAGGGCCTGGATGGTCGATGCGCCGATGCCCTTGGCGCGGGCCTCGCCGGCGAATTCCTGTTTCCAGGCGGCGTAGCCGGCGGCCGAGCTGCCGCATTGGGCGGCGTGGGCGTAGGAGCTTAGGGATGCGAACAATGCGACGGTGGCGCTGAAAGCAAATGCGATACGGAGCATGGAAGGACCGTTCCTAAGAGAGCACTGCAAGTACGCATCGGTTTCTAGCACGTCCTCAGCCGCGCTTCGAGAGTTGCGGCAGATGCATGGGCAGAATCTGCTAACCCCTGGCCTCTCGAAACGGCCATGATTGCGACTATTTTGAATCGATCGATATGCTGGCCGTTCCTTAAACCACCGCGTCGAATTGGTGGCGCCGTAGCTGGAACACGTGGCCCGACGCCCGCCTTGGCCCTCACAAGGACAATGGCAATGACCAGGTCCAGTGGCTTCAAAGTCGGAATGGGAATTGCGATCGCCGCGCTCACGGCAATCGCGAACGCGGCCGCCCAAGCGCCAACGCTTTCCGTCGACCCTTCACGATTGCCGCGTCTCGGCACCGTCGACGCCCGCTTTCAATCGTACAATGTGGAGATGGTCGAGGTCACCGGCGGACGGTTCTGGAAACCTTACAAAGCGAGTGCCTCGGCGCCATCTGCTCGGGGCGCCGATAACGCCGAAAATATCCCGGCGGGCGCGAACCCCGATCGCTACGCGTATCGGGCACCTATCGACCTGTCGAACCGCCGGCTGCGCATATTGGCCGCTGCGCTGGCCCCAGCCTACCTGCGCGTCAGCGGCACCTGGGCCAATAGCACCTACTTTGCTGAAAACGATGCGACGCCGCCGACGCCGCCTGATGGCTTCCGCGCGGTGCTGAGCCGCGAGCGCTGGAAAGGCGTCATCGACTTTGCCCGCGCCGTCAGCGCAGAGATCGTGACGTCGATGGCCATAAGCCCCGGTGTCCGGGACGCAGCAGGCCGATGGCAGAGCGATCAGGCGCGTCGGCTGTTCGCCTACACCAGATCCGTCGGTGGCAGAATTGCCGCCGCCGAGTTCATGAACGAACCGACGCTGGCCGCCATGGGGCGCGCGCCGAAAGGATACGATGCGGCAGCATACGGGCGGGACTTCAAAGCCTTTGTTGCGTACATCAGGGCCAGCGAACCGGATGTGATCGTTCTCGGCCCCGGTTCGATCGGCGAGACGACAGCGTCGCAATCACCCCCGCAATCCAGCTCCGATTTTCTTCGTACGCGGGATCTGCTTGCCGCATCCGGCCCCGGCATCGATGCTTTTTCCTATCATCACTACGGCGCCCTTTCGCAACGATGCTCCGGGATTCCGGGTCAAACCACGGAGAAGGCCGCGCTTTCGGAAAGCTGGCTAGCGAGCACGGAGCAAACGCTCGCGTTCTACCGCTCGCTGAGGGACGAGTTTGCGCCTGACAAGCCGATGTGGCTGACCGAAACCGCCGAGGCAGCCTGCGGCGGCAATCCCTGGGCTTCCACTTTCCTCGATACGTTCCGATATCTCGATCAACTGGGCCGCCTTGCCAGGGCGGGCGTCCAGATGGTGGCGCACAACACACTGGCTGCCAGCGACTACGGCCTGCTTGACGAGACGACGTTGCGGCCGCGGCCAAACTACTGGGCGGCGCTGCTTTGGCGCAGGCTGATGGGCACGACCGTTCTCGACGCCGGCGTGCACGATGGCGTGCACCTCTACGCGCATTGCCGGCGAGGCATGCGTGGCGCCGTCACGCTGCTGGCCATCAATACGGACAGGACGAGCGCCGCAATGCTGCGGTTGCCCGCGGCCAGCGAGCGTTACACGCTGTCGGCGGATCATCTGCAAAGCGCCGGCGTGAAGCTGAATGGAACGGTTTTGGAGCTCGGCCCGAATGACGATCTTCCGCAGGTCTCGGCGGTGACATCGCCGCCGGGTGTGGTCGAGATCGCGCCGGCCACGATTGCTTTTCTCACGGTTGAAGGTGCTGGAAATCCGGCATGCGGTTGAGTTTCCCGGATTCCGGTTTGCAGATTTCACTCAGACGAGCGGGCTTCAATCCACGCGTAGCCGAAGGCAGAGCATGGCGCTCGCCAGCGCTGAAACGCCTAGCAGCACGAGCACGCCGGATAATCCGCTCAGCGCGAACACGATGCCGCCGAAGGTTACCCCGACCGTTCCGCCGAGAAAGCTGCACGAATTGAGCATGCCGGAGCCCTTCCCCGCCTGCAGCGGTGGCAGTGTCGCAAGTCCGAGCCGCGGCGCCGATGCGTAGACAAGTGCTATCCCTGCGCCGGCGACAAACAGGCCGGGCATCAGCAGCGCGAACTTTGCGTTCGTCTGAAACGACAACCAGATGATGGCGCAGCCGACGGCGAGGAGCAGCGATCCGCCTGTCAGCATGCGCCGCATACCGATCCTCGTTGCAATCAAGGGAGCCGCGCGCGCGAAGGCAAACAGCGCAATCGAGAGCGGCACAAGGGAAAGGCCCGCCGCTACGGCGGACATGCCAAGCCCATCAGCGGCCTGCGCAAAGAGGTTGTAGTAAAGCAGCAGCGTCATGATGTCGAACATCACGAGAAACAAGAGGCCGGCGGCAATCGCGAAATTCCGGTTCGCGAACAGGCCGAAGTCGACCAGCGGCTGAGGGCGCCGCATCTCCGTCCGCAGCAATAGAGGAAACGCGATCGCCGCCAGCACAAGCGGGACGATGGCAGACAACGGGTTGGTGCGGACATGCGCCAACGCCTGCAATCCCGATATCAACGTCACCATGAAGAGTGCGAGAAGGCCAAGTCCGACCCAGTCCATCGAAATCGCGCGCCGGCCGCCGGCGCCGGGATGCCGCAGCAGCATCAGGCCGGCGGGCACCATCGCAATGACGTTCAGCCAGAAGATGAAGCGCCAGCCCGCGTAATGCGTCACGGCTCCGCCGACGAGCGGCCCGATGCTGAAGCCGAGCATCAGAAAGCCGGTCCAGGCGCCGATCGCCTCGGGGCGCCGCTCGTCAGGTGCGGCTTCGGTCACCGCCGCAAGCGTGCCGGCCACCGCAAACGCGGCTCCCAGCCCTTGCAGCGCCCGCGCGCCGACCACCACGAAGCCGACCGGCGCCAGCGCGATGAGCAGCGACGCAAGTGCGAACACGGCGATGCCGGCAATCGAGGACCTTCGCGCGCCGAGCTGATCCGCCGCGCCGCCGCCGACAATGATGAAGATGGCGGCGGTCAGGAGATAGGCATTGACCACCCATTCGAGCTCCGCCGGACCAAGCTGCAGGCTGCCCTTCATGTCGGGAAGCGCCGCCATGATCGCCGTGCTGTTGTCGCCCACCGCCAGCATGGCAAGGCAGCAGGCCATCAGCACCGGCTTGAGGTTGCTCTTCGCGTGGGAGGTTGCCAGCATCACCACCACCCCTTCCGTTCGTTCCGGGCGAACAGTATGCCGGCAAAGCGGTCATAGATAAATCGCGTCCACGCCGTCTCGCAAGGCAGGCCGGCGCGCAGCGAGGATGATTGACAGCGGCGCCTCTATCGAGGACAAGCCGCGCATGCCAAAGAAACCCGGGACCAATCCCAAGGGCGAGTTCGCCTTTTTCAATGTCGTCTATGAGGACGACTCGCAGCGCTCCAACCGGCGCGTGCCTGCCGAATTGCTCGGCGGGCTCGACGGCGACGAGCCGGCGCGCGGCTACATCATGGAGCAGGACCGCGAGATCGCCGAGAAGTCCGGCCGCCCGCAGCTCAAGATCAAGAGCATCAGCCGGGTCGGCGCGAAGAAGAAGTAGCCTCGCAGGCAAGGTCCGGTTGCATCAACCAACGTCGCGATCGGCAGAGAGCGGTGTTGTCCACTTGCTCAATGACCAGCGGAGCAAGCGGCACCCCTCTCCCTAACCCTCTCCCGCAAGGGGAGAGGGAACCCTGCCGCCGATGCGTCCCTGACGCCAGGGATGGCCATGACGCAATGTGAAGCAAGGCCGTAATGCAATGTGAGGCGAGCACGCTGGCAGGACTCCTCCCCCCTTGCGGGGGAGGGTTGGGGAGAGGGGTGGCCCCGGGCGCTGGCGTGAAAAATTTGCTGCGAGCTAGCTAAACAAAAACGGCGGGCTTTTGCCCGCCGCTGTTGTTTCGATGGATGCCCGGGTCCCGTCTTCGCCGAGGCTTCGCCGGGCAAGCAAGCCCGGCAATGACAGGCAGTACTAGTTATCCAAAAAGCTCCGCAGCTTCCGGCTTCTTGACGGGTGCTTCAGCTTGCGCAGCGCCTTGGCTTCGATCTGGCGGATGCGCTCGCGGGTCACGCTGAACTGCTGGCCGACTTCTTCCAGCGTGTGGTCGGTGTTCATGCCGATGCCGAAGCGCATGCGGAGCACGCGTTCTTCGCGTGGGGTGAGCGAGGCCAGGACCCGCGTGGTGGTTTCGCGCAAATTGGACTGGATCGCCGCATCGATCGGGAGGATCGCGTTCTTGTCCTCGATGAAATCGCCGAGGTGTGAGTCTTCCTCGTCGCCGACAGGCGTTTCGAGCGAGAGCGGCTCTTTTGCGATCTTCAGGACCTTGCGAACCTTCTCCAGGGGCATGCCGAGCTTTTCGGCGAGCTCTTCCGGGGTCGGCTCGCGGCCGATCTCGTTGAGCATCTGGCGGCTCGTGCGCACGATCTTGTTGATGGTCTCGATCATGTGCACGGGGATGCGGATGGTGCGGGCCTGGTCGGCGATCGAGCGCGTGATCGCCTGCCGGATCCACCACGTGGCGTAGGTCGAGAACTTGTAGCCGCGGCGATACTCGAATTTATCGACCGCCTTCATCAACCCGATGTTGCCTTCCTGGATCAGGTCGAGGAACTGCAGGCCGCGGTTGGTGTACTTCTTGGCGATCGAGATCACGAGACGCAGGTTGGCCTCGACCATTTCCTTCTTGGCCTGGCGCGCCTCGCGCTCGCCCTTCTGCACGCCGTGCACGATCTTGCGGAATTCGCCGATCTCAAGCCCCGTCAACGCCGCCAGCGACTGGATCTCGTGGCGCAGCTCCTTGATGCGGTCCTTCTCGTGATGGACGAAATTCTTCCAGCCCTTGGCCGATAATTTCGAGACACGGTTGAGCCAGCGCGGATCGAGCTCCGAGCCCTGGTAGTTGCGCAAAAAGTCTTCGCGCGCGACGCCGTGGCTGTCGCCGAGGCGCAGCAGGCGGCCCTCGAACGAGACCAGCTTCTTGTTGATGTCGTAGAGCTGCTCGACGAGGCTGTCGATGCGGGCCTGGTTCAGCCGCAGCGACTTCACCTCGACGATGATCTCGTCCTTCAGCTTCTTGTACTTGCGCTCCTGCGAGGGCGAGAGCGACTCGCTCTGAAGCTGGTTGGCGATGTCCTGCTCCTGCAGGCGGCGCAGCTTCTTGTATTCGGAAGCGATCTTGTCGAAGGTCTCGACCACCTTCGGCTTCAGCTCGGCCTCGATCGCGGCCAGCGACATCTGGTTTTCGAACTCGTCGTCATCCATGTCGCCTTCGGCGGCAGCTTCCGCCGGATCCTTCTCCTCGGTTTCCGCATCGCCCGCGGGCGCTGTGCGGAACGGGGTCGGCGACGGGGGAGCAGCCGGCGGCGCGACATGCGCGGGCGCGGCTTCGCCGTTGGCGGCCTGGCCGTCGCCTGCGGGGGCGGCGATCATCGCCGGGTTCATGTTGTTCTTGGCGTCGGGGCCAGCATAGGTGGCTTCGAGATCAATGATGTCGCGAAGGAAGATCTTTCCTTCGTTGAGTTCATCGCGCCAGATGATGATGGCCTGGAAGGTCAAGGGGCTTTCGCAGAGACCCGCAATCATCGCCTCGCGGCCGGCCTCGATGCGCTTGGCGATCGCGATTTCGCCTTCGCGCGACAGCAATTCCACCGTGCCCATTTCGCGCAGATACATGCGGACGGGATCGTCGGTGCGCTCGCCGGGCTCGGATTTCTTGACCTCGGTGACAGCCTTCGCCGTGACCTCGACAAGCTCGTTGTCGGTGTCGTCGTCGGCTTCTTCCTTCTCGGCCTCCTCGTCGGCCTCCTCGGCCTCGGAGACGTTGATGCCCATGTCCGAGAGCATCGACATGATGTCCTCGATCTGTTCGGGCGAGGTGGTGTCGGACGGCAAGACTTCGTTGAGCTGATCGAAGGTCACGAAGCCGCGCTTCTTGGCCTGCTTGATCATCTTCTTGACCGCGGCATCGGACAGGTCGAGCAACGGCGACGGCGCGTCGGGGCTATCCTTCTCAGGGGCGTCCGCTGCCTTGTCGTCTTTTTCCTTGTCCTTAACCTGCAGCGTCTTTGCCTTGGTGGCCATTCATCAAGCTCCCGAAACGCGCTTCATGCGGGCGTGCGTCGCCGCCCGCGCTCTTCAACTCAATTCGTTCGAGATGACGTCGTTCGATCGTCACCTTGCTCTGTTCATTCGCCTTCGCATGATCGGTCGAAAGCGGCACCCGCTTTTCCGCACCATGGTTACGACGCGCAAAGGGCGGCGCAGACTATCGCCACCCCTGCCTTCCGCATCACCGGTATCTGTCTTTCGTAGCCCGAAGGCCCTTAAGCTTTGCTTAACCCTGTTTTTGCCGCCAAATCATGGATTTGGCGAGTCTTTTCGCGGGCTCGGCCAAGGCCGTCCGCATCATTTTTTAATCGTCAAACGCTTTTGCGGAACCGGCCCGAAAGCTCGCCAAAACCCTCAATCAGGGCCTCGGTGCCGTCGATGGAGTCCAGCCGGGCGCCGACATCCTTCAGCCATGCCAGATTGGCCTCGCTGGTCTCCTCGGCCAATGCCAGTTCGGCATCTTTCTTCTCCCTAAGTAGGGCGTGCGTTTTCTGATGCAAGACAACGAGTTGCTGCCAAGTGGCCAAAACGTCTTCGCGGGCCGCGCCGGGCTTGGCGCCCCAGACCGCCGCGGTCGTAATCGCCCGTTCAACCCGTTGAAGAACCTCGCTTAATCCGCGCACCTCAAGATCGGCGCGCATTTTTTCGGCCTGCTCTTCGACGTCGGGGGAATGGTGATGGTCGTTGGCGAAGGCTGCGATAATGCCGGCGCGGAGCTTGTTGGCCTCGGGATGCGCCAGTTCCAGGGCGGCCACTTCCTCCAGATGATCGTGCAGCAGCCAGGGGTGGTTAATCAGGGATTGCAGGATCAAGGCCTCGCGGCGGGACATCGCGCTGCGCTGGCCGCGCATGATCGGGCTGGTCGCAAGCTGGGGGCTCGCCGCCTGGTAGGGGCCGGGGGCGATTCCCGAAGCGATCCCCGGCGGGCGGCCGCCGCGGGGGGCGAACCGGCCGGCCGGGCCCGCTCCGCGCGGGGCAAAGGCGCGGGGTGATTCGGGGCGGCCGGGTCGGAAATTACCCCGGCCGTAACCGCCGCGGCCGGCATCGGGCGCAAAGGTGCGCTGCAGGCGCTCGGCGAGATCCTGGCGGTAGTAGCGGCGCACGACCTCGTCGCGGATGCCGTTAGAGAGTTCGTTGATACGCGCTTCCAGCGCGGCGCGCCGTTCGGGGGTCGCAAACGTGCCGCCCTCGATCTCGCGCGACCAGATCATGTCGGCGAGCCCGCGCGCGGCGCCGATCACCTCCTCGATCGCAACCCGGCCCCCGGTGCGGGCGAGGTCATCGGGGTCCTGTCCCTCCGGCAGCAGCGCGAAGCGCAGGCTTTTGCCGGGCGCGAGATTGGGCAGCGCGAGGTCGGCAGCGCGGTACGCTGCTTTTTGCCCGGCGCGATCGCCGTCGAAGCAAAGGATCGGCTCGTCCGCCATCTTCCAGAGCAGCGCGAGCTGGTTTTCGGTCAAGGCCGTGCCAAGCGGCGCCACCGCACCAGCAAAGCCTGCGGTGACCATGGCGATGACGTCGACATAGCCTTCGACAACGATCAGCGGCGAGCCGTCATGCGCCGCCTGTCGCGCGGGGCCAAGGTTGTAGAGATTGTCGCCCTTGTGAAACAGCGGGGTTTCCGGCGAGTTCAAATACTTTGCCGGAACGTCCTTTTCCAGCGCGCGGCCACCGAAGGCGATGACGCGGCCTCTGGCGTCGGCGATCGGAAACATCACGCGGTCGCGGAAGCGATCGAAGGGAACGGGCTTGTCCTCGCCGGAGACCAACAGCCCCGCTTCCACCATGTCGTCGGTGGAAATGCCCTGCGCGCCCAGATGCTCCTTCAGCGCAAAGCGCTCGCCCGGGGCATAGCCGAGGCGAAACTGCAATTGCGTCGCCAGCGAAATGCCGCGGTCAGCGAGATAGCCGCGCGCCTTCGCCCCGTTGCGCGAGGCCAGCGTATCGGCAAAGAATTTTGCCGCGAGTTCCATCACGTCATGCAGCGTCTTGCGGCGCTGCTCGTGGCGCGCGGCATCTGGCGTTGCCGCCGGCAGCGGCAGGCCGGCCATGGCGGCGAGGCGCTCGACGGCCTCCGGAAACGAGACGCCTTCCGTCTCCATGACGAAGTCGAAAATGTTGCCGTGCTTTCCGGTGGAGAAGTCGTGGTAAAATTGCTTCTGGTCGTTGACCGTGAAAGAGGGTGTCTTCTCCTGCTGGAACGGCGACAGCCCCTTAAACTCCCGCCCCGCCCTCTTCAGCTTGACGCGCCGGCCCACGACTTCCGAAACCGGAAGCCGGGCGCGCAGTTCGTCGAGAAATTGGGGCGTGAAGCGCATGGATGGAGTTTTTGCCGAATCGTAGGGCCGTGCCAACCGATCATGGATATAGGGCCGGGCCGCTAAAAGGCGAAGTCGGCGGGATTTCTCGCCGCTATTCACAGCCCCTTCGGTCATTCCGGGGCTATGCGAAGCATCGAACCCGGAATCTCGAGATTCTCAGGGGCGCAAGGACGCCCCATAGTTCGCTTCGCGCCCCGGAATGACAGCGCAAGCTTGAATCGCCGCCAGTTCCGCGCTTCCATGTCCCGTATGTTCACGGTGTTCCGGGGTGGCAGGAGCGGGGCGTGGCGGGTGACGCGGTTTGCGCCGGTCAAGGGCGCGTCGCTTTCGCCGACGCCTTCGCTGTCGGTCGTGCATTCGCTGTCGATCACGCTGCCGATCCTGCCCTCGCCGACCTCGTGGCGGCTGGCCGGCTTCGCCAGCCATCTGCGCTATACCGAGCGCGCCGAGAAAACGCAGCTTGACGCCGTGCGGGCCGAGATCGGCCGACCTGAGGCGACCAATGCGGCGCTGATCCCGATCAAGAAATCGGCGGCGTGGTGGGAGCTGACGCAGGAGGAGCGGCGTCAGATCTTTGAGGATAGATCACACCACATCGCCGACAGCCTGAAATACCTGCCGGCGATCGCCCGCCAGCTCTATCACAGCCGCGATCTCGGCGAGCCCTTCGACTTCCTGACCTGGTTCGAATACGCGCCCGAGCATGCCGAGGAGTTCGAGGAGCTGGTCCGCACGCTGCGCGCGACCGAGGAATGGCGCTATGTCGAGCGCGAGGTGGATATCAGATTGGAGCGCGAGCGGCTGGATGCTGGGTGACTCGCCATCGTATGACGACCGAAAATGCTGAGACGAAGCCGCGCATTCTTCCTACCGCTCCAGAAACTTCCCCGAGGCGATGCGCGGAAGGCCGGTGACCGGCCAGTTGTAGACATAGGTCCATGCCTCGCCGGCGGCGCCGTCTTCCAGCGACAGCGGCAGCATGCGGCGGATGTATTCGGTCGGTTCCGGAAAGCCCGCGCCGCAGGCCTCATACATGTCGAACTCGGCCAGCAACGCGTCGCGATCGCGCAAACGATAGAGTTCGCCGAACACGACGTCGCTGGCGTCATCCGAAAGCACCAGCCCCGGATAATGCTTGATGAGATAGAGCCGGCCGCGGCAGGTGGCCGTGCCCAAAAAATCCGCACTGCGTGACAATAGCTGCGCCATCGGATGGTCGAAGCCGCGCATCAGCGTGCCGTAGACGAACAGTCGATCTGAAATCATGGGTTTTCTATGTCATCGCGCGCGACGCGATGCAATCCGCCGGGCGGCCTATCGCCAAAACCGTCTTGTGGGGAAGCACCCGGAGCGGCATCGTTAAGCCATTATCGATTCGGATACGTCTCCTCGACCAGCAACGCTCAAGGAAGATACGTTGAACGACGCCGCCGGCACCGCCCTGCTCCTCAGCGCCGAGGATGTTCCTCCAGTCCACGAATTCAACACCACCGGCCGCTCGCCGTTTCTGCTTACGTGCGATCACTATGGAAGGCTCATTCCGCGCGTGCTCGGCGACCTCGGCCTGCCAGAGAGCGAACTGACACGCCATATCGCCTGGGACATCGGAATTGCCGGCGTCGCGGAAGCGCTCTCAAAACATCTCGATGCCCATCTGATCGTGCAGCGCTACTCACGGCTCGTCATCGACTGCAACCGCCCGCCGCACGTCGCAAGCTCGATCCCGCGCATCAGCGAGGCGACCACGATTCCCGGCAATGAAGGCATTTCGCGCGAGGCCGCCGCGATACGGCGGGCGCAGATCTTCGATCCCTACCACCGGCGCATCGACGAGATCATCGACCAGCGCGGAAACGCTGCGATGCCGACGGTGCTGGTGTCGCTGCACAGTTTCACGCCGGTCTATGCCGGGATTGTACGACCCTGGCACATAGGCGCGCTCTACCACCGCGACAAGCATCTGCCGCCGCGCTTGCTGCAAGCGTTGCGCGCCGAGGGCGATCTGGTGGTCGGCGACAACGAGCCTTATGCGGTCAGCGACGAGACCGACTACACGATCCCCGTGCATGGCGAGGCGCGCGGGCTGATGAATACAGGGATCGAAATCCGTCAGGATTTGATTTCGGATCCCGCCGGCGAGAAAGCCTGGGCGGAGCGGCTGGCACGGATACTTGGGGAGATCGAAGTGACGCTGCGGGCGCAGACATTGGTTTGATTGCGCTGATTAGCCCGGCGATGCGCTCACCGCGCCCGCGTCAGTGCCAGCCAGATGCCGCCGCCGATCATGAAGCCGCCGGAGACGCGCGACACCAGCCGCGTCCGCTGCTTGGAGAAGAACATTCGCGCGCGTCCGGCCAGCAGCGCGTAGACCGCGTCGGTCGATGCCGCGATCACCATGAAGGTGACGCCGAGCAGCGCCACCTGCGGGAAGTGGTCCTTCTCCATATCCATGAACTGCGGAATGAACGCACCGAAGAACACCAGCACCTTCGGATTGGAGAGCAGCACCAGCAGGCCCTGCAGGAAAAATCCGCCGCGCGGCGGCGGTGGCGGCTCGTCGGCGTTGACGCCCTCCGCAGGCTGCCAGATCAGCTTGATGCCGAGCCATATCAGATAGGCGGCGCCGGCAAAGCGCACCCAGTCGAACCAGTAGCCCATCGTCGCCATCAGCGATGTCAGCCCGACCGCGACGATGCCGATCACGATGGCGAGGCCGGTTTGCGCGCCAGCGCAATTGATCAGCGCCGCGCGGGTGCCGTGCCGCAGGCCGTTCGCGATCAGCAGCGTGACGACGGGACCCGGCAACAGCGCGAGCGCAATGCAGGCGGCGACAAAGGCGAGATAGACCTGAAGGGACATGGGGATGAACTCGGTGGGAGAGCGGTTACGTCATTATGCATGACGGGGGCGAGAGATGGAAGCCGCGCTTTTCCCCGCTCTTCGCGGGGGACAAGAACGAGCGGCGCTACCGTGCCTCCATTGCGGCCATCATCCACCGCGTCATTTCATCTTCGCCAAGCAACTGCAGCGCCTCCCGCCGCACCCTCATCGCGTCGCCCTTGCCATGCGCGACTGCGACCAGCAGGTCGCAACGGCGCGACACTGCGATGCCGACGGCGGCATGCCGCGTGCCGCCGGTCATTTTGAGATCATAGGCGCGGCTACGTCCCGGCATATCGGCGACACTGATGACATCGCCCGCCTGGATCGGCGTAAAGCGCTCGCTGAGCAGGTCGAGATCGGCGACACGATCGACTTCGTCGTCGTCCGCGACGCCGCGGTCGCAGTTGCAGAAACCGATTTTCGGCCGAACGTATACCTCGACGCCATCGCCACACGACGCGCCGCGGCAACGAAAGGCGCGTCCCGCGGGCCAGCCGTCGCGCGGGAATGACCAGGCGATCTCCTGCCACGAGCCTTTCTGTTCGCCTTGGCGCGGCACGATGTGCTGGTAGGCCGCGGCGCCCGACAACGCACCGAGCGCCACGGCCGCAACAACGATGACCGGCCATCGACGCATAACCGCCTCCTCACGGCAGGCCGGCGACGGCGCGCGCCGGGCCGGTCAGTTCCAGAATGTTCAGGCCGGTATTGGCGCGATCGACAACGTAGATGTAGCCGCGTTCGTCGGTTTCGACATTGTTGGTCTGGATCGCGACCTTGCAGCGATCCTTGCCGTCGATCTTGACGCAGCGCTTGTCGGTCGCCGCCGTAATCGACGGGATGAAATAGCCGACTTCCCTGGGATGATAGGGATCGCGAATGTCGAGCGCGCGGACGCCGGCATTGAAGAAGGCGATGAAGGCCATCTTCTTGTAGAAGACCTGCGCCATGCTCTCGTTGGAAGAATGCGCGCCGAACCGCCCGCCCCGCTCGCAGAACGTTCCGCTCGCCTCCGGCACGGTGTAGTTCGAAATCATCATCGGCGCCTTCTCGACAGTGACGTCAGCGAACCACACCATCTGCCGCGGCTCGTTGCATTCGTTCAAAATCGCCTCATCGACGATCATCACGATGTCGCGGGTCTTGCCGTCCTTGTCGCGCGCGAATTCCGCAATCGGCATGCCCGGCATCGGAAACGTCGTGTGGGCACCGTTGAATGGCGACATGGTCAGCCGCGCAATTTCCGGCGCGCGCAGATTGTCCGGGGTTGGCTCTTTGGGCCCGTTAAGCAGTTTTTCGCGATCGACGATCTGCAAAATCCCGCCCTTGTTGGTGCCGTAGCCGAAATAGACCCGGTTGCCGGAAGGTCCCGTCGAGATCGGCCCGTGCAATTCGGTCGGCACCGCACCGGTCGAGCCCGGCTCCTGGCCGGGAAGGCCGAAATCGCGGATCTTTTGCGGATGCGCGGGATCGGAGAGATCATAGACTTGCGTCATGCGGCGCGTTCGCCAGTCCGGCGCACCCGAGACCAGGAAGGCAATGCCGGTGTCGCATTCCCACCAGCTCTTGTGCGTGTCCTTTAATCCCGCAATCCGCGTCATCAATACGGGACTAATGGGATCGGCAACGTTCCAGATTTCATGCGCCTCGCCGCCAAAGGTGCGCAGCATATAAACCGCGTTGCGATCGCCCTTCGGCAGCGCCTTGCCGTCGCAAATCCGCACCATCTGCGCGCCGCCGCCTTCTTGTTTGCCCTCCTGACCCGGAAGGTGGCGCAGATATTTCGGCTGTGAGGGATCGGTGACGTCGACGATCGACGTGCCGTTCGGCTCAGTCTTACCGGTCTGCGGATTGACCGGCGCGGGAATCTCGTCGCTGCCGCCGTGATGGCCGATATAGGCGATCCAGCGATCGCCCTGATGGTGGATGGTGGGCTGGTAGGCGCTGCGCGCCTGCAGATCGCTGGTTCCAACCAGCTTCATGTTGAGCGCTTCAGGCGGCGCCCCAATCACTTGTTGCTGCGCGAGAGCGATGCCTGACGATGCTAGGAAACAGACGGTGAAAGAGGCCGCGAGTTTGAGGCGATCACTCATGTTCCACCCCGACTGTTCAAAACCAATCTGCGTTGGCTAACGGCACGATAACACATCCTTGAGGTCCAAAACACACCCTTGACATGCAACTATTTGGTTGCCTATTATTCTTGGCATGGATGAGGTCTTCAAGGCGCTCGCCGACGCGTCACGGCGCTCTTTGTTGGACAGGCTTCACGCCAAAAGCGGACAGACGCTCAACGAACTCTGTGACGGGCTTGCGATGACGCGACAGGCCGTGACCAAGCACCTTGGGATTCTCGAGGCGGCCAACCTCGTCACGACGCACAAGCATGGCCGCGAGAAGCTGCATTATCTCAATCCGGTTCCGATCCATCAGATCGGCGAACGCTGGATCAAGAAATTCGAGCGCGGGAAACTCGCCGCGCTCTCTGAGTTGAAACGACGGTTGGAGAAGCGTGATGAGTAAGCCGGAATTCGTCTACGTCATCTATATCGAGACCACGCCGGAGAAATTGTGGGAGGCACTGACGTCCAGCGAATTCTCCAAACGCTACTGGTTCGGCACCGAGCTGAAATCCGACTGGAAGGTTGGTTCGGCGCTGGCGCTGGTCATGAACGGCACCACGACCGATACCGGGGAGATTCTCGAGGCCGATCGGCCGCGGCGGCTCTCCTACACTTTCAAGCACGTGACCAACGAGGCATACCGCAACGAGAAGGCTACGAAGGTGGTCTTCACTATCGAGCAGCACGGCAGATTCGTGAAGCTCACGCTCACGCATGAAGGTTTTGCAGAGGGCAGCAAGCTGTTGGACGGCATCTCCAAGGGATGGCCGGCCATTATGTCCAGTCTCAAGAGCCTGTTGGAATCCGGCACTGCGCTCGAAATTCCGGTTTCCGCTCTCGGCATCGAAGGTGTGTCATGAACATCAAAGACTTCAAGCCCGCCATTGCCTACACGATCTACATCGCCTCGACGCCGGAGAAAGTGTGGGAGGCGCTGACGCAAGCGGAGTTTTCCAGGCAGTATTTCTCCGGCCAGGCGGTCGAGGTCGATCTCAGGGTCGGCGGCGCCTTCATCATGCGCACGCCGGACGGCGCACTGCATATCTCGGGCGAGGTGATCGAGTGCGAACCGCTGAGGAAGCTCACCGTCACCTTCAACGTCAACTGGCCGGCGCTGCTCGAAAAGCTCGGGCCGACGCTGGTCACCTACGAGATCGAGCGGGCCGGCGATGTAGTCAAACTGACGATGCTGCAATCGCATGACCGGGAGATCAGCGACGACATCCTGTCCGGCGGACGTACAGGCTGGCCCGCAATCCTGTCGAGCCTGAAGAGCCTGCTGGAGACCGGCAACGCGCTGACAATCAAGATGCAGCCGCCGGAGCGGATGCTGGCCGCGCTGAAGGAATTGGGGATCGGGACGCCCTAGGCGGTGGCCCTCCTCCCCAGCACTAGCGTGCCGATTCTGGCGCACGCAGTGCGTGCTTTTGGCGACGACTCGTGGTACCCTGCAGCGATGGCGAAGCAGAAGAACGTTGCGACAAAAGGTGCGAAGTCTGGGCGGTTCGTGCTCGGAAGCGATGGCTTTGCCAAGATCAGCAAAGTCGAGGGTATCGAGCTCACGCCGGCAATGAAAAAACGCGCCAGCGATGCGCGAACCAAAGGCCTCACGGCGGAAGAATATCGTCAGGCAATCATTCGCAGCCATCGCAAGGGCTGACCGACCGCATGTATGATGCGATCGAAGATCCCTACACCTACAAGAACTCGACCGTGCTGGTGAACAAGCTCGACTTGCAGAACCAAGCCGAACTCGACGCGTTCGAAGCGGAAATTTCCAGCGCACGAGCCGAAGAACCATTACCAGAGGGATCGATGGACTTCGAACACTACAAGTCCATCCATCACCATCTGTTTCAAGACGTATACCAGTGGGCGGGACAGCCTCGCACAGTCAGGATCGCGAAGGGTGGCAATCCATTCTGCTTTCCCGAAAACATCGAAGGGCAAGCGAATAAGCTGTTCGACGACTTGCGATCGGCGGATCACCTTCGGAATCTCGATGCAAAAACGTTCGCAGACCAAGCGGCACATTTCCTGGCGGAGCTGAATGCGATTCATGCCTTCCGCGAAGGAAACGGACGGTCGCAGCTTACCTTCTTCGCCTTGGTCGCCGACTATGCGGGCCATCCGCTCAAAATCGAAAAACTGAATCCAGACGCGATGCTGGCGGCGATGATCGCCAGTTTCGACGGCGACGAACGCCCGCTTGCCGATGTGATCAATGATCTGATTGCATGATTGTGCAGCGGGGCTATGCTCATCTCGATCAACTTGGCGCAACGCTGGGAGTACACACTCCCCTCAACGAACCGTTGATTTGAGCGCGGAACGACGCACCGATGAGCCTGCGCACACGTCTATTGATACTGGTTATCGCCGCGATGCTGGTGCCGGCCATCCTTGTGGGACTGCGCTTCGTCCAGAATCGCGCAAGCGAAATCAACGCCGCACATGCCAGCCTGTCGGCAACCGCCAACGACATCTCAAGCGACCTCGACGAGAAAATTCAGGGCACGGCCCAGCTTCACTATGGTCTCGCCCGCGCCCGCGATCTCGATACGCGCGACAAGGCGGCTTGCTCCGCCTTCCTGTCGGCCGTGCGCGAAGAGTATCCGCGGTACACCGGCATCTTGACCATCAATCCGGACGGCAGCCTGTTCTGCGACTCGTTGCGAACCGACCGGACGCTCGATCTCAGGGATCGCGAATATTTCCAGCAGGCGCTGGTTGCGCACGGCACCGTCACACTCCAGCCTGTGTTCGGCCGGTTGACAGGGACCTCCGTGTTGCAGATCGCCTATCCCGTTCGCTCGGAAACGGCAGAGCTGAAATTTATCCTGCTCGCCTCGTTCAATCTGAAGAAATTCGCCGAAGACCACGACAAGCGGCTGTCGAGCGACAGTCAGATTCTGCTCGTCGACAGGAAAGGCACGATCCTCGTCGCGCCCGAGGGCAAGGACTGGACCGAAGCGCCCGGCACATCGATCGCAACTTCGGAGCTGTTCCGGTTTGCGACCTCGCCGAATCATGAGTCGTTTCGCGAAGTAACCGGGCGGGACGGCCGAACCCATGTCTGGACCGCCGCTCGCTCCCCCTCGGTGCGCGATGCCGGACTTTACCTTATGGTCGGGCGGGCCAAGGACGGTCTGGTGGCCGCAGCCAATCGCCGCCTCTACGAGGACCTGGCGATACTTGCGGTGGCCTCGCTGCTGTTGCTCGCAGGCGTATGGGTTCTGGCGACGATGAGCATCGGCCGTCAGGTCGGGCGCCTGGCTGCGATGGCGACGAAGCTCGGAGTTGGCGATCTGAGCGCGCGGATTGCTCCACCCTATCCGCGCGGCGAGCTTGGCGGGCTGATGACATTGCTCAACGGCACCGCTGAATCGCTCCAGCATCAGCGCGCCGCCATCGACGAGCTCAACCAGAAACTCACCCAATCCCAGAAAATGGAGGCGATGGGTCAGCTCACCGGCGGCGTGGCGCATGATTTCAACAACCTGTTGACCGTCATCCTCGGCAATGCGGAGCACCTTGCCGAGAAGCTTGCGACACACAAGGCGTTGCAAAAAATCGCCGAGAGCATCGCGACCGCCGCCGAACGCGGCTCGGACCTGACGCGCAGCCTGCTCGCGTTCGCGCGCAAGCAGCCCTTGATGCCGAAGCACATCGACATCGGCCAGAAGATCGTCGGCATGGAGCAGTTGCTGCGCCGGACGCTCGGAGAGCATATCGAATGTGAATTCCGGATTGATCAAGACCTGTGGCAGGCCAGTGTCGATCCCGGCCAACTGGCGTCGGCACTGCTCAACCTGGTGCTGAATGCGCGCGACGCCATGCCGCTCGGCGGCAAGCTGACGGTCGAGGTGCAAAATACGTCACTCGGTGAATCCGACGTGGACGTCAACGGCGAGGCGCGTCCCGGCGATTATGTCATGATCGCCGTGGCGGATAACGGCACCGGCATGACGGCCGAGGTCGCCAGCCGCGCCTTCGAGCCATTCTTCACCACCAAGGAGGTGGGGAAAGGCACGGGTCTCGGCCTGAGCATGGTCTACGGATTCGCGCAGCAATCCGGCGGGTTGATGCAGATACGCTCCGAACCGGGGCATGGCACGGCGGTCAACCTGTTCTTCCCCCGCGTTCGGACAATTCAGACGACCGCCGCGCCATCCGCCGGTCAGCCGGCCGCGCCCACCGGCAGCGAGACCGTTCTCGTCGTCGAGGACGACGACATGGTGCGCCGCTATGTTGAAGGCGAATTGAAAGCGCTCGGCTATCGCGTCATCGTCACACGCAACGCGGCCGCGGCGCTCGACATATTGCGCGGCCCGGAGAACATCCATCTTCTGTTCACGGATGTCGTGATGCCCGGGGGCATGTTCGGAACCGAGCTTGCGAAGGAAGCCGCCCGCCTGCGGCCTCACTTGAAGATCCTCCTGACTTCCGGCCATAGCGAACATCCCGTCGAGGCGATCGATGGGGCCGGCCGGGACGTGCGGATCCTGAACAAGCCCTACCGTCGACACGATCTGGCATCGATGCTGCGTTCGGTCCTGAAGGCGCGTTGACGGGTTATCCCCACCGTCGTCCCTGTTCGCAGGGACGACGGCGAGGGTTAAGCTTCCGCCCTCATGATGCGGGCATTGCAGCCGGCGTATACGGACAGCGTATTGATCCTGGTCAAGCCTGCCCGGATGACGTCACCGCCGCGCAGGTGGCTTCCTGCGCCACTCTGCAGCGGCCGGTACACCGGAATTGCGCTTGTCAGGACCGGGACATGAGCAGCAGGGAGACGACAAGATTCACCACGAACAGTATCGCATCGATGGCAAAAATCCGAAGCATCGGGCCCCTCAACACGGGCCAATACGCCACCCCGACCCGTCCGCCGCGCATCAGGACCGGGAGGTTGTAGGCGAACTGGCTGAAATGACACGCGGCAAAGAACAGGAATAACGCAAGCTGCGCGTCGTACGCCTGAAAGAAGGGCGGCCGGAACACCAGGAGATACAACGACAGGAGGCCGATCGGCAGATTGATCGCGCCCAGAAATGCCACGCTGGCCGACAAGGTCGGCGCGATTGGATTGCCACGCTCCTCCCGGGGCACCAGTATCTTCAGCGTATTGCCCTGCGCGATGCTGAACTGCATGAATGCGGCGCCGAACCAGAGCGCGTTAAGGAGCAGAACAAAATCCGAAAATCGCATGACTACTTTCCGTAGAAGGCCTCGCTGCGCATCACACGGCCGGCTTTGTCGAAGTCCATGAACTCGCTGGCGCGGCTATCGCCCAGTTGCCACCACACCGTCAGGCGCGCGATCGTGTCGTCCCAGCTCCAGTTCAGGATTTTCAGGTCTGCGCTCTTGATGCCGCCGTAGGCTCTCTGCCAGTAGGCGCGGATGTTCTCGGCGCCGGCGACTACCGGGGACTCCGTCAATTTGAGCGCCAACGGGCTGCGCATCTCGGCGTTTTCGGCGAAGTGCGAAACGACCGCATCGATATCGACCTTGCGCCAGTTCGCGCACCACGCCTCGACAAAGCGTCCGGCCGCCGCGCGGTCCATTGCCTGTTCGCTCATGCTCGTGCCCTCGGTGCAACTGCCAGGAAGAGATGACACAGCGCGGCTCTAACGTCAACTATATTGACGTTAGAAGATTGTCAGTTGTTGTCGGCAATGGCCCCCATGACGGCCATCCAGGCGGCAGCGCCGGGCGGGCCGACACGATCGAACGCCTCGCGCAGAACCTTGCGCTCATGGCCCGATGCTCGTTGCTCAATGCGCTTTCCTGCTTCCGTCAGCCGCAGCAATTTGGAGCGATGCTGCTCGGGCGACCGCTTCGATGTCAGGAGTTTACGCTGCAGCAACAGGTTTAGCGGCCGGTTCACGGCTTGCTTGGATATGCCGAGGATCTCGACCAGCGCGCCGATCGAGATGTCAGGCTGTCGCGCAACCACGTAGAGAATACGATGGTGCGGACGTGAGAGGCCGACCGTGGCGAGATACTGGTCGGCCGAGAGCGTCATGCCACGCCAGCCGTAATACATGAGCTCCAGCGCCGCATCCAAATCGTGGAGCTTCCCGAGCGAGGCGCGGTGCAGGCCCGCGGCGTGAGAAGTATTTTTTTGCATGTACCTACCGCGTCGAATTGACAGAAAAAGAATCTACCCCAGCGCCCGCAACTCGCGCCGCAGCACCTTGCCCGTCGCAGTCATCGGCAGCGTGTCGGCGAACTGCACGAAGCGCGGGTATTCGTGGGCGGCGAGCTGCACTTTCACGAACTCCTGGATCTCGCGCGCCAGTTCATCGCTCGCGGCAAAGCCCGGGCGCAGCACGATCCAGGCCTTGATGGATTCAGTGCGGATCGGATCGGGTATGCCGACCACCGCCGACATCGCCACCGCCGGATGCTTCATCAGCGTATGTTCGATCTCAGACGGGCCGACGCGATAGCCGGCGGTGGTAATCACGTCGTCCTCGCGGCTGACGTACCAGAAATAGCCGTCCTCATCCTGCACGCCGAGATCGCCGGTCAGCAAAAATTCGCCGGCGTATTTCTTCGCGGTCGCTTCCGGATTCTTCCAGTATTCAAGCATGGTGCATGGGCAGGGCTGGCGCACGCCGATGATGCCGCGCTCACCCTTACGCAATTCCTCGCCGCGATCATTGACGATGCGGACGTCGAATCCGGGTGTCGCCTTGCCCATCGCGCCGGGGCGGATCGGAAACAGGTTCGAATTGCTGCCGATCACGAGGTTGCATTCGGTCTGGCCGAATACTTCATGCGCGTCGATGCCAAAGGTTTCGCGCACCCAGCCGAGCAATTCGCCGCCGAGCGATTCACCGCCGGTAAAAATGCTGCGCAGCTTTACGCCGGAATTTTTCACGCCGGCCTGCCGCATCAGTTTCAGCGCGGTCGGCGGCAGGAACGTGTTGCGGATGCCAAGCTCGGCCATCATCGCCATCGCTGCCTGCGGCTCGAACTTGCGCGCGCGATGGCCGACCAGGGGAATGCCGTGATACCAGAACGCCAGCAGGCCGTTGATCAGCCCGCCGATCCAGGCCCAGTCGGCCGGTGTCCACATCAGGTCGCCGGGCCGCGGCAGGAAGTTGTGGCACATCTCGACATTCGGCAGATGGCCGAGCACCACGCGATGCGCGTGCAGCGCGCCCTTCGGATTGCCTGTGGTGCCGGAGGTGTAGATGATCAAGGCGGGATCATCGGCTGCGGTGTCGACGGTGGCGAACTCCGGCGACGCGGCCTTGAGCGAGGACCAGAACGGCTTTGTGCCGGCAGGCGCGCGGTCGCCGATGACGTAGACGTTCTTTAGGTCAGGAAGACGATCGCGTATTTTCGCTAATTTCTCCCAACCGGCCTCGTCGGTGACGAGGGCTTTCGCCTCGGAATTCGACAGGCGGAACTCCAGCGCGTCCTCGCCGAACAGCGCGAACAGCGGGATCGAGATCATGCCCGAGCGAAACGCGGCGAAATGCGCGATCGGTAGTTCGAGAGACTGCGACAGGAACACCGCCACGCGGTCGCCGCGCGACAGGCCGTCGGCTTTCAGCACATTGGCAAAACGGCGCGACTGCTCCGCGACCTCGTCGAAGGATGTGCGCGTCGTGGCGCCGCCCTCGTCCACATAGATCAGCGCCAACCGGCCTGAGCCATCGGCATGGCGATCGCAGCACGCGGTAGCCATGTTGAAGCGAGCGGGAATGGCCCAGCGGAAGTTGCGGTAGAGCTCGTCGTAGGTTGAGGCTTCGGTGAGCATGGCCTTGGTCGTTTCCTCTCGTCATAGCCAGGCAAAAAAGCGCGTCTTCGCATCGAAAGTCCCGGCCATCCACGTCTTCTTGCTTGGCGACAATTCTAAAGACGTGGATGCCCGGGACAAGCCCGGGCATGACGTGGGGCTACCTTTTGGTGGCCTGACTTAAGGCGCCCGCGCCTTCTCCATCGCAAGCTCTGCCTCGAGGCTTGCGAGGTCCCGATAGATCGAGGCGACGGCGAGCACGCGGCCGTTGCGCCTGTAGTGCAGCAGGCAATCCTTGCCCGGGATGTCGCCGTCGACGGTGATTTCGTCCCACTTCTCGGCGTAACCGACATAATTGATCGGCACATCGTAGTGTTGGCTCCAGAAAAACGGCACCGCATGGAACGGCTCGCGTTGCCCGAGCATGTTTCGCGCGGCGGTCTGGCCCTGACGCTCGGCCACCACCCAATGTTCGACACGAATGGTCTCAAGGGAATGCGGATCGGGCCAGCGCGCAATGTCGCCCGCGGCATAGATGCCGGGGACGCTGGTTTCCAGATAGGCATTGACGGTGACGCCGCGATCGATCGCCAGCCCGGCCTGCTCGGCCAATTCAAGGCGCGGACGCACGCCGACGCCGACCACCACGATATCGGCGTCGATCGCGCCGCCGCTTTTCAGCATCGCGCGTTTGCCGTCGATCCCGGTTACGGTGTCGCCGAGATGGAAGATGACGCCGTGCTCTTCATGCAGGGCACGAACGAAGTCGCCCAGCTCTGGCCCCAGCACGCGCTCCATCGGCCGCTGCTCGAGGCCTACGACATGAACCTCGATATTTCTGGCGCGCAGCGACGCCGCGACCTCGAGCCCGATGAAGCTGGCGCCGATCACGACGGCGCGCCACGCGCCACTGGCCAATGCAATGATGGCGCGGGAATCGGTCAGCGAGCGCAGCACGTGGACGTGTGGCTGATCTGCGCCCGGTATCGGCAGGCGCACCGGCTCCGCGCCGGTCGCCAGCAGCAAGCGGTCGTAGGGGATGGTCTCGCCGCCTGATGTGACGACATGGCGCGCGTTGGGATCGATTGACGTGACCTCGGTGTTGAGCCGCAGGTCGATCTTCGCCTCGGCGTAGAAATCATCCGGCCGCAACGGCACCCAGTCCTCCGGCGCGCTGCCGGCGAGATAGTCTTTTGACAGGTTCGGCCGGTCTACCGGTGCCGCCGCCTCATGGCTCAGCATCACGATGCTGCCGCGATAATCCTGCCGCCGCAGCATCTCGGCTGCGGCAAAGCCCGCCGCGCCACCGCCGACGATCACGATACGGCCGGGCGCATCGACGGCGCCCTTCACTTGCGGCTTGGGCTGCTCAAGCTTCTCCCGAACGAAGATGCGACCGTCTTGCTGCTCGACCTTCCAGACCGCAACCGGACTGAGCGCCGGCGCCCGGATCGCCTCGCCGGTGCGCAAGTCGAAACAGGCGTGGTGCCAGGGGCAGCGGATTCCCTGGCCAGTCACGAGACCTTCGGCAAGCGGCCCGTGATAATGGGTGCAATGGGCGCCGATCGCGAAGAGGTCCGAGCCCGAACGCACCAGCAGCACTTCATCGTCGCCGACATGGCCGAGCAACATCTGGCCTGGGAATTCGGACGGGGCTATGCCCTTTGACAGATCGGGACCGGCGGGCAGAGCTTGCTGGTCAGCCATGCCTTCCTCCGCTCGCGTTGCGCTACTTCATCGCTCCGAGTTTGACTCAAACGATGTTTCATCAGCACGAAGGTTCCCGAGCGTAAAAAATTTATCCTGACAGCGCCGCCTTCACCATGCCGCTGGCCTTGCCGAAATCCATCTGCCCGGCGAATTTCGCACGCAGCACGCCGATCACCTTGCCCATGTCCTTCATGCCGGCGGCGCCGGTCTCGGTGATCGCGGCCGAGATCGCGGCCTTCACCTCGTCGTCCGACATCTGCTTCGGCAGATAGGCAGAGATCACTGCGATCTCCTCGCGCTCCTGCGCGGCAAGCTCGGCGCGGCCGCCCTTGTCGTAGAGTTCGACCGATTCCTGACGCTGCTTGATCATCTTCTGCAACAGGCCGAGCAGGTCGGCGTCGGAGAGCGGCGGCTTGCCCTGCCCGCGCGCGTCGATGTCGGCGTTCTTGATGGTCGAATTGACCATGCGCAGCGTGGAGAGCTTGCGCTCGTCCTTCGCCCTCATGGCGTCCTTGACCGCATTGTTGATGTCGTCGCGCAGCATGGTTGCCTCACTAAGAATGGTGCCGCCGGAAAGATGCCGGGTTATGTAACGATTCCACCTATATAGGACGGGAACGAGCAGGATCGGCAGTCGAATTGCCCTGCCGGTTCCAGATTCGACCGGATTTGGTGAAAAACCGGAAAATCCGGCTCAAGTCCATAGAACCGGATGTCAAATATGCGGCAAACGCATGTGAATAGCCGGTTTGCTTCGGCTTTTCTTGGCCTTCCGGCTTTGACGCGCGGGGGTGCTTGCGACTATGAAGTGCGCTCATGACAACATCTGAAAACGCTTCAGCCTGGCCGGACCATAAACCGACCGCGCTCCTCGTGCTTGCCGATGGTACCGTGCTGGAGGGATTTGGCCTCGGCGCGGAGGGCCACGCCGTCGGCGAAGTCTGCTTCAACACCGCGATGACCGGTTATGAGGAGATCCTCACCGATCCCTCCTATGCCGGGCAGCTCATCACCTTCACCTTCCCGCATATCGGCAATGTCGGCACCAACGACGAGGATATCGAGACGGTGAACATGGCGGCGACGCCGGGCGCGCGCGGCGTTATCCTGCGCACGGCCATCACCGATCCCTCGAACTACCGCGCCACGCGGCACCTCGATCAATGGCTGCGCGCCCGCGGCATCATCGGGCTGTCGGGCATCGATACAAGGGCGCTGACTGCGCTGATCCGCTCCAAGGGCATGCCGAACGCGGTGATTGCGCATGCCAAGAACGGCGTGTTCGACCTGCACGGCCTGAAGGAAGAGGCGCGCGAATGGCCCGGCCTGGAAGGCATGGATCTGGTGCCGATGGTGACGTCGGGACAGCGCTTTACCTGGGACGAGACGCCGTGGGCCTGGCAGAACGGCTTTGGCCGGCAGAGCGAACCTGAGTTCAACGTGGTCGCGATCGACTACGGCATCAAGCGCAACATTTTGCGGCTCTTGGCCGGTGAAGGCTGCAAGGTCACGGTGGTGCCGGCGACGACCTCGGCCGAAGACATTCTGGCGATGAAGCCGGACGGCGTGTTTCTTTCCAACGGCCCGGGCGACCCGGCCGCGACCGGCAAATATGCGGTGCCCGTAATTCAGCAGGTGATCCAGTCCGGCACGCCGACTTTCGGCATTTGCCTGGGTCATCAGATGCTGGGCCTGGCCGTCGGCGCCAAGACCAAAAAGATGCATCAGGGCCATCACGGCGCCAATCATCCGGTCAAGGACGAGACCACCGGCAAGGTGGAGATTACCTCGATGAACCACGGTTTTGCCGTCGACCAGGCGACGCTGCCCGAGGGCGCGATGCAGACCCACATCTCGCTGTTCGACGGCTCCAATTGCGGCATCGAGCTCAAGGGCAAGCCGGTGTTCTCCGTGCAGTATCACCCGGAAGCCTCGCCGGGGCCGCGCGACTCGCATTACCTGTTCAAGCGGTTTGCGGATCTGATGCGAGAGAAGAAGCGAGCGTAAGCCGCTCCTCCGTCATTGCGAGGAGCGAAGCGACGAAGCAATCCATGCCTCCGCAAGCGGCGAAATGGATTGCTTCGCTTCGCTCGCAATGACGGTGAAACGAATTGGCGGCAGAAGCAAGCCGCTATATGATTTCCATCATCATAAAGAGCTGCCGGAAACTCTTCCATGCACGTTAAGCCCGCCGCCTCCACCGTCGAATATGGCGTGGCACCGACGCACGTCATGGCCTCGATGTCCGGCCTCGACTTCGTGCGCGCCATCTTCGATGGCAAGTTGCCGGCGCCGCCGATCATGCAGAATGTCGAGCCGTTCGATTCCACCGCCGAGAAGGGACATGTGGTGTTCTACAGCGTGCCCGGCTTCCGGCATTACAATCCGATCGGCTCGGTGCATGGCGGCTATGCCGCGATCCTCTTGGATTCCGCGATGGGCCTTGCGGTGCATTCCGCCCTTCCCGCCGGCACCGGCTACACCACGCTGGAATTCAAGATCTCTTTCATCAGGGGCATGACAAAGGATACCGGCCCTGTCCGCACCGAGGGCAAGACGCTCAATGTCGGCCGCCGCGCCGCCACCGCCGAGGCGCGGATCACCGACGCCAACGGCCGCCTGCTCGCGCATGCGACGACGACGTGTCTGGTTTTCGAGATTCCGAAGGGAACGTGAAGCGCGGAGGGCGGTTTTAATCGTGGAAATCGTGTAGGGTGGGCAAAGCGAAGCGTGCCCACCATTTTGCACGCGGCACCGCAATGGTGGGCACGTCGCTAGCGCTCCTTTGCCCACCCTACAAACTTGGAGCAAGCCATGTCCATCGTCAGCGCCGATGTCGAGCCGCTCACCTTCGTGTTCGAGGATGACGGCCTCGTGCCCAACAATCACCTGCCGTTGCTGGTTTACAAGGGCGCGGTCTATGTCGCCAACGATCACCCGGAAAAGACCATCGAGACGCTGTTCGGCGGCAATGGCTGGGGCGCGATGTGGCGCAACGGCGTCTACGACTATGTGCACTACCACGCCACGGTGCATGAGGCGCTCGGCGTCGCCCGCGGCCGGGCCCGCGTCCGCTTCGGCGGCAGCAACGGCAAGGAGCTCGAAATCACGCCCGGCGATGTCGCGATCCTTCCCGCCGGCACCGGGCATCAATGCGTGTTCGCCAGCCCCGATTTCTGCGTGGTCGGCGCCTATCCGCCGGGACCGCCGATGCAGATCACGCGCCCGACGCCGGAGAACCACGCCAAGGCGCTGAAGACGATCCCGGAAGTGAAGCTGCCGAAGACCGATCCGGTGCTGGGCGAAGACGGGCCGCTGGTCCGGTTGTGGAAGCGTGGCACGCGATGAGGCGGGCGAGACCGTCAGCCGCGGCGAGCCATCGGCAAGTCCGCGTTTACTGAAGCATCGCCTACCTCCTCGCCGGAAGACAGCCGCATCGCGGCGACCCGGGCGACGAAAAGCCCAATGATCAGATTTGCCCGTTCAGTCTCCAGTCTGTCGCGGAGCGGCCCGTTCGGCTCGGTCGCGCACATGGTCTTGATGCAATCGAGGGTGCGGGATAATGAATCGACCACCGCCCATATCGGTTCGACGGACGGCGGCGAAGTCGTCAGCGGCTCCGGCGCGACATCAGACTTCGGGGCGCGGAATTCAATTACTTTCTGCATTGCTCAATTTTCCAAACTAAAGTGCCGTGGCAAACGATCGAGCTGTAACTGCGTTTCGCTCGTTGGCCACTACCGATCATAGTGACAGCTCCCCCAGGCTCGCTTAAATTGATTATCGGAATCTTGCAGGAAACCATTTTTGCGCGCGGCTTTTTTGCGCATCGTCCGCGCTTCGGCGCCGGCGTTCGACGGCTAGAGATATGCCGTATAGGAACTGATCCACACGAGGATGGACGCCAGAAGACCGATCACGCCGGCGTTGTCGGCGAAGGCGGTGGCGCTGCCGGACATTCCCAGCCGGAGCCCGTCGCGGTCGATCCCGTCGGGGATCGAGATTTCCGCCGGAAACACCGTCGCGCCGCCGAACGTGTTGGTGCGGGCGAGTGTTCCGGATACGACGATCTGCCCCTGCCCGATGCCCCTGGGAATGCCGATGATTTTGGCGTGATAAATGCGGCCCGGCACGTTGTCGAACACGATGTCGACCGCGGTGCCTTCCTTGATGGTCTGGAAGCCGTTTTGCGAGAACATGCCGACCAGCGCAATCTCCTTCTCGACAATGAACGATATCGCCGAGCGCGCTTGCAGCGCACGGTCGCCGACCGTCAAGGCAACGACGGTGACATAGCCGTCGGCGGGCGCGCGAACGGATGTCTGCGACAATTCCCAATCTGCGTTCTCGAGTTGCGCCTGAATTTGCGCGACTGACGTGTTGACGCCGCCGATCTCAGAATCCAGCGCAAGCTTCGCGCTCTGCTGGGCCGCCTTGGCCGCGACGAGTTGCGCCGACACGGTTTCGTACTGAACCTGCTTGTCCTGCGCCTGAAATTGTGTGCTGGCATCGTCGGCGGCCAGCGATTGAATATCGGCGAGGCGCTTTCTGTTGTAATCAGCCTGCGCGACAAGTCCGGCCACAGTCGCAGTCGCCTGCTCGTAGTTCGATTTCAGGATTTCGGTCTGCTGCTTTGCCGCCGCGAGCGAGGCCTGCAACTGCCTGACCTTATATTGGAAGGGCGCCGGGTCGATCTGAAAAAGCACGTCGTCCTTCTTCACCGGCACGTTCGGCTTGACCGGGATTGCGACGATTTGTCCGGTCACATTCGGCGTCACCTCGACGACGCGGCCAGTCACCGTCACGCGCCCCGAGGGCGTGAGATAATTAAAAAGCGCCAAAAATGTCGCGAGAATAAATCCGCCTACCACAAGCGAAATTGTCCCCGACACCCAGCCCCACCGCACGAGCTTGAATTTCGAAAATACGAGCCACATCGCAAGGATGTAGAGGCACAAAATGATAACCATGGCTGGCGCCCCTTTGCCGGTTGTGCTAACATTTCCCGTGGAGGTAGCCCAAGCATCACTCTTCTAAAGTCAACCTTAGACTGCAAGAGACGGCAAGCTTAAGACCTTTAATTCCAGCGCCCATTTTTGATTCTGCAGACGCCCCACAGCGTAAACTGCAGCCGGAATTGTATTCTCCATTGCCGACCTCTCGCTTGGAGCGAGAGCGCCGATCGAGCTTCTTCGCGTAATTTGTAAGGAGTCGATGTCATGCGTACAAAAATGAATCAGATTTTCGGATTGCTGGCTCTGGCCACCATCCTGTGCGGTACGGACGCAGCACTTGCCCAGAACGCTGCAACACCGCCCTCCATGAAAACCATCGGCGCGCCGGCCAAGCCCGAGATCGTGCCCTCGCTGTTCGTGCTCAACTCCCGCGGTGCGACGCTGCTGGGCGACACCCTCACTCTGACCGGCGTGTCACCCAGTTCGATCATCTTTGCAGACCGTCCGGTGCGGGGCGCGGGCCATCAACCCACCGCCGACGTGATCGCGGAATGGGGATCGGGCGAGGACAGTTTTGCAAAGAATCCGCCGAACGCGACGGTCTCCGTGCTCGGCAAGGATGGTTCGGTCAAGGACGCCGTCGTGGTCCTGAAGAATCCGAAGCTCGAGGGCGACAAGCTCACCTTCAATGTCCAGACCCTTGAAGGCGATCTTGCCGGCGCCGACGGCGGGGCCGCGCTCTTCATCGACATCATCGGCCGTCCGTTCACGCCGCTGTCGTTTGCCGGTTTCGCCCGGCGCAACGCATTCCGCGGCGCGATGTATGCCGGCGCGCTCGGTGCGGCTGCGTATGGTGCGGCTGCGTACTACCACCCCTACGCGTACGCCCGTCCGGCCTGCGGCTATTATCCGTACCCGCCCTGCTATTGAAACGAATGAAGACACGGGGAAGCACGCGCTTTCCCGTGCTCAATCGACTGGTTCGCCTTCGACCCGTGATTGAACGTATCAGTGCTTGAAAGGAATGCCGCCGTGAAACAGCTTGTCGAACTGATGACAGCAGCCGTCGTCTGCGCAACACTGGCGCTGCCTCAGCTAGCCGCCGCCCAGACTGCCGCCGCAACCCCTCCTTCGCTTGTGACGCCGGACAAGGTCGACACACGGATCGGCACGCTCGAGTTCAAGGACGGCGCGCCCACCATCGAAACCGCAGAGAAGGTCCGCGACACGCTGGACTTCACACGCGCCCTGAACGTGTACAACAACAGCTTCCGCGGCGCATCGGCGTATGCCCTGGGAAAGGGCTTCCAGAGTATCGGCGCCGAGGACAACACCCCGATCATCTTCTCCGATTTGATGGACGCAAAGTCGCTGTTTCTCACCGCCAACGCTGACACCATCTACTACATGGCGGTAGTGAACCTGTCGAAGGGCCCGATGGTAGTCGAGCAGCCCCCGTTGGGACTAGGCACCATCAATGACATGTGGTTCTCCTGGATCATCGACATCGGCTTCCCGGGGCCGGATCGCGGCGAGGGCGGCAAGTACCTCATCATACCGCCCGGCTACGACGGGCCGCTGCCCGAAGGTGGCTTCTACATCGCGCGTTCGAAGACCAACCGCGTGCTGTACGCAGCGCGATCGTTCCTGACCAATAATGATCCCAAGCCAACTGCTGAGCTGATCAAGAAGCATCTCAAGATCTATCCCTACACGCCGGGCGGCGTAGGTACGAGCATCGCGACAGCCCTGGAAGGCAAGGTGCGGCTCGCCAAGAACCCGCCTGCTCCCGAGACCAAGTTTATCGAGGCAAGCGGCAAGTCGTTCAACACGATTCCGCCCGGCGATTACGGCTTCTTCGAAATGATCAATGAGAACGTCCAGCAGGAACCGGCCACCAGTTACGACGTAGAACTCGCCGGGCAAATGGCCGCCATCGGTATCGTGAAGGGCAAGCCGTTCAAACCTGATGCGCGGATGAAGAAAATACTCACCGATGCTGCCGCCGTGGGGAACGCGGCCGGTCGCCTGCTGAACTGGCGCTACGCCGTGTCCCATCCGGAATGGGCGTACTATCCCAACTCGATGTGGGGAAGCATGCTGTGGGAAGGTGGGGCCAACTTCGAGACACCGCCGCCGGAGTTCACCAGGGAGGGCATGTTCAAGCCGCTCCCGCCGACCGGCGCACGGACTCTGGATTCGAGGACGGCGTTCTATTACGGCTACACGCTCGATTCACCGGGCATGATCATGCGCATTCCCGATGTCGGCTCGCAATATCTCATGGGCTTTGTCGATTCCGCCAACAACCCCTTTGACGGCGGCAAAACCTACAAGGTGACGCTGCCCAAGGGCATCCCCGCGCGGGCGTTCTGGTCGTTCACGCTTTACGACAACCAGACGCGATCGCTGCTCGACACGCCGCAGCGCTATCCGCGCGCCGGCAGCCAGACCTACCCATCGCCAGCCGCCGAAGCCAGTGCCGACGGCTCAACGACCGTCTATTTCGGCCCGACGCAGCCGCAAGGAGTGCCGCGCGGCAACTGGATTCAGACCATGCCCAACAAGGGCTGGTTTACGATCCTTCGTCTCTACAGCCCGCTTGAGCCCTTCTTCACCAAGGAATGGCGGCCGAGCGAGATTGAACTCGCTGCCGCCGGTCGATGACGATGGCGACGAGACGAAGCGTTTGATCAACGAGTCGATCGATCGATTCGCAATCGTAAGGGTACTGCCATGAAGAGTTCAAACCACCGCATCGCGTTACTCGCCTTTGCAGCCTCCACCGCCCTGATCTTGCCGGCGTTCGCTCAAACCACCCCGGAGCGAAACGCGTATTTCGGGGAAACCCACGTCCATACAGGCTGGTCGTTCGACGCCTACATCTTCGGCAACACCAAGACCGGGCCGGAGGAAGCCTACAAATATGCGACGGGACAGATCATCCAGCACCCAATGGGTTATCCGATCAAGATCACGACCCCGCTGGACTGGATGGGCGTGACCGATCACTCCGAATATGTCGGGACGGTGAAGCTGGCGAATACTCCTGGCTCGGCCCTGAGCAAGCTACCGATCGCCGAGAAGCTGAAGGTTCGCACCCCCGCCGATATTCAGAGAATATATCTTTGGCTCGGCTACACGATCGTCGACAAGAAGCCGATCAAGGAATTGATCAGCCCGGAAGTAGCCGGCAACATCTGGAAAGAGAACAATGCGATCGCAGATCGCTTCAACAAGCCCGGCAAATTTACCGCGTTCTGTTCCTATGAATGGACGTCGACGCCCGACAACCGCAACATGCACCGCAACGTGTTCTTCAAGGACTGCGCCAAGGTGCCGGAGCTACCGTTCAGCGCCATCGATTCGTCCGCTCCGGAAGATCTGTGGGACTGGATGGACGTCCAGCGCAAGGCCGGCAGCGAGTTGCTCGCAATCTCGCACAACGCGAACCTCTCCGACGGAATCATGTTTCCGACGGAAGTCGATTTCAAGGGACGGCCGATCGACAAGGCCTGGGCCGAGTCGCGCGAACGCAATGAGAAACTGTCCGAGATCAAGCAGATCAAGGGGCAGTCGGAGACGCATCCGACACTGTCGCCCAATGACGAGTTCGCGAATTTCGAGGTGTTGACCTATCTACTCGGCGATCCGGCGGGACGTTTCCCGACCATCCCGGGCAGCTACATTCGCGACGCCTACAAGACCGGCATCGCGATGCAGGATACACGGGGTTACAACCCCTACAAATTCGGTATCGTCGGCGGATCCGACTCGCACAATACCGGCGTCCCCTATCGCCAGGAGAACTTCTACGGCGGCCACGCCCGCAACGACGGCGATGAAAAGCAGCGCATGTCGGGTCACGTGTTCGCCGGCCTCGACGTTCGTCTCGAGAATCCCGCCGGCCTCACCGGTCTGTGGGCCGAGGAGAACACCCGTGCTTCGCTGTTCAATGCCATGCAGCGCAAGGAAACTTTTGCCACCAGCGGACCGCGCATCCAATTGCGCTTCTTTGGTGGATGGGATTACAGCCAAGACGCAAAGGACGTAAAGAACAGGGAAGTCTGGAATATCGTTCCAGATTGGCTGAAGGACCGGCTGTGGGTCCGTACCGCCTATGCGCAGGGCGTGCCGATGGGAGGCGACCTGCCGTCGATGCCGGCCGACAAGAAGGCGCCATCCTTCGCGGTGTGGGCCGTGAAGGACCCGACATCGGGCAACCTTGACCGCATTCAAATCGTCAAGGGATGGACCAAAGATGGCCAATCCTTCGAAAAGGTCTTTGATGTGGTTTGGGCGGGCAAACGTACGCCCGATCCAGTCACGGGCAAGGTCCCGCCAATCGGCAGCACCGTCAACATTCACGAAGCGAGCTACAAGAACACGATCGGTGCAGTCGAACTCAAGACCGTGTGGAGTGATCCGGAATTCGACCCCGGTCTGAACGCGTTCTATTACGCCCGGGCACTTGAAATCCCGACGCCACGGTGGACCACGATTCAGGCCAAGAATCTCGGAATCAATCCGCCCGAGATCGTGTCGGCCACGGTACAAGAGCGCGCGTGGGCTTCGCCGATCTGGTACACACCGACCGAACAGGCGCGCGTGACGGCGAAACCCGGCATGACCGTCGCCAGCCTGCAACAGCAGCCGGGCGTGACTGCGCTGAATGATGACCAACTCAAGGACCTGATCGTCGGCAAGTCGACGTGGATTCGCAACAACGCGACCGGCAGCGTCTTCCAGGTCATCTGGAGCACGGCCGGCCGGCGCCTGATCACCAATGTCGACGGGACGCTGCCACAGCCGGGGCAGGTCGGCGACGTCATGCATAGCGGTGAACTTGGCTCGCCATCGTCCTATTCCATCAAGGATGGCAAGATCGTTACCGCGTTCGGAAACCTGCCTTACGAGGTCACCGTCTATAAGGTGGGCGATAAGTACTTTGGCGCGCGCAGCAATGAATACGGCTACGCCAATTACGAGGTCGTTCCGGCACCGATAAATCTGGAGAATCTCAGTTCGGGTCAAGCCGCACGTTCTCCGTTCTAGCGTGGTTGGTTGTCAGTGCTAGATAATCCAACAGATGGGAGCGCTGCGTCCGGCAAGAACCCGGACGCAGCCGTACCGGCGCAGCCATCGCTGCTGCGACGATGGTTGCGCGAACCGCTGGTTCATTTTCTTCTGGTCGGCTTGGCACTGTTTGTTGGCTACAGCGTCTTGCATCCCAAATCAGAAGCCACATCCGAATCCAACCGGATTGTCCTGACGCCGGACGATCTTGTTCAGATAAGTGTGGCTTGGCTGGCGAAGGGCCGGCCTCCTCCGACTCCTGAGCAAATGCAGAACCTCATTGAACTCAAGGTTCGGGAGGAGGTGCTGTTTCGCGAGGCAATGGCACTCGGACTGGACAAGGACGACACGATCGTCAAGCGGCGCCTGGCGCAGAAAATGGAATTTCTGGCTGAGGGCGCTGCAATCGATAACGACCCTTCGACCGATACGCTGAAGGCCTGGTTCATGGACAATCAGCAGCGATTTGCGCTTCTGCCGCGCGTCTCTTTCCGCCATCTTTATTTTTCCTCCGATCGACATGGTGAGCGCACACGGGAAGCTGCCGCGAAAGCCCTGGAGAAAATCGCAGACCAATCGGGCGAAGCGAAGGACGTTGCGGCTCTTGGTGACCCCTTCATGTACCAGGATCACTACGGCGATCGGTCGTTCGATGATATCGCCAAGCTGTTCGGGCTGAACTTTGCCCGAGCGCTCGTGAGCATCAAGCCTGGCTCGTGGCAAGGACCGGTGGAATCCGGGTACGGATGGCACCTGATTTTTGTCGACTCTTCCGCTCCGAGCAGGGTACCCGCCTTCGAGGAAATCGAGTCGGACATCAAGGCAGGCTGGATCGCTGACCAGCGCGCTCAGGCGAAGGCAAAGGCCTATGAAGCCATGCGAGCACGCTATCAGGTCGTGCTGCCGGAGAAGCTGCCAAATTAGCCGACGGAGAAGGCTTTGAGTTTACGATCGGCATTTCTCGGCATCCTTTTCGTGACGTTCGGACTTTTCAGTACCGCGTCCGCACACGAGTCCCGTCCGGCGTATATGGAAGTGACCGAGATAGCGCCGCAGCGGTATCAGATTGTCTGGCGCACGCCGCTGCTATCCGGCATGCGGCTTCCGGTAGCGCTCCGATTCCCGGAAAAAAACGCGCAACGTCACCGACCCGACACTGCGTGAACTCCAGGATTCGCTGGTCGAACGCAGGGTGATCGAACTGGACAACGGGCTCGCCGGCACCCGCATCGAGATCGTGGGCCTGCAGGCGACCATCACCGACGCGCTGGTACGCGTGCAAATGCTCGATGGCACCTACTCCACCACGCTGGTACGACCGTCCAAACCGTGGATCGAGATCGCGACCTCGCGCAGTTCGCTTGAGGTCGCCACCACCTATCTGATGCATGGTGTGGAGCACATCCTGTTGGGCTACGATCATTTGCTGTTCGTACTGGCTCTGATCCTGATCGTGCGTCGCGGCCGGGTGCTTCTGATCACGGTCACCGCCTTTACGGTTGCACATTCGATCACCCTGAGCCTTGCCACATTGGGGGTCGTGCACATACCCGGACCGCCGGTCGAAGCAACGATCGCGTTGAGTATTCTCCTTCTGGCCTGCGAGATCATCCGGTCCGACCGGGGACAAGCGAGCCTGACCGCGCAATGGCCGTGGCTGGTCGCGTTCTCGTTTGGCCTGCTGCATGGATTTGGCTTCGCCGGCGCGCTGACGGAAATCGGTCTGCCTCAGGGAGACATTCCGCTGGCGCTGCTTGCGTTCAATGTCGGCGTGGAGGCCGGACAACTGGTCTTCATTGCAGCCGTCCTGGGCGCTCTGAGATGCGCCAAGTGGATCAGGTTACCTGCTTTCCTCGAACGTCATGCGAGGCCGGTGACGACTTATGCGATCGGGATCATGGCCGCCTACTGGTTTACTGAGCGATTGGCTGGATTCGCCGCCTGAGCGGGCGAGCGGAGTCTGCGAAACTCCCGTTGAGGTGCATAGCAGGCGATTGCCTCGTGACCTCAACGCAACAGTCGCGATGGATTTTCGATGCAGACCGTTTCGCAGAGCGATGCCCTACGACGGGACATTCAATCTATGCCAATCTAGGGTTGATCACTGTGATCTCGAGCCATTAGGGGCAAACAGATGGCGCACAACATTCCTCAACGAGATTCAGGCCGTCGGCACACCTGGCGCAACATCGGCATGGCTCTGCTGATATTCGGCTCCATGTCGGAGGCCGCCTACGCTGACGAGAGCGGTGTTTCCTACTGGCTTCCCGGACGCTTCGGCAGCTTTGCGGCGACACCGGCGGTGCCGGGCTGGTCCATGGCCGCGGTGTATTATCACACCTCGGTCGAAGCATCGGGCGCCGTCGCTGCGGCACGGCAGATTCAGATCGGCAGATTTCCGGCAACGGTGAACGTCGATTTCAATGCCAGTCTGAACGCACAAGGCGATCTTATTCTGCTCAATCCCACCTACACTTTCGCCACACCTGTGCTGGGCGGCCAACTGGCCATCGGCGTCACCGGCATATTCGGCCGGGCAAGCACCGGCATTGACGGAACGCTCACCGCGGCAGTCGGACCGATCGTGACGACCCGCACGGGAAGCATCTCGGATTCACTCACTTCCGTCGGCGACCTGTATCCGCAGGCCACGCTGAAGTGGAATGCCGGCCTGCACAACTTCATGACCTATGTGACGGGCGACATTCCAGTGGGCGCCTACAATCCCGCCCGCCTCAGTAACCTCGGCATCGGTCACGCCGCGATCGACGCCGGCGGCGGCTACACCTACTTCAATCAGGCCGCAGGGCACGAATTCTCGGCCGTCGCGGGCTTCACCTACAACTTCAAGAATCCCGACACGCAATACCAGAGCGGAATCGACTTCCATGTCGATTGGGGAATCTCGCAATTCCTCTCCAAGCAGTTCTTCGTCGGTTTCGTCGGATATGGATATCAACAGATCACCGACGACTTCGGTCAGCATCCGGCGCTCGGCGGCTTCCGGTCCCGTGTCTTCGGCATCGGCCCGCAGTTCGGATATCTCTTTCCGATCGGCGACATGCAGGGATATCTCAACCTGAAAGGCTACGGAGAATTTGCCGCCGAGAACCGGCCTGCGGGGTGGAATATCTGGCTGACGTTCGCGATCTCGCCGATGGCCCCCGCCAGCACGGTGACGCCAACGCCACGCCGGATCGTGACAAAGTAAGGCATCATCGCGCGCAGAAAGCGGCAAGCGATGCTACCCGATACGCCGACCGTCAGTCAGCTATCCCATGTCATTTCGCAGGCGGCCGCGCCTGCGTTTCTTCTCGGCGCTTTGGCAGCTTTCATAGCCGTTTTGATCTCCCGCCTGAACAGAGTGATCGATCGAACGATTGTCCTCAACGGCATCTCCGATGACGACACCGTCAGATATCGGCTCAAGGCCGATCTTCCGCGTTTGATGCGACGTGCGGCCATGCTGAACCGGGCAATCTTCTGGGCGGTGATCGGAAGTATTTCGGCAACGCTCGTTGTCATCGTCGCCTTCGCAAGTGCGTTCCTTCAGATTCAGCATGAGCGCGGGGTGGCCATCCTGTTCATGGTAGCCCTCGGTGCCTTCACGGTATCGCTTGTTGATTTTGCCCGGGAGGTGCGCATTGCGTTGAGCGAGTTCGATCATCACGCCTGACGCAAACTATCGCACTGCCCGGCTAGGGCCTGGCAGAGCACTCACGTCAGGCGGCTAACGCGCCCACTGCCCCATCTGGAGGCATGTCTGCAAGCTGACGTAACTTGGCGTGCCGCCGATGCTCTCTAGCGAGATGCAGCTTGCCCGGCTTGGCGCGGGGAATTTCGACCATTGGCTTGCGAGCTGCCGCTTCGCCTTCTGTTCATCGTTCACGCAGCTCTTTATCGACTGATCAACGGTGAGGCCGGCAGTCGCGGCGACGTCGAGCTTGCAACTCCGGGCAATGTCGAATTTCGGCACGCCGTCTGCGACCGCAACAACCATCTGCGAGCTCAAAACGATCATCGAGAAAGAAATAGGCATCTCCAGCCCCCTTCCGATCGCAGCCAAAGCTTCCGGGCGCAGCGCTTCTATCTAGAGCTGCAACGCCAGCCTATGCCAAAACCGGCCGGAATGCGACGGGAATGTCAAATCGGAAGGCAGTCGCCGCAGAACGCAGGGACGGCAAACCCCACCCTGCGAATCTGCGAATCGCATGCTCACGCCACGTTGGCGCCTTCCTGGCGGCTGGCCTCGAACAGAAACCAGGTGCGGCGCTCGGTCTCGTCGATGAAGGTCTCGAGCAGGCCCGCAGTGCCGGAATCCTCGTGCTCGTCGGCGAGCTTGTGCGCCTTGCGCAGCGCCGCCGCCACATGCTTGTTGTCTTCCATCAGCTCGCGCAGCATTTCGCGCGGCGGCACGTAGTCCTCGTTATTGTCCTTGATGGTCTGCAGCCTGGCGACCTGCCCGATCGAGCGCAGCGTGGTGCCGCCAAGCTTGCGGACCCGCTCAGCGAGTTGGTCGGTGGTGGCGAAGATCGCTTCCGACTGCTCGTCCAGCATAAGGTGATAGTCGCGGAAATGACGGCCGCTGACGTGCCAGTGGAAATTCTTGGTCTTCAGATAGAGCGCAAACGCGTCCGCCAGCAGCGTATTGAGCGAGGCCGAGATCTTGTCCACGGCGGCCGGCGGCAGGTCGGTGGGCGTATCGAGGTCGGCGGATACCTTGTCGGATTTACTGGTTTTGCTCACGTTGAACCTTCCTGTTAGGAATTGGGCACGACGGCATTGGCAGGGAGCGCCGGGCCGTCTAACGCCCCACCTAGGTACCGGTTCCGTTGCCGGAACCCCCAGTTTTGCCGGACCCGACTGCGATGGACGAATGGATCGACTACTATGACTCCACGCATACGATTTATGTGAGCAGGCTGCATCGCGACCTGCATTTCCAGGTCATCGCGCGCGATATCATCGGCTATATCGCTTCGCCCGACGCTGTCGTGCTGGACTATGCCTGCGGCGAAGCGCTGTCGGCTGCCAAGGTGGCGGATGCCTGCGCAAAACTCTATCTGGCCGAACCGGCGCCCGGCGTTCGCGGCCGGCTGATCGCGCGTTTTGCACCGAACACCAAGATCCGCGTCCGCTCGCTCGAGGATCTCACGCGAATGGCGGAAAGCTCGGTCGACCTCGTCGTCATGAATTCGGTCGCGCAATACATGACGCCAGGGGAGCTGGATTCGGCGCTTGCCGTCATCAGCCGGTTGTTGAAGCCCAACGGTCGCCTGGTGCTCGGCGATATCCTGCGGCCGGACGTCGGCATGGCCAGAGACGTGCTGGCGCTCTTGAAATTCGCACGCTCTCACGGCTTCCTGAAAGACGCGCTGTATGGCCTTGCGAGCACGGCGCTGTCGGACTACCGCCAACTGCGCACGCGCGTCGGGCTACAGCGCTACAGTGAAGACGAGATGATCAAGAAGCTCGCCGCCTCAGGCTTCACCGCCTCCCGCGCGCATCAGAACATCGGCCACAACCCGTGGCGGATGACGTTCGTTGCGCGGCACGCATTCCAACGCCACTGAGAGCGACGCGCGTAGAGGTTGTTAACCCTAAAGCACGGTAAGGATGGTTCACCGCGCCGTGATGGGCAATGATTGCTACGGCCCGGTGGCGGAAGCGTCGACGCGGGAGCAGTGCATTGCTCTTTATCCTGGTTCAAATCCAGGCCGGGCCTCCACGCTTCGCCCTGACGGGCTACGCGTGGCGCAGCCACGCCGGAGACCGGCGGGGCAAAGCGTGTCCGGCGTAGCTTGAGCAAAGCGAAAGCGTAGACGGACTGGCCTCCTCGCGTCGAACCAAGCGCCAAATCCCTGAATTCCCCGTTGATGGCCCGTTTTTGGGGGTTTCGCGGGTGCGGAATCTGGTCTAAAGACCACCCGCGCGCGAGGGTGACCCGCGCTCTTGGCTTAGGGGACGCGCGGCTGCGCGCCCTTTTTTTGTGCCCAAAATCCAGTCTGAGAGCTGATGCCCAAAAGAACAGATATCTCCACCATCCTGATCATCGGCGCCGGTCCCATCGTGATCGGCCAGGCCTGCGAATTCGATTATTCCGGCACCCAGGCGGTGAAGACGCTTAAGGAAGAGGGCTACCGTATCGTCCTCGTCAATTCCAATCCGGCCACCATCATGACCGATCCGGAATTGGCTGATGCGACCTATATCGAGCCGATCACGCCCGAAATCGTCGCCAAGATCATCGAGAAGGAGCGCTACGTCATCCCCGGCGGCTTTGCGCTGTTGCCGACCATGGGCGGCCAGACCGCGCTGAACTGCGCGCTGTCGCTGCGCCGTCAGGGCACGCTCGACAAATTCGACGTCGAGATGATCGGCGCTACCGCTGACGCGATCGACAAGGCCGAAGACCGCCAGCTTTTCCGCAACGCGATGGAGAAGATCGGTCTTCAGACGCCGAAATCGCGGCTCGCCAATGCCTCGGCGCTGAAAAAGTCCTATCGCGACAAATACCTCGCCGAACGCGAGAAGCTAACGGGCGACGCGCTGGATGAGCTCGAACGGCAATGGACGATCGGCGAAAACGAGCGCCGCAAGCGTTACCAGGAGCATGCGCTCGGCGAGGCGCTGATGGCGCTGTCCGAAATCGGACTGCCGGCGATCATCCGCCCCTCCTTCACCATGGGCGGCACCGGCGGCGGCATCGCCTACAACAAGGAAGAATTCCTCGACATCATCGAACGCGGCCTCGACGCCTCCCCGACCAACGAAGTGTTGATCGAGGAATCCGTGCTCGGCTGGAAAGAGTTCGAGATGGAGGTGGTGCGCGACAAGAAGGACAATTGCATCATCGTCTGCTCGATCGAGAACCTCGATCCGATGGGCGTGCACACCGGCGATTCCATCACCGTGGCGCCGGCGCTGACGCTGACCGACAAAGAATACCAGATCATGCGCGATGCCTCGATCGCGGTGCTGCGCGAAATCGGCGTGGAGACCGGCGGATCCAACGTGCAGTTCGGCGTCAACCCCGACGACGGCCGCATGGTGGTGATCGAGATGAACCCGCGCGTGTCGCGCTCCTCGGCGCTCGCATCAAAAGCCACCGGCTTTCCGATCGCAAAAGTCGCCGCCAAGCTCGCCGTCGGCTACACGCTCGATGAAATCGCCAACGACATCACCGGCGGCGCCACGCCCGCCTCGTTCGAGCCGACCATCGACTATGTCGTGACCAAGGTCCCTCGCTTTGCGTTCGAAAAGTTTCCCGGCGCTTCCGCCACACTGACGACCTCGATGAAGTCGGTCGGCGAAGTCATGGCGATCGGCCGCACGTTCCAGGAGAGCCTGCAGAAGGCGTTGCGCGGGCTCGAGACCGGACTGACCGGGCTCGACGAGATCGAGATCGAGGGGTTAGGGCGCGGCGACGACAAGAACGCGATCCGCGCCGCGTTGGGTACGCCGACGCCGAACCGCATCCTGCAGGTGGCGCAGGCGATGCGGCTCGGCTGGTCGAACGAAGACATTTTCAATTCCTGCAAGATCGATCCGTGGTTCCTCGCCGAGATGCGCGGCATCATCGACATGGAAACGAAGGTCAGGACGCACGGCCTGCCGCCGAACGGCTATGGCATGCGCATGCTGAAGGCGATGGGCTTTTCCGACGCACGGCTTGCCGTGCTGTCGGAGTCCACCGAAGCCGAGATCACCGCGAAGCGTCACGCGCTCGGCGTACGCCCCGCTTTCAAGCGCATCGACACCTGCGCCGCCGAATTCGCCTCCCCCACCGCCTACATGTATTCGAGCTATGAAGCGCCGTTTGCGGGCGCGCTGGCCGACGAGAGCGCGCCCTCCGACCGCAAGAAGGTCATCATTCTCGGCGGCGGCCCGAACCGGATCGGCCAGGGCATCGAATTCGACTATTGCTGCTGCCACGCCTGCTTCGCGCTCGACGATGCCGGGTATGAAACCATCATGATCAACTGCAATCCGGAGACGGTGTCGACCGACTACGACACCGCCGACCGGCTGTATTTCGAGCCGCTCACGGCCGAGGACGTGCTGGAAATCGTCGCCACCGAGCGGCAGAACGGTACGCTGCACGGCGTGATCGTGCAGTTCGGCGGCCAGACCCCACTGAAGTTGGCGCGCGCGCTGGAAGCCGCCGACGTGCCGATCCTCGGCACCTCGCCCGACGCCATCGACCTCGCGGAGGACCGCGACCGTTTCAAGCGCGTTCTCGACAAATTGAAGTTAAAGCAGCCCAAGAACGGCATCGCCTATTCGGTCGAGCAGGCGCGGCTGGTGTCGGCCGATCTCGGCCTGCCGCTGGTGGTGCGCCCGTCCTACGTGCTGGGCGGCCGCGCGATGCAGATCATCCGCGAGGAAACCCAGCTCGACGATTACCTGCTCGGAACGCTGCCCGAGCTGGTGCCGGCCGACGTCAAGGCGCGCTACCCCAACGACAAGACCGGGCAGATCAACACCGTGCTCGGCAAGAACCCGCTGCTGTTCGACCGCTATTTGTCCGATGCCACCGAGATCGACGTCGACTGCCTATGCGACGGCAAGGACACCTTCATCGTCGGCATCATGGAGCATATCGAGGAAGCCGGCATTCACTCCGGCGATTCCGCCTGTTCGCTGCCGCCGCATTCGCTGGATGCGAAGATGATCGAGGAGCTCGAGCGGCAAACCCGCGAGCTCGCGCTCGGCCTCGACGTGGTCGGACTGATGAACGTGCAATATGCGATCAAGGACGGCGAGATCTACGTGCTCGAGGTCAATCCGCGCGCGTCGCGCACCGTTCCGTTCGTCGCCAAGGTCGTCGGCACGCCGGTGGCAAAGATCGCGGCACGGATCATGGCCGGCGAGAAGCTCGCCGATTTCAAGCTGAAGAAGAAACAGCTTGGCCATGTCGGCGTCAAAGAGTCCGTCTTCCCTTTCGCGCGCTTCCCCGGCGTCGATACCGTGCTCGGTCCGGAGATGCGCTCGACCGGCGAGGTGATGGGCATCGACCGCTCGTTCGAGGTGGCGTTCGCAAAAAGCCAACTCGGCGGCGGCACCCGCGTGCCGCGCAAGGGCACCGTCTTCGTCTCGGTGCGCGAGATCGACAAGACCCGTATCGCCGAGGCGGTCCGGCTCTTGCACTCGCTCGGCTTCAAGGTGATGGGCACCTCGGGCACCCAGCGCTTCCTGACCGACAAGGGCATTCCGACCGAGAAGGTCAACAAGGTGCTGGAGGGGCGGCCGCACATCGTCGATGCCATCACCAATGGCGACATTCAGCTCGTTTTCAATACCACCGAAGGGCCGCAGGCGCTGGCCGACAGCCGTTCGCTGCGGCGGGCTGCCCTCTTGCATAAAGTGCCGTATTACACCACTCTTTCGGGTGCTGTTGCGGCCGCCCAGGGCATCCGCGCCTATTTGGGCGGGGACCTTGAGGTCCGCACGCTACAGAGCTATTTTTCCGAAAACTGATCGTTCGCCGGGCGAAAATGCCCGCGAAACGATCGGCAATAAGCCGGCATGGCTGGAACCCACCGCCCGTTTGGATGTTGTAAGGCCCCTGACGGGGCCTAATATCAACGGGCTGGCGGGTTCATGTGTCGAGTTCAAGGGCCTGATCGAAATCAAAAGCGTGGCTCGTGCGCGCAACTTTTGGCGGCTCGCACGAGGGAAGGACGAAAAGAGATGATGGACAAGGTTCCGATGACTGCTAGCGGGTATGCCGCCCTGGAGGTCGAATTGAAGCAGCGCCAGTCGGTGGAGCGTCCGCGCATCATCGAGCATATCGCCGAGGCGCGCTCGCATGGCGATCTCTCCGAGAACGCGGAATATCACGCGGCCAAGGAAGAGCAGTCGCACAACGAAGGCCGCATCGCCGAGCTCGAGGACAAGCTCGCGCGCGCCGACATCATCGACATCTCGAAACTGTCCGGCGACACCGTCAAGTTCGGCGCGACCGTCACGCTGGTCGACGAGGACACCGAAAAGAAAGCGGTGTGGCAGATCGTCGGCGAGCCGGAAGCCGACGCCAAGAAGGGCCGCATCTCGATCACCTCGCCGCTGGCTCGCGCCCTGATCGGCAAGAAGAAGGGCTCGACCGTGGAGGTCGTGGCTCCCGGCGGCGCCAAGGCCTACGAGATCACCAAGGTCGAGTGGCGATAGAGCATGATCTCCGCGCAAACGCGTTCGTAGTCACCTGCAAGTTACTGTTGCGACAAAGCCGCGTTTTCCACGCGGCTTTTTTGTTGCCGTGGTCCTGACGGGAATGTGAGTAGTGGTGCGGCGGATTTCAGAATATCCGAATCCCGGGCAATGCTTATAGACTATAACTAACTGGACCGGACGTGCCGGCATTGCGATTTTCCAGCGATGAGCTGCAGGCGCTGCCGAGGCGGCATCGTGTTGCGCCGCAATCGCAACAATGTCGTGAAGCGGCGCGGTGAAGGGGAATGATTCAATTTTAGGGGTGTTGTGTCGGCATCACACGCGATCCGACAAGACCGTGTAATCTCGTGGCGCTAGTTCTAGCGCATTCAAACAAGGGGGACGATGACATGGACCAATTCGACAAGATGCTCGCGAAATGGGAGCCGACGGCGCTGAGCCTGTTTCGCTTCATCACCGGGCTTTTGCTGTTTCAGTACGGCGTCGCCAAGATATTCAAATTCCCGGCCGTGCCGATGTTTGCCAACATCCCGCCGCTAATCACGGTGGCAGGCACGATCGAACTCGTGCTCGGCGCGCTTCTGATGGTCGGCTTCTTCACGCGCATCTCTGCGTTCATCCTGGCCGGCCAAATGGCATTCGCCTATTTTATCGGGCACATGTTCAAGAATCCCGCCGCACCCGTGTTCTTGCCGCTGCTCAATGGCGGCACCGCCGCGATCCTGTTCTGCTTCGCCTGCCTCTATCTGGCGACCGCGGGCGGTGGGCCCTACAGCGTCGACGCGATGCGGAAGAAGTGACTGAGCGTCAGCTCAGTCATTCCGGGATGGTGCGTAAGCACCAGACCTCAGATGCGCAATTGCGCATCGGGGAATCTCGAGATTCTCGGGTGCGCAATTGCGCACCTGAGTTCGCGCTTTGCGCGCCCCGGAATGACGGTTAGCCCGTCACCTTCACATCGAGCGGCACCGCCGCTTCATATTTCGAATTGTGCAGCACCAGCGACGTCCTGACGTTGCGCACATGCGGCGCGGCCGTCAGGTGCGTGACGAAATCCTGAAACGTCGCCATGTCGGGCGCGACGCATTTGAGGATGAAATCGACCTCGCCCGACAGCATCCAGCATTCCCTCACCAGGGGCTCGGCGCGGACGAAATCCTCGAACGCGCGCAAATCCGCATCCGCCTGGCTGGACAAATGGACCGAAGCAAACACGGTGACGTCGAAGCCCAGCCGACGCGGATCCAACAAGCCCCGATAGCCCTGGATGTAGCCTTCTTCCTCCAAGGTGCGGACCCGGCGCAGGCAGGGCGGCGGCGAGATACCGACGCGCTTGGCCAGTTCCACGTTGGTGATTCGGCCGTCGGCCTGGATTTCGGCAAGAATTCGAAGGTCGATTTCGTCAAGATTCTTCGACACGCGCGTCGGGTTCCCTAATTCTGGCCGCGTGAGCTGGCCTTACTGGCAACTCTCTTAGCGCACGCCGCGCGTCTTGCGCAATTTTATTGCGCGTGCGACGCTGTATTTCGCGATTGTTACTTCAGTTCCGGGGAAAATTCGCTGGGATGAATTGCAATTCTTGCATAGCTACCCAGATATCTTAGACTTGGATTTGACACTTTCGGCGCCCCGCGACGTCCTTCCGGGCGCTTTCTACTCAAGTCAAAAACAAACCCCCGAATAAGAGAGGGATCCGCCGATGCCTGCGCCTATTCATGCCAAGGTCGTCATTATCGGTTCCGGCCCCGCCGGCTACACCGCGGCGATCTACGCGGCGCGCGCGATGCTGGAGCCGGTGCTGATCCAGGGCATCCAGCCCGGCGGACAACTCACCATCACCACCGACGTGGAAAACTATCCGGGCTTTGCCGACGTCATCCAGGGCCCCTGGCTGATGGAGCAGATGGAGAAGCAGGCAGCCCATGTCGGCACCAAAATCGTCACCGATTTCGTCAACAAGCTCGAACTGGCGCAGCGGCCGTTCCGCCTGACCTGCGATAGCGGCGACGTCTATCTGGCGGAAACCGTGGTCCTCGCCACCGGCGCGCAAGCGCGCTGGCTCGGCATTCCCTCGGAAGAAAAGTTCAAGGGCTTTGGCGTCTCGGCCTGCGCGACCTGCGATGGCTTCTTCTATCGCGGCAAGGAAGTGATCGTGGTCGGCGGCGGCAATACCGCGGTCGAGGAAGCGCTGTTCCTGACCAACTTTGCATCGACCGTCACGATCGTGCATCGCCGCGATCATTTCCGCGCCGAGCGCATCCTGCAGGATCGCCTGTTCAAGAATCCGAAGATCAAGGTGGTGTGGGACTCGGCGATCGACGAGATCTGCGGCGCCGAGAACCCGACCAAGGTCACCCATGTGCGCCTGAAGAACGTCAAGACCGGCGCCCTCACGAAGGTTGCGGCCGACGGCGTCTTCATCGCGATCGGGCATGCGCCGGCAACCGACCTCGTCAAAGGCCAGATCAAGCTGAAGCCATCAGGCTATGTCGAGGTGGCGCCGAACTCGACCGCGACCTCGATACCCGGCCTGTTCGCCGCCGGCGATGTGGCGGACGAAACCTACCGCCAGGCGGTCACGGCCGCGGGCCTTGGCTGCATGGCGGCCCTTGAGGCCGAACGCTTCCTTGCTTTGCGCGCGAGCGATCGCGCGGCGGCTGAATAGTCATGCCTAGAACACGAGACGGATTTGACATGGACTGGGACAAGCTGAAGGTGTTTCACGCGGCGGCGGAAGCGGGAAGCTTTACCCATGCCGGCGAGCAATTGGGACTCTCGCAATCCGCGGTATCGCGGCAGGTCAGCGCGCTGGAGCAGGAGCTTGCGGTGTCGCTGTTCCACCGCCACGCGCGCGGGCTCATCCTCACCGAGCAGGGCGATCTTTTGTTCCGCACGGCGCATGACGTCTTCATGCAGTTGCAGGCGGCGCGCGCAAAACTGACCGACAGCCGCGAGCGGCCGAGCGGTGACCTCAAGATCACGACGCCGCCCGCGCTCGGCATCAATTGGCTGATCCCGCGGCTCGACGAGTTCACCGCGCTTTATCCGGATATCCGCATCTCGCTGATCGTCACCGACGAGGATCTCGATCTGTCGATGCGCGAGGCCGACGTCGCGATCCGGACCCGCAAGCCGACCCAGCCCGACCTGATCCAGCGCAAGCTGTTCTCGATCGGCTTCCATGCCTATTGCTCGCCGGAATACATCAAGCGCTTCGGCACGCCGCGGACGCTGGACGACCTCGACTCGCACCGCATCATCATGCTCGGCGATGCGCAGGTGCCGCCGCATCTGCAGAACCGGAGCTGGCTGATCGACGCCGGCCGCAACGGCTCGGGTCCGCGCGAAGCCTACTTCAAGGTGAACAACATCTTAGGGCTCGTTCGCGCCTGCCAGCAGGGGCTCGGCATCGCCGCCCTGCCCGACTATCTGGTCGAGGAGAACAACCGCCTGGTGCAGTTGTTCGGCGAAACCGATTCGATCGCGGTGGATACGTATTTCGTTTACCCCGAGGAACTGAAGACGGTCGCACGCGTGCAGGTATTCCGCGACTTCGTGGTGAGCAAGGCGCAGCGCTGGCCCTCCTAGAAACGGTGGCGCTCGGTCTCCCGCTTTCCGGATTAGCCTATTTTATAGAGGCCCCGCTCTCCGCATGACTGACATGCGGCTTGGACGGTTGCTGCAAGGCACTGATGAGGATCATAGTGCTTAAACGCTGAGCGGTCGCGTTGCGCATATGTCCCCCTCCTCCAGTGACGCGGCGGTTCAGTAATCCCTCTTGGAAGGTGATTGTGTCGGCCTCACGTGGCCAATACCTCAAGCCGGGCTCGTTCGAGCCCGGCTTTTTTTCACGTCCGCGTCATGTTCCCGCACAGATTGACATTGAGGTTCTCGGCCTCCATCATCCGGCACATGATCACGAGTTCGTGCGCAGCACTGTCGTCGAAAAAAGGTCCCCATCCGGGGACCCGAGATCGACGCGCGCGCTAGTCTGTCGCGAACCGACGATCCCGAACCCCGCCGTCTGGACGGGGTTTTTTTGTTGGTCCCGTCTCCGGCGCTTACCCCCAAGGAGATGGAACGATGACTGCCCATTCGACCAACGACCTGGCAAGCCGCCTGCAAGGCCTGTGGCTGCCGCTGATCACGCCATTTCGCGACGGCGAACTCGACGAGGCGTCGCTGCGCCGGCTCGTCCGACACTATGCGGCTGGCCCCGTCGACGGCTTCGTTCTCGCGGCGACGTCGGGCGAAGGCATGTCGCTCCGCGCAGGCGAACTCGAGCGGCTGGTGACGCTGACGCAGAGCGAGCTCTCCGCCAGCCGGCGCCACTTGCCGATCCTGCTCGGCCTGTCCGGCGCCTCCACCGCGAAGATGCTCGATGCGCTGGATGAGACCGCGACCTGGCCGGTCGACGGCTATCTGATTGCGAGCCCCTATTACATCCGGCCGTCGCAGCGCGGCCTCGTGCAGCACTTCACCGCGCTCGCCGATCACGCCTCATGGCCGATCGTGCTCTACAACATTCCCTACCGGACAGGCGTCAGCCTCACCAATGAGACGCTGCTGCAGCTTGCCTTGCATCCGAACATCGTCGGCATGAAGGATTGCGGCGCCGACCGCGCGCAGTCGATTGACTTTCTGGCGAGACGGCCAGCAGGCTTTCGCGTGCTGACCGGCGAAGACGCGGAGTATCACGACGCGCTCGCCGACGGCGCCGATGGCGCAATCCTGTTGTCGGCGCATCTGGAGACCGAGGCCTTCGCATCGCTGCGGACGCTGCTCGCGCAGGGCGACCGCGACGGCGCGCGCGTGTTCTGGAAGGAGCTGTCCCGGCTGACCCGGCTGTTGTTTGCCGAGCCGAGCCCGGCGCCCGCAAAATACTGGCTGGCGCGCAACGGACTGATCGACAGCGCCGAGGTTCGCCTGCCGATGGTGGAGATAAGCGCAGAGTTGGCGGCGTTGCTCGACGAGGAGATCGAGCGGCGCAGGCCACAGCTTTTGCGGCGCGCTTAAGGCTGGCGTCGGCTCCCTCTCGTCTCAACAGCGAGAGGGAGAAATGGAATTAGCTGACCAGCAGGCGATAGGCCATCACGGGCGCGAAGCCGAGCAGCATCGCCCAGGCGGCGAATGACGACACCAGAAGAACGTCGTGCATGCTCTGGGCGTACTCGGCAATCGGAAATTTCTTGTCGTGAGTGCTCATCGCTTTCCCCCGTCGTTTTTCTGAACGGGAGATCAATACGCATAAAATTCTAATGTTACGGACGAGGCTTCGATCGACTTTGACGCCGTGCGATCAGGGAAAGTTAACCAGATGTGGCGGTGGTTAATCGGCGGTAGCAGGTGCGGTCAAATGCAAGCGAAATCGCAAGCGGGTTTTTAAAACCGTTCGCGTATCAACATCCCCATACAACAGAAAAACGCGGGGGCGCGTCGTGCATTTCGAGAACAACAGCATTTCTGAACAGGGCTTTTCAACCGAGGACATTCTGTGGGCCGTCGGCATCTGGTCGGTGATCCTGACGCTGTCGCCGGTCGTCGTGTTCTACGTGCTGATGGTGGCGTAAGGACACCAAAAGAAAAACGCGCGGAGCCCGCGCGTTCTTTATCAGTCCGGCAGATCGAAAGCGGCGTTGTTACGCCGCCTGCTTGTGCATTGCGCCCGATGCCGACGCCGTTCCGCGGATCGCCTTGATCGAACGCTCGATCGCGCCCCACAGCCTGCTGATTTCCGCAGCCGCCCGGCCTTCCGCGTAATATTCGCGGGCGCCTTCGCCCTGGCTCAGCGCCATGATCAGATCGGCGCGGTTGGTGATCTGGCCGCTCCACACCGGCGCGCGGAATTTCGCCAGCGCTTCACGCGCGATGCTGACGATGCGGCTCTCGGCGCCGTCGCGTTCGGCAGGCGCACCGTTGATCACGACCGCGTAGGGCTTGCGCGCCGAACGACAGGTCTGAATGGTTTCCTGCACCGCGTTGACGTCGAACACGCCGGGCCGCGCCGGAATGATCACCATGGTGGCGTTGCGGATCGCATCGTCGACGACGGCCGACAAATTCGGCGGCGTGTCGATGAACACCCATTCGATGCCGTCGCGCTTGGCGGCAGCGACGATGCCGCTGACGGAATTTACCGCGGGCTTGATCGGCGGCTCGTTGGTGCCGCGCAATTTGTGCCAGAGCGTAAGCGAGCCCTGCGGATCGGCATCGACAAGCAGGATGGGCTTCGTTGCCTTATGAACATGGGCAGCGAGGTGAGCAGCCAGGGTACTTTTTCCCGAGCCCCCTTTACGTGATGCAAAAACAATTACGTTCATACCTTGGCCTCCAGTTGACCCCAGAAGCCGAAAATGAATCAGCGCGGTGATTCGTGAAAGAAAAATTTATCACCCGCCGCGATGAAGCCACTTAATTGCCAATAAGGCTGGTTTTTGAGTCACACCGTGCAACCCCGGTGACGCGAGAAGGAATCGGAAAGACGCGTACTTGGCTTATTGCGCGCTTTTTGCGCGGTCGCGTTCGAGCTTTGCGCGCTGGCGTTCGAGCCATTTGCGCTCGATCCATCCAAGCCCCAGCGCCAACGGCTTCTGCAGCGGCGGGATGTCCTGCGCGAACAAAAGGAGTCCGAGCGGCAGCATCCAGAGCCCGAGCACCGGCAGGAAGCTGAGAAAGCCGCCGACGACCAGCAGTATGGCGAGCGGTACTCGGACGTAGATCGACGACGGCTTGCGCACCCAGCCGACGAACTTCGCCGGCCCCGGCGGCAGCTTCCTCTCGAACCAGGCAAAATGCCGGTCGAGCTCTTTACTGTGATCAATCAATGAACCCTCTCCTCTTGCCCAAAGGAGATGTTCATTGCAGACGCCGCAAACAAGGCGTCAGTCTGCCGCGCGAGGAAACCTTAAAATGGCGTAATGCGCCGTCAAGTCGCCGGTTTCGCCGGCTTTTTGGTGTTTGCGCGGCTTGGCGCTCACGGCCTTGCGCGGGGCTGCCGGCCGGATGATGGTCGGCCGGCCCACGGGCCGGGCCGTGATTTCATCGGACTCGGGACGGAAGTGCGCCCGGCAAGCCGGCGAGAGCTGCGACTTGTTGCGCACCATGCAGGCGGTGACGCGGCTGATGTCAGGGATATCCGAACTGCAGAGGCGAAATGCGTCGCCGGTGCAGGCCTGCTCCTGTTCGGGTGTGTAGGTCTGACTGGCGGCGGGCGAGATCGAAACCGCGAGTGCGGCGGCAAGCAACAATCCGAGCTGAAAATTTTCGATCCGAAAGATCGCCATGAATTCCCCCAGGCCGCAATGATTCCCGGAATTGTGGGTGAACGGGTGGGGCTTGGCAAGCACGGCTGGGCAACGCGCCACAGCACAAGTGTCGCGGCAGGCGAGCGGCAGTTCAGGGGAGTGCTGGTACAGTTGGGTGGGCTCGAACCACCGACCTCCTGTTCCACAGACAGGCGCTCTAACCAACTGAGCTACAACTGCATCCCTCGCGCGGGGCCCCAAAAGAGGGGTCGCGAATGGGCCGGAAACTAGGTGCAACGCCGGCCTTTGGCAAGGCCGGGAAGCGTCCAATTATATAGTCGTTTCGGGCGCGTGTTGCGTTCATGTGCCGGCCGCGCCGGAGTCCAGCGAGGCCCGGAAAAAAAGTCTCTTGGGACAGCAAAAAGCCCGGGCCGCTTCGCCCGGGCTTTTCGTTGGCAATGCCGGGCCCGATCAGGCGGCGGGCTTGTAGTACTTCGAGGCGGAGGCCTTGATCGGCTCGACGGTCTCGGTCGCAACCTTCTGGCCAAGCTCGGCAAGCTCCTTGGCCTGCGCGGTGAAGGTCTCGTACTGCTTCTTGGCGTGCGCAGTCCACAGCTCGAGCGCCGCCGCCGGCGTCTTCACGCCGAGCAGCTCCTGCGCGAAATCGAGCGAGGACGAGGTGTTGGCCTTGAAGAACTCGATCAGCTTGGCGTTGTACTCGCCGGCGCCCTTGCTGGCCGTGGTGAACACGGCCTCGATGGTGCCGTTATGGGTTTCGGCGGCATCCTTGAACTTGGCGTAGCTGTCGCGGGCCTGCGAAACGCCCTTTTCGGCGAGTGCGCGCATCTGCTCGGGAACTTCGAAGGGAATGATGGCGGCGGAGAAGGGATCGGTGGAGCTGGTCACGGCTTGCATCCTTCACAATGGGGTTAATCGATGTTCCCTGGCGGATGCCGGGCGGATGACCGGAACGCCGAAAGGGATCACGTACACACGCACTCACGGAAGTTTGCCCATCCACGGGCTCGCCCAATAAGCACCCATATCGTGTCAAATTTGTGCAACGCACTGCAATTTCTGGTGCGACGCCACATGGGGAACCCGCACCGGATGCGCATTCCAGCCGGTCCATTTCGTAGTTGCAATACTGCCCGCTGCTGGGCGAGTCAGGCTTTCGGCTTCGCCGCGTCCATGGCGGCCTTGCCGACGATCTGGCTCATTTCGCTGGCCTGCTCCGCCAGCACACGCATTTGCCCCTGCACATATTCGCTGTGCAGCCGCGTTATCTCGGCCAGATCCTTGGCCTTCAGGAGTGACTGCGCGTAATCGAGCGAGCCCTGCACGTTCTTCTCGGCATAGGCGACAGCCTTCTGCCTGACATCCTTGGCGCCCTCGCGCACCGTGGCATTGCGCTCCTCGATGGTATCGGCGGTGGTCTGCGCGGCGGCGACGAATTTCTCAAACGTCTTGCGGGCCTGCTCCAGGCTCGCTTCCGCCATCGATCGCATTTCCTTGGGTATCTCGAAACGGTCTCGCACATCGTCGCTCATGGTGCGCTCCTTTGCACGGGCAGGGATTGCGTCCGGTTGCCGCCAGAGGTCGTAAGGGTCGCGGCCGGAACGGATGCGGCGCCAGAGAGGTTCCTGATGGTGGCCCCTGACGGCCGCAACCCACCCAACGCGGCCGGCGGCCAAAGAGTTCAGCCGGGTTAAGGTTATCCGCCGCTTAAACCACTGCCGGACCGCCGGGCCGTGGACCTGCCGCCGCCGGCTTGCGATAGTAACGATCCCTTAACGTTATCGGCATTTTGGTGCCGATCGTGACGCCGGACGGTCATGTAGTTGCGATGAAGGACGCGGAATTTCAGTGGCGGGCGCAGAGCGATCCGCGATTGGCGGCCTATGCGGCGAGCCGCCTGCCCGCATGGCTGTGGACGGCCGACGGCAGGCGGATCCTGTGGGCCAATCCGGCCGGCGCCCGCCTGTTCGGCGCCGCCAGCGCCGCAGCCCTTACTGAGAAGACCTTCGGACCGGCCGACCGGCACCGGCGGCAGATCGCGCGGCTTGCAGTACGGCTGCTCGCCAATGGCGCCGTCCGCCTGGAGCGGTTACAGGGATTTGGCGCGGCGCCCGGCATGCTTGCGACCTGCGGCTGTTCGCGGTTCGACTTTCCCAATGGCAGCCACGGTGTCCTGATCGCCGCCGGCGACATCGCGCTGATCGCGGCGCGGCCGGCGCGGGCGCATGAGCAGCCCGAGAACGAGATGCAGCCCGAGGCCACTGCGTCAACGCCAGCCCCGCAGCCGAGCGCGCCGGTCATGGAGCAGCAACCGGTCGCGCCGCAGCCGGCTCCCGACTACGAACAGCCGGCGCAATCGGGCGAAGCGCCCGCCGAGTTTGCATTGTTCGATGCGTTTGCCGAGCCCGCCGCCGCGGAGGAGCCGGCCGCGACTGAGCGCGCTCCACGCACGCCATTCCCGGCGCTCGAAGCACTCGCCGGCCAGCCGACCCGCCGCCTGCCGCTGCGCTTCACTTGGCAGATGGATCGGGAAGGCCGCTTCACGCTCGGCACCGACGAATTCACCGGCCTGATCGGTCCGCGCACCACGGCCGGCTTCGGGCGGCCATGGCGCGAGATCGCCGAGAACTTTGCGCTCGATCCCGACGGGCGGGTGATGAAGGCGTTCGCCACATGCGCGACGTGGAGCGGCATCGTGCTGAACTGGCCGGTCGATGGCGGCGGCACGCTACCGGTTGAACTGTCCGGCTTGCCGATCTTCGATGGGCAGCGGAATTTCATCGGCTATCGCGGCTTTGGCGTCTGCCGCGACTTCGACGCCCTCGCCCGGCTCGCCGCCCTGCGCCTGGCGGAATTGTCCGGCGAGATGGCAACGCCGCAAGAACCGCCCGCCCCGGAATTTCTCAACCCGACAGGCGTTGCACCGCCTTTGCTCGACGATTTGCCCGAACCGATTGCTGCCGAGACTTCACATCAAAACGATTTGGAAACGCCCGTGGAACCTCCCAAGGAAAGCGTCAAGGAAAGCGTCGAGCAAAGCGTCAAGGAAAGCGCCAACGAAGCCTTGAAGGACACCGTGACGGAATTGCCCACAGACGCTCCCAACGTCGTGCCATTCCGCGCCCCCGGCGAGGCGAAGCCGCTATCGCTGACGCCGGTCGAGAACAGCGCCTTCGACGAACTCGCGCGGCAATTGTCGGCGCGGCTCGACACCGAGAATGGCAACGAGGCGGTGCCGAACGTCACCGGTGAAACGATATTTGAACCAACCGTCGCATCGTTCGCGCGCGAACCAGCCGGCGGGCCGCCGGAATGGCTGGCGCCATCCGAACCGCCCGCGCATGGCGAAGCTGTGCGCGACAAGGCGCTGCTCGATCTCCTACCCGTCGGCATCCTGATCTACCGGCTCGACCGCCTGCTATATGCCAACCCCGCCTTCCTGACGCAGATGGGCTATGCCAGCCTGCATGCGCTGGAAGATGCCGGCGGCCTCGACGCGCTCTATGTCGAACCCGGCACGTCCAATGCGTCCTCGACGTCGGACACCGGCAGGCCGGTGACGATTTCCGCAAGCGGGCCTGATGCAGATGCGCCGTCATCGGCGGCCGAGGCCCGCCTCCACACGATTTCATGGGACGGCGATTCGGCGCTGGCCCTGATCTTCTCGACCACGCGCCATGAGGGCGCGGCGATCGCGGCTGCCATCTCGCAAGCCGAGCCGGTAGCGGAGCTGGACATTCCCGAACCGTCCGATGTCGGCCATGCCAATGCCGAAGAACTCGCCGCCATCCTCGACACCACAGCCGAAGGCCTCCTGATGTTCGATGCCGAGGGCAACATCCATGCAGCCAACCGCAGCGCCGAAGCGCTGTTCGGCCATGACGGCGACGAACTGGTGCAACGCAATCTCGCCGACCTCTTTGCGCCGGAAAGCCAGCACGGCGTGTTCGAATATCTCGCCGGCATCAAGGCTTCCGGCGTCGAAAGCCTGCTCGATCACGGCCGCGAGGTGCTCGGCCGCGAAAGCAAGGGCGGCATCATTCCGCTGTCGATGACCATCGGCCGTACCCGCCCGGACGGCCCGAATTTCTTCGCGGTGTTCCGCGATCTCTCGCAGGCCAAGAAGACCGAGAGCGAGTTGCGCGAGGCGCGGCGGCTGGCGGAACGCGCCGCCAACGCCAAAGCCGACGTGCTGGCCCGGATCAGCCATGAGCTGCGGACGCCGCTGAACGCCATCATCGGCTTTGCCGAAGTGATGATCGGGGAGCGTTTCGGCGCGCTCGGCAACGAGCGTTACCGCGAATACATGAAGGACATCCGCGCCGCCGGCGAACACGTGATCGCCATCGTCAACGACCTGCTTGATCTCTCTCGGATCGAAACCGGCAAGCTCGATCTCGCCTTCACCAACCAGAATCTCAACGAGCTGGTCGAGAGCTGCGTGGCGGTTATGCAGCCGCAGGCCAATCGCGAGCGCATCATCATCCGCACTTCGCTCGCGCACACGCTGCCGCCTGTGGTCGCAGACGCGCAGGCGTTGCGCCAGATCACGCTGAACCTGATCGGCAATTCGATCCATCTCGCCAATGCCGGCGGCCAGGTCATCGTCTCGACCGCGCTGTCCGATTTCGGCGAGGTGATGCTGCGGGTCCGCGACACCGGCAACGGCCTCAACGACAACGAGGTTGCCGCAGCCCTCGAGCCGTTCCGCACGCGGGCGCCGTCAGATCAGTCCGAGACCGCGGCCGTCAGCCTGTCGCTCACCAAGGCGCTCGTCGAAGCCAACCGCGCCAAATTCCAGATCAAGACCGGCGGCCGCTCCGGCACGCTGATCGAGATCGTGTTTCCGCCCGCGGTGGTGCGGGCTTAATCTTACTGCTCATAGCTGCTCAACCCCTCATCCTGAGGAGCCCGCAGAGCGGGCGTCTCGAAGGATGTAGGCCACAGACGGGGCCTCATGGTTCGAGACGCGCTTCGCGCTCCTCACCATGAGGGGTTACAGGCGTCCGCACCCCGCAGCGTTGATCACGTCGCTATTGGCGACAGAAACGCTGGAACGCTACGGCCATCGCTGCGCAAATAGTCGGCCATCGGTCGAACGACCTTGATGACGGCCGGTCTCGTCGTCATGCGCTGCCGCCATTGCAGAAGTCTCGGCGTTTCGCCGGTCATGTCGGCACCCATGCGGGCACCGAAGAGCTGCGCCATATAGAACGCGATATCGGCAAAGGAATATTCGCCGGCGAGAAACTCGCGGTCGCCAAGGACACGCTCCATGGTTCGATAATAGGCAGCGGCGGCCTCGCGCGCGGGCGTCCCGGCGGGATCGCCTGGCCTATTCCAGAGCGGCATCAACTTGATGATATGCGGGAAATAGACCTCGTCCGATTCATGCTCCAGCCGGCGAGCCCAGGCTCGCGCGGCAGGAGCAGCGGGCCACAGCGCAGAGCTCGGCTTGATGTCTTCGAGATACTCGAAGATCTGGGTGGAATCGAAAATCTCGAGATCACCGTCGATCAGCACCGGGACCTGGCGCTTCGGATTGATGCGCAGGACTTCCGGATGCTTTGGCGCGTACCCCTCCTTCATGGTGAAGGGGACCATGACCAGGTCGAAATCGATGTTCTTCTCGTGCGCCGCGATCTGAACCTTGGCGCCGAACATGCTCAGGGGACCGGAGAACAGCCGCATTTTGCGGTCGCTGCTTCGATTCATTTCTCGATCGGATTGAACGTTCTCGGGCATCAATTTCCCCTCAATCATCAGCGGCGCGTTCGACCCCGAGGCCGTGGCCGCCTTCGTCATCGCGTCTTGTTCAGGCGCCATAGCCAGGCCAAGGCAATACAAAGCACGGTGCCTGTCGGACGTGTGCCGAGCAATTGGCGTTTCACTTTCGGTCCAGCAAGTGCCGAAGGCCAAAAACGCACGAGCGTCAAAGCTCTAGCGAAATCTTTGAGATCCGGTCCGCCCACGCGAAGGTCCTTCTGGACAGCGGCGGCGTTTCCGGTTGATATGCGACGAATTGACACACAGCGGTTCCGCGTGAGCCTGGAGGAAATCCCATGATGCCGTTTCATACGCGCCTGTTCGGCGCGGTCGTCGCGTTGACGCTTGCAGCCACAGCGCCTGCCCTCTCGCAGCAGCTCGAGCTCAAGATCATGGCGCCGGCAGCTCCCGGCGGCGGGTGGGATCAGACCGCCCGCGCGATGCAGCAGGTTTTGGTCGCCGCCAAGATCGCCCGCAGCGTCCAGGTTACCAACGTGGCCGGCGCCGGCGGCAGCATCGGCATCGCGCAGTTCGTCAACGGCGCCAAGGGCGACGGCAACCAGATGATGGTGAACGGCTTCGTCATGGTCGGCGCGCTCGCCATGAACAAGTCGCCGGTGACGCTCGAACAGGTGACGCCGATTGCGCGCCTCACCGAGGAGATCCAGGTGATCGTGGTGCCGGCGAATTCGCCGCTCAAGACGGCGCAGGATCTGGCTGCTGCCGTGAAGGCCGATATCGCCAAGGTGACCTTTGCCGGCGGCTCGGCCGGCGGCGTCGACCACGTGATGGCGGCGTTGTTTGCGGGAACGATCGGCGCCGACGCCAAGAAGATCAACTACATTCCGTTCTCCGGCGGCGGCGAGTCGCTGGCGGCCATTCTTGGCGGCAAAGTCACGGCAGGCATTTCGGGCCTGAGCGAATACGAAGGACAGATCAAATCAGGCAAATTGCGCGCACTCGGCGTGACCTCGGAGAAGCGTATCGCCGGGATCGATATTCCGACGTTCAAGGAACAAGGGATCGACCTCGTGCTCGCCAATTGGCGTTCGGTGGTTGCGCCTCCCGGCCTCACGGCAGAACAGCGCAAGACGTTGAGCGAAGCGGTTGAGAAGATGGTCAAGTCCGATGCCTGGAAGGACATCCTCAAGCAGAAGGGCTGGGATGACGCCTATCTTTCCGGCGATGCGTTCGCCGACTTCCTGAAGAAGGAAACGACGCGCGTCACCGACGTGCTGAAGTCGGTCGGCCTCGTCAAATCATGACGGACAGCGCTTCCAGCGATCTTCCGCAGCTGCCGGCCTCGCGGCGCATCGATCCCGCCGGTCTGGTCATCGCCGCGGCGCTCGCGGTGCTGGCTGCGGTGCTGGTATGGGACGCTAGCCGTCTGTCATCCACATCGATGTACGGCATGGGGCCGGAGGCAATGCCGGTCGTCGTAGCAGTCGGGCTCGGCATTCTCGCGATTGCCAACCTGATCGACACGCTGCGCGGCAACCTGCCGCCGCGCGAGAGTGCCGATCCCAAGCCCGTGCTGCTGATCCTCGGCGGGCTTGCGCTGCTGATCGCCATCATCGGACTCGGCGGCGGCTTCATCCTGGCGACATCGGCGCTGTTCGTCACCACCTCGGCGGCGTTCGGGCGGCGCGCACTCCTCGCCGACCTCGTCATCGCGCTCGTAATGACCACGCTGATCTATCTCGCCTTCGATCGGCTGCTGACGTTGAGCCTGCCTGCCGGCCCTCTGGAAAGACTGCTGTAATGGAAACCTTCGCTGCGCTCGCGCATGGCATGGCCGTCGCCGTCCAGCCGATGAACCTGCTTTATGCGCTGATCGGCGTGTTCCTCGGCACTGCCGTGGGCGTGCTGCCCGGCATCGGGCCGGCGCTCACCGTCGCGTTACTGTTGCCGGTCACCTACAAGCTCGATCCCGGCGGCTCGCTGATCATGTTCGCCGGCATCTATTACGGCGGCATGTATGGCGGATCGACCACCGCCATCCTGATCAACACGCCCGGCGAGAGTGCGTCGATGGCGACCGCGCTCGAAGGCAACAAGATGGCCAAGGCCGGCCGCGGCGGTCCGGCGCTGGCGACGTCGGCGATCGGCTCGTTCGTCGCGGCCACCATTGCCACCATCGGCCTGGCTTTTCTCGCACCGTGGCTGGTGGATTTTGCCGTGCGCTTCGGGCCTGAAGATTATTTCGCGCTGATGTGCGTGGCCTTCGTCACGGTGTCCGCGACCTTCGGCGATTCGCCGATCCGCGGGCTGACCAGCCTATTCATCGGGCTGACGCTCGGGCTGATCGGCATCGACAAGCTCACCGGCCAGGCGCGACTCGCTTTCGGCATGCCCGAACTACTCGATGGCGTCGAGGTCACGACGCTGGCCGTCGGCCTGTTCGCCGTCGGCGAAGCGCTCTACGTCGCATCGCGCCGCCATCACGCCGAGGAAAAGATCGAGCCGGTGCGCGGCTCGCTGTGGATGACGAAGCAGGACTGGATGCGGTCGTGGAAGCCGTGGCTGCGCGGGACGATGTTCGGCTTTCCGATCGGCGCGCTTCCCGCGGGTGGCGCGGAAATTCCGACATTCCTGTCCTACTCGACCGAGAGGCGGCTATCGAAACACCCGGAGGAATTCGGCAAGGGCGCGATCGAAGGCGTCGCGGGGCCGGAAGCCGCCAACAACGCCTCCGCCGCCGGCACCCTTGTGCCGTTGCTGACGCTGGGGCTTCCGACCTCGGCGACGGCTGCGATGATGCTGGCCGGCTTTCAGCAATACGGCCTGAACCCGGGACCGCTGCTGTTCGCCGAGCGGCCCGATCTGGTATGGGGCCTGATTGCGAGCCTCTTCATCGCCAATGTGATGCTGCTGGTACTCAACCTGCCGCTGGTCGGGCTATGGGTGCGACTGCTCGCGATCCCGCAGCCGTGGCTGTACGCCGGCATTCTCGTGTTCGCGACCATGGGCACCATCGCCGCAAAACCTTCAGTGGTCGAGCTGTCGATGCTGGCAGCCTTCGGCGTGTTGGGCTTTCTGATGCGCCGGTTCGACTTCCCGATCGCACCCGTCGTCGTCGGTCTCATCCTGGGTCCAATCGCAGAAAGCCAGTTGCGCCGCGCGCTCGCGATCAGCCTCGGCGATCCCATCGTGCTGCTGCAGAGTCCGATGTCGGCGACGCTGCTCGGCATTGCGCTGATTGCGCTAGTAGCGCCGTTCGTGCTGAAGGGGCTCGGCCGGTTCAGGGCGAGCGAAGACTAGTCCGCGACCGGCACAATTCTTGCTCAAATCCAGTCTGCCTGAATGCATCCGACTGCGGATCGCCTGTTTTCCCGGGCATATTTGGATTTGATCAATATGCGCTGCAAACGAGTTGTCGTGTTGTTTCGAAAAGCAGATGCTGCGCGAATTTCTGTCGCGGGCTCCCCGTTCAATTTGCCGGCGTCGTCGATCATATCAGCCTGGTTGCTGCGCGTGATTTTTTGATGGGCCCGCAGCCCAATACCGCATCCCGAAAAATATTGAATGGCATTTTTATAGCAGTGGTCCAAAATCCGGCCAGCCGCCAGCCAACCGTTCGGTGGAGCCAATGCAGCAGATTGCAGACTGGCTCGAGAAGCTTGGGCTTGGACAATACGCGTTGCGTTTTGCCGAGAACGGAATCGATCTCGGTGTCCTTCCCGAGCTAACGGATCAGGACTTCGATAGACTCGGAGTCCTGCTCGGCCATCGCCGCAAGATGCTGCGCGCGATCGCCGAACTCAAGCAAGTCGAATTGGCCGACGAGCAGGCTCGGCAGCATGATGCCGAGCGACGCCACCTCACCGTGATGTTCTGCGATCTGGTCGGCTCGACTGAGCTGTCTGCTCGCCTTGATCCAGAGGACATGTGGGAGGTGATCCGCGCCTATCGGACTGCCTGCGCAAGAGTTATTGCCACCTACGACGGCAGCATCGCCAGGTTTGTCGGCGACGGAGTACTCGCCTATTTTGGTTACCCCCGCGCGCACGAGGACGACGCCGAGCGCGCCGTGCGAGCCGGGCTCGACATGATCGCCGCGATAAGGCCGCTCGAAACGCGCGCGGAACAGGTTGAGGTGCGGATCGCGATCGCGACCGGGCTTGTCGTGGTGGGCGACCTCATCAGCGGAGGCGCGTCGGAGCAGCGGGCGATGGTCGGCGATACGCCGAACATCGCCGCCCGGCTCCAGGGCCTGGCTGAGCCGGGCGCGGTTATCGTTGCTGCTTCGACGCGCGAGCTGCTTGGAGATTTGTTCACTTTCCGTAACCTCGGCCTGCGCCAAGTCAAGGGCATCTCCGAACCCATCGCGGTCTGGGCGGTCGAAGGTGGGGCGGCGTCGGAGAGCCGCTTCGAGGCGGTGCGCATGGCGCGCTCGCTGGGCTTTGTCGGCCGTAAGGCAGAAATCGAATTCGCGCTCTCGCGCCAGCAGCTGGCGTGGCAGGGTCAAGGTCAGGTGGTGTTGATTTCCGGCGAGGCCGGGATCGGCAAATCGCGCCTGGTCGCAATGCTCTGCGAGAACCCTGTGTTGGGGGCACACTGCCGGGTGCGGTATCAGTGCTCGCCTTACCACATCAACAGTGCGCTTCATCCCTTTGTCGCTCAACTCGAGCGCGGCGCCGGTATCAGGTCACAGGACACGCCCGAGCAAAAGCTCGACAAGCTTGAGGCAATGCTTGCACTTGGAACGCAGCAGGTGGCCAACGCGGCGTCGCTGATCGCAGCTCTTCTTTCGATCGCAACGGGCGAGCGCTATCCGCCGCTCGGCCTGAATCCGGTGCAGCAGCGGCGACAGACGTTCGCCGCTCTGCTCGATCAGCTTGAGGGTTTGGCCCGGCAGCAACCTGTGCTGATCGTCTGCGAGGATATGCATTGGGCCGACGCCACGACACTTGAGCTGTTCGATCTCGCGGTCGACCGGATCAGGGGCTTGCCGATCCTCGCGCTCATGACTTTCCGGCCCGAGTTCGAGCCGCCTTGGGCGGGTCTCGCCAATGTCAGCCTGCTGCGGCTCGACCGACTTGACAGGCAGGACGCGCGCACTCTGATCGAGCAGGTGACCGTCGGTCGACATCTGCCAGGCGAAATGATGACGCAGATCATCGACAGGACGGATGGCATCCCGCTGTTTATCGAGGAACTGACCAAGACAATACTGGAGTCCGGACTGCTGGTGGAAGATGCCGGGCGCTATCGCCTTGATCGTCCGCTACCGCCACTCGCCATTCCCGCGACGCTGCAAGACTCGCTGATGGCGCGCCTTGACCGACTGGCGCCGGTCAAGGAAGTGGCACAGATAGGCGCCGCCATTGGCCGCGGCTTCTCATACACATTGCTGCGGTGTGTGGCGGGGCGCGATGATCTGACGCTGAACACCGCGCTGAGGCAACTGGAAGAGGCCGAACTGCTATTGCGCCGCGGGACGCCGCCGGAAGCGAGCTACAGCTTCAAGCACGCGCTGGTCCAGGAAGCGGCTTATGAGAGCCTGCTCAAGAGCCGCCGGCAACTGCTGCACAAACATATTGGCGATGTGCTGCGCGATCAGTTTCCGGCCATCGCCGAGACCGAGCCCGAAGTCGTGGCCTATCACTTCACCGAAGCGGGACTCGACGGGGTTGCGCTCGATTGGTGGCTCAAGGCAGGCCAGCAGGCGCTCAAGCGCTCCGCCTATACCGAGGCAATCGCGCATCTCGGCAAGGCGGTTGCGATTGCCGACGGGCTGCCGGATGACCCGGGCAGAACCATGAGCCGGCTTCATCTTCAAATCATCTACAGCCGCGCGCTGCGAGGCAACCTTGGGCACAGCGCCCCGCAAACCGTCGCCGCATGGACGCGCGCCCGGCAATTCGCGGCTGATATCAATGATCCGGTTGAGCTGGCGCCGATCTATTCGGGACTGTTCAATGCCTGTCTGACGCATGGCGAGATCGCGCCGATGTGGGAGTTGGCGGATGCAACCATGAACGCCGCCAATAGACATCCGGACTCCCCCGTGGCCGCAGTCGTCGCGCATTGGACAAACGGGGCGACCTGCTGGTTCGGCGGCGACTATATGAACGCGAGAACGCATCTTGAGCAGGCGCTTGCGGCCTATGGTGCTGAACCGAATCTTGAGACCTTCAGGGCCTCAACGCTGGACCTGCCGTTCGTCATTATGAGATTTCTTGCTCTGGTGCTTTGGCCGATCGGACGGATTGATCGCGCCCGCCAGCTCGCCGCGGAAGCAGTGCGTTCCTCGGGAGAAAAGCGAGCGCTCTCCCAAGCCAATGCGCTCGTCCATAAGGCGGTTTTCGACGGACTGTGCGGCGGGCCGTTACAGCAAACAGAGACAATCCTTGCGCTCGCCCTCGCTCGCGACCATACGATGCCGTTGTATGTAGCCGCGGGCACATACCTCACTGGCCTTGCAAAGTGGCGCGCCGGCGACCGAGAGGCCGGGCTTGCGGAAATGCGTCGAGGCTGGACCTTGCTGCATGAGAATGACTGTTACCTTTGCGAACCGTTTTGGGGAATGCAGATTGCCGAGGCGAATGCAGCGGCGGGGCAAACGGACACTGGGTTGGAGATACTGCGCGAGTTGATCGCCGTGACGGAACAGTCCGGTCAGCATTGGCTCGATGCCGAACTGCATCGTGTTCAGGGTGAGCTTTTGTTGGGTCGCGACCCGACGAACCTCTGCGGGGCCGAAGGCGCCTTTAACCGGGCGCTTGAGATAGCCCGAAGCCAGCAGACGAAAGCTTTCGAATTGCGCAGCGCAATTGGACTTGCGCGTCTTTGCATCAACAACGGCCGGGAAGCGGCCGGATCCGAGGTAGTCGCGCGAGCGCTCGTCGATTTTGAAACGGGGCATGGCCTCCCCGAAATCGAACAAGCGAAGAAACTGCTCAGGAAAAGCCGCTAGCGATGCTTCTGCCAAAGCAGCTAGAGTCTGGAGTCGGATTGCCGATCCGAGCCTGGCGAAACCTCTGTCGGCGGCAGGTTGATCATGCTCTGCAGGAGTTCGCCGACCATCGAGAGATGGTTACCCTGACCGGCATATTGCTGCATCAGGTCGGCCAGGTAGGTGTTCGCGACGAACTTCAGATCCTCGCGAGCATGGCCGCTTTCAGCTTTGCGATGCGTGCTTCATCGCGCTTGTAGAACGTCCACTGCTTGACGCGCTTGGCGCTCACCAGTCCTGCTTGCGACAGTATTTTCAGGTGCTCGCTCACGGTGGGTTGGCTGACGCCGAGCTTTTCGGCAATCAGCACCCCGCACACGCCGTCCTTGACGAGATCGCCGTCGACCTGCTCGCGAAAATGCGCCCGGGGGCGTTTCAGCCACTCCAGGATCAACAGCCGCCGATCGTTGGCGAGCGCGCGAAAAGCAGACTCGACGTCGTCTTGCAAAGAAGGCATATTGCTAATTAGCTAAATGACTAATTCTTGTCAATGAGTGGGGAGTGCCTTATGGACGCGCCGGTAGTAACCTCGGAAACGATCGCACAATGCGAGCGGCTCATTCGGCCCTTTATCCGGCGGACGCCGGTCGTCGAGGTCGATGGCGCCGAGTTCGGGCTTCCCGGCCGTACGCTGACGCTCAAGCTCGAGCTTCTGCAGCACTCCGGCTCGTTCAAGGCGCGCGGCGCTTTTGCCAATCTATTGACCCGCGATGTGCCGCAAGCCGGCGTGGTCGCGGCGTCGGGCGGCAACCATGGCGCGGCGGTCGCCTATGCCGCGATGAAGCTGGGCAAGCCGGCCAAGATTTTCGTTCCGAGCGTCTCGTCGGCTGCGAAGGTGCAACGCATCCGCGACTACGGCGCCGACCTCGCGATTGAAGGCGACCGCTATGCCGATGCGCTCGCGGCGAGCGAGATATGGGCGCAGCAAACCGGCGCACTGCCGGTGCCGGCCTTCGACCAGAGGGAAACCATCACGGGACAGGGAACGATCGGCCTTGAGCTCTCGGAGCAGGCACCTGACATCGACACCCTGCTCGTAGCGGTGGGCGGCGGCGGGCTGATCGCCGGGATCGCGGCCTGGTATGCCGGCCGCATCAAGGTGGTCGGCGTCGAGCCGCTTGCATCGCCCACGTTGACCAGGGCCCTTGAAGCCGGCCATCCGATCGATGCCGAGGCCGGCGGGTTGGCTGCGGATTCGCTTGCGCCGCGGCGCGTCGGCGAACAGGTCTTCCCGATCGTCCAGAAATATGCGCGACAAACCGTACTGGTTTCCGACGCCGCGATCGCCGACGCACAGGCGACGCTTTGGCGCGCCTTGCGCATCGTTGCAGAGCCGGGCGGCGCAGCAGCGTTCTCCGCGATCCTGTCGGGCGCCTACAAGCCCGCCGCCGGCGAACGCATTGCAGTCGTCATCAGCGGCGGCAACACCGCTGCTGTCGATTTCGACCTCGCTATGCGTAGCCGATAGGTTGTGCCCCAGCCATCTGCGTCCCCGCCGTGCTTCAGGAGTCGCATGGTGTGACGGCTCGCCATGTTTGGAATCGCTCTAAATTATAGCGTGGAATCCTTCTAAATCGAGCCGTTCGCGACATCCGGTCGCTGACGGCACCGTGGCCGCTGCGCTACTGAGACGGGCATCTTCATCAGCTTTGTCGGGCAGCCCCATGATCAATATTCGCGCTACCGCCGCAACCGCAGCGTTGCTTTGTTTTACCGCGTTCGGAGCCTCGACGGCGTTCGCCGACGGCGAGGTCAACGTCTACACCTACCGCGAAACCAAGCTGATCCAGCCCCTGTTCGATGCCTTCACCAAGGACACCGGCATCAAGGTCAATATCGTTTCCGCAAGCTCTGGTCTCGAGCAGCGCATGAAGGCGGAAGGCGCCAACAGCCCCGCCGACGTGCTGCTGACGGTCGACATCGGCCGCCTCGACGACGCCGTGCAGGCCGGCGTCACCCAGCCGATCAAGTCGGTGGTGATCGACGAAACCGTGCCGGCGCAATATCGCGACCCCGACGGCCACTGGGCCGGCATTTCCATGCGCGCGCGGGTGATCTACGCCTCGAAGGACCGCGTCAAGCAGGACAAGATCACCTATGAAGAACTCGCCGATCCCAAGTGGAAGGGCAAGGTCTGCATCCGCTCCGGCCAGCACATCTACAACAACGGCCTGTTCGCGGCCTATGTGGCCAAGTACGGCGAAGCCAAGGCCGAGGAGTGGCTGAAGGGCCTGAAAGCCAATCTGGCGCAAAAACCCTCGGGCGGCGACCGCGAAGTCGCGCGCGATATCGCGGCCGGCAAATGCGACATCGGCGTCGCCAATACCTACTATTGGGCGCTGATGATGAACAACGATCCCGAGAAGAAGCCGTGGGCGGAAGCAACGAAAGTGGTGCTGCCGACCTTCGAAGGCGGCGGCACCCACGTCAACCTCTCCGGCGTGCTGTTGGCCAAGCAGGCGCCCAACAAGCCCAACGGCGTCAAGCTGATCGAATGGCTGGTCGGTGAAAAGGCGCAAAAGATCTACGCCGATTCAAACTACGAGTATCCGGTTCGCGCCGGCGTCGCCGTCAATCCGACGATTGCAGGCTACGGCAAGCTCAATGCCGACCCGCTGCCGATCGCCAAGATCGCCACCAACCGCAAGGCGGCCTCGACGCTGGTGGACAAGGTCGGATTCGATAATTGAACGGCGGTGAGGGCGAAGCATTAAACCCGTGATCGCGCCGCGCACACAACTGCGTCCCCTCCCCCTTTGCGGGGGAGGGTTAGGGAGAGGGGTGGCGGCAACGGCAGTGCTCGTGGCTTACCCCTCTCCCCCGCCCTCCCCCGGCGCAAGTCCGGCCTGCCCGACTTGCGCAAAATCAAAATGCGCAACCGGGGTAAACCCCGGTTGCGGGGGGGAGGGAGCCCACCTGCGCAAGCGGATAAACCTCGGCTTACCTTGCCGACGTGTGCGGACGTGAGTCCCGTCACGCGCTCGGGCCGCATCGCGGCAGCGATTGCGGTTGCGACCGCCATCCTCGTTGCAGCTCCCGTCATCTCGATCATTGCGCTCGCGCTGCAGCCGGCGCCTGACGTCTGGCAGCACCTGATTGACTACGTGCTACCGGCGACCATCTTCGACACCGCGTTCCTGCTCGGCGGCGTCGCCATCTTGTCGCTTGCGATCGGCACCGGCACGGCGTGGACAGTTTCGTTGCATGAATTCCGCGGCCGGAAAATGCTGCTATGGCTGCTGCCGCTGCCGCTCTCGATCCCGACCTACCTCGCGGCTTACGTCTATGTCGACCTTTTCGAGCCGCTGGGCCTGGTCCACAAGACGCTCGCGCACTGGCTTACGCTGCAGGACGCGGTGCGCATGCTTCCGAATTTGCGCTCGCTGCCGGGCGCGGTCGTCGTGATCGCGCTGGTGCTTTACCCCTACGTCTATCTTTCGGCGCGCACGATGTTCCAGTACCAGAGCGCGGAATTCGCCGAGGCCGCGAAGACGCTCGGCGCCAGCCGCTGGACCACCTTCTGGCGTATCTCGCTGCCGATGGCACGTCCGGCGCTCGCGGTCGGCGTCGCGCTGGTATCGCTGGAGACGCTGAACGACATCGGCGCCAGCGAATATCTGGGTGTCCGTACCCTCACCGTGTCGGTGTTCACGACCTGGCTCAACCGCGGCAGCCTCGCCGGCGCCGCGCAGTTGTCCTGCTTCATGCTGGCGATCGTGGCCGGCCTGATCGCAGTCGAACGTTATGGACGCCGCAATGTCACGACGGAATTTTCCGCCGAAAGCCCGCGGCTCACGCCGCGGACCCCACTCACCGGCATCAAGGGCGGATGTGCATTCGCGGCGTGCCTGCTGCCGGTGGTGCTGGGATTCCTCGTGCCGCTCCTGTATCTCGCGCAGCAGAGTTTCAAGCGCGGGCTTTTTGCCAATTTCGACGTAGCGCTGTGGCGCGATGCATTCAATTCGGTCGCCTTCGCAAGCATTGCCACGCTGACCGCGCTTCTGCTCGGCTTTGCGACCATTCTCGCGTGGCGCTGGCGGCCGAATGGGTTGCGCTTCGTCGCAATGAACATCGCGCAGACCGGCTACACGCTGCCGGGGCTGGTGCTGGCGCTCGGCCTGCTCGCGCCGGTGCTCGCCATCGACAATGCACTGAACGCGCTCGCCGGATGGCTTGGCCAATCGCTGCCGGGATTGATCGTGGTCGGCTCAGGTGCTGCCGTGGTGATCGCCTATGTGATCCGGTTTCTGGCGGTGCCGACCGGATTCATCAAGGCAGGGTTCGAGCGGATCCCGCACGACTACGACGACAGCGCGCGCGCCGCCGGCGCCGGCCAGACCACGACGATGCGGCTGATCCATCTGCCGCTCTTGCGCCCCGCCATGCTCGGCGCGGTCATCGTCGTGTTCGTGGATTGCCTGAAAGAATTGCCTGCGACGCTGCTGTTGCGGCCGCTCAATGTCGAAACGCTGGCGACCTCGATCTACCAGTACGCCAGCCGCGGCAGTTTCGAGGACGGCGCGCTTGCCGCGCTCCTGATCGTCGCCGCCAGTATCGGCCCGGTGGCGTGGCTGACGCGGTTTTCGGACGTGCCGGCCGGGCCGGCGTGAGTGGACGTGTAGGGTGGGCAAAGCGCAGCGTGCCCACCATCACGAGCACAGTGTTCGATGGTGGGCACGGCGCGAAGAGCGCCTTTGCCCTACTGCGTCATAAGCTCCTCATGGTGAGGAGCGCGAAGCGCGTCTCGAACCATGAGGCCCCGTCTGTGGCCTACATCCTTCGAGACGCCCGCTCTGCGGGCTCCTCAGGATGAGGGTTTGAACGGGTGTGACGCAGTAGAATTTGCCCACCCTACGCGACCGGTCTCAAATCCCGCGCGTAAAGCGACGGAAGCCCGGCGAACCGGTCAACGCTTCGAATGCGGGATCGCGTTTTTCTTCGGCGAATGCAAACCCCGCCTTGGAATAGCACCGTTCCGCCGCCTCGTTGCCGATCAGAAACGAGATCGATGCCCGTTCGAATCCCGCCTGCTTGCCGGCCGCGAGCGCGTGATCGATCAGCGCCTGCACCAGCCCGCGTCCGCGATAGGCCGGCAGCGTGGCGACATGCTCGATCAGCCAGTCGCCCTCGCCGCCCTGAACCCAGCAATTCGCTCCATAGGCGCCACGCCGGAAGATCGTCGTCAGATCGGCGGCGCTCAACCCTATCGCGGCCGCCACCTCCTTGATCGCCGCCCGCGCGGCGGCCTCGGTGCCTTCAGCGGGCAGCGCGCAGAGCGATGCCGCCGGCTCACCCTCGACCTCAGCGACGATGAATTGGGTGATGTGCCACCACGATTGCGTTTGCGCGAGCGCGATGCATTCGACGAACGCTATACATTGCGGCTCGTCCCAGCCAAGCGCGATGTCGAACCAGCCGCGCGGGAACGGGCCGCGCTGCGACGACAGAATGTTGCGGGCAATGAAGCCTGCGTCTTCGGGACGCGCGGGACGGATCGCTGCTCGCGACCGCCCCGCCATCACGTCAGACGTTCTTCAGCGCGACGCGGAACTCGGCTTCGGTCTTGGCCTTCACCTCGTCCAGCGTAACGCCGTCGGCGAGCTCGATCAGCGCCATGCCGTCCTTGCCGTGCTTGTCGATGGTGAAGACAGCTAGATCGGTCACCACCATGTCGACCACACGTTCGCCGGTCAGCGGCAGATTGCATTTCTTCAAGAGCTTTGGGCCGTCCTTGGCGGAATGCTCCATCACCACGACGACGCGCTTGACGCCAGCGACGAGGTCCATCGCGCCGCCCATGCCCTTCACCATCTTGCCGGGGATCATCCAGTTGGCGAGATCGCCGTTCTGCGCCACCTGCATCGCGCCGAGGATCGAGAGATCGATATGCCCGCCGCGCACCATGCCGAAGGAATCCGCCGAGGAGAAATAGCTGGTCGACGGCAATTCGCTGACCGTCTGCTTGCCGGCGTTGATCAGGTCGGCGTCCACCTCGTCCTCATAGGGGAACGGGCCCATGCCGAGCATGCCGTTCTCGCTCTGCAGGCTGACGTCGATGCCTGCAGGGATGTAGTTCGAAACCAGCGTCGGAATGCCGATGCCGAGATTGACGTAATAGCCGTCGCGCAGTTCCTTCGCGGCGCGCGCCGCCATCTGTTCGCGGGTCCAGGCCATCAGATTTCTACTCCCGTTGCCGCCGCGGACGCGCTCGACGGGCGCGGGCGGGTGTTGCGGAACTCGATGCGCTTCTTGGCCGTGCCGACCTCGATGATGCGTTTGACGAAAATGCCGGGCGTGTGGATGTGGTCGGGATTGAGTTCGCCGGCCGGAACCAGGTGCTCGACCTCCGCCACGGTGATCTTCGCGGCGGTCGCCATCATCGGGTTAAAATTCCGCGCGGTCTTGCGGTAGATCAGGTTGCCGGCGGTGTCGCCCTTCCAGGCGTGGACGATGGCGAGATCGGCGAACAGGCCGCGCTCCATGATGTATTTCTCGCCGTCGAACTCCTTCACTTCCTTGCCCTCGGCGATCAACGTGCCGACGCCGGTCTTGGTGAAGAACGCCGGGATACCGGCGCCGCCGGCGCGGATGCGTTCGGCCAGCGTGCCCTGCGGATTGAACTCGAGTTCCAGTTCACCGGCGAGGTATTGCTGCGCGAACAGCTTGTTCTCGCCGACATAGGACGAGATCATCTTTTTGATCTGGCGCGTCTCCAGGAGCCGGCTCAGCCCGATGCCGTCCACGCCGGCATTGTTGGACACTACCGTCAGATTCTTGACGCCGGAATCGCGGATCGCGTCCGACAGGGTTTCGGCGATACCGCACAAACCGAAACCGCCGGACATGATCATCATGCCGTCCTTGAGAACGCCGTCGAGTGCCGATTTGGCGTCGGGGTAAACCTTGTTCATGAAATATGACCTGATGGAGGGGAACGGCCGAAGCCGGCATTATCTTCGGATTATTAGGCGAATTCTTCGCGGTGCGTCAATGACGGGTGGATTATGCCGCCGAACCGCCCACCGAGCGCCATGTCGGCCTTGAAAGCGTCAAGAAAAGCCTTCAAGTTGTGTGGGTTGGCACGGGCTTAACGTTTGCGCCGCCTGCCCTATCAACTGAGATCCTTGTAGATCAACCGAGTTCGGTTAAGCCAGATCCGGATATGTCACTGACGATGGCCCAAGGAATGAAGCGCCTCGGGATGCCGGTTGCGGCGCTGTTCGGCCTGGCCGTGCTCGCCCTGATCGGAACCTCCTGGTTCATCAACCGCGACGCGCTACGGCAGGCGGTCGAGGCGCAAATCCGCGCGGTCACCGGGCTCGATCTGGTTGTCACCGGCGCGATCGACGTATCGGTGTTTCCGGGCAGCTATGTCTCGTTCCACAATGTCGGGCTGAAGGGCGGCGACACCACCGACCCCGCGCTGCAGGTCGACGTGTTGACCGCAAACCTGCGCCTGCTGCCATTGCTGCTGCGCCGCTTCGAAATCGCAGACGTCATGATGTTGCGGCCGCATATCCGCGTCGTCAGAGAGGCCGGCGGCGAGAGCAACTGGACGCCGTTCGTCGAACGCATCGCGCGCACGATGAAGCCCGGCGCCGAAAACCAGGTGTCGTTCTCGGAAATCAGGATTCAGGACGGCGTGCTCAAATACGAGGATGCCGCCAACCGTGCCACCGAACAGCTCAGTGACATCGATCTCTCGCTGGCCTGGCCGTCGATCTCGCGCTCGTTCGCGGCGACCGGACAATTCGACTGGCGCGGCGAACGCGTCGACGGCTCGATCTCAGCCAGCGACTTCGTCGCGATGCTCTCGGGCGACCGCTCGGGTCTGAAGGCGCGGCTGGTCAGCGCGCCGCTGAAGCTCGCCTTCGACGGCTCGTTGGCCAACCGCACCAGCCTGATGATGGAAGGCACGGTTACCGTCGACAGCGTGTCGCTGCGCAACGCGTTGCGCTGGATGGGACAGCCGGTGCCCGGCAGCGGCGGGTTCGGCCGCTTCGCGCTGAGGGCCCGCGCCAACGTCGTTGGCGCCTCGGTTGCGCTGACGAATGTGAATGTCGAACTCGACGGCAACGTCGCCGAGGGCGTGATGACGGTTGCCAATAACGGCCGCCAGACGCTGCAGGCGACGCTCGCCGCGGGCAACCTGGATTTCACGCCCTATATCTCGACCGTCCGCCTGCTTGCGAGCGGCGCGCGCGACTGGAACCGGCAATTGTTCGACCTCACCTCGCTCTCCGCCACCGACCTCGACATGCGCCTGTCGGCGGCGAGGGTGACGGTCGGCCCGACGAGACTCGGTCGCACCGCGTTCGGCGCCAATCTGCGCGGCGGCGCGCTGGCGCTCTCGGTCGGCGAAGCGCAGATGTATGGCGGCATCGCCAAGGGCTCGTTCGGCATCGCGCGTTCGGATGCGATCGCCGACGTCAAGGCGCAGTTCCAGTTCACCGATGTCGATCTGCAGACCTGCGCCAGCGAATTGTTCGGCATCACCAAGCTTTCCGGCCGCGGCAATCTCGGCGTCTCGTTGATGGCATCCGGCTCGAGCCCGTTCGGGCTCGCCTCCTCGCTCGACGGCACCGCCACGCTCACCGGTCATGACGGCGCGATCGCCGGCTTCAATGTCGAGCAGCTCCTGAAGCGGCTGGAGCGCCGGCCGCTATCCGGCGGCGGCAATTTCCGCTCCGGCACGACACCCTACGACAACCTCACCGTTTCGGTGCACTTCAACGACGGCATCGCCACCGTCGAGGACATCCGCGTCAACGGACCGACCACGCGCCTGACGCTGACCGGCACCGCTTCGGTGCCATCACGCGAATACGATCTCAAGGGCATCGCCAGCCTGACGTCGGCCGCCGCCGGCGATAAGGGGTTCGAGCTGCCCTTCGTCGTGCAGGGCCCGTGGGATGATCCGCTGGTGTTTCCCGATCCGGAAAGCCTGATCCGCCGCTCGCCGGGCGCGGCGCCCCTGCTCGATGCGGTGAAGGATCGCAAGACGCGCGATGCGGTGCGCTCGGTGATCGAGCGGTTTACCGGCGGAGGATCGCGGCAGGCGGTGCCGGAGGCGGCTGCGGACGCGCCGGCCAACGCACCGACCGGGGCGAAGGCGAATTAACGTAAGGCAGATAAGCGTCAGCGTAATCCGCCTTAACGACCCCGAGTTGGCGGATTATGCCGGAGCCTGTCATCGGGCCGCGCCATGCGCGGACCCGTTGGGCTAATCCGTCCTACTGGCCTTGGTAGCTGGAAAACAAAGCGACGACATCGACCAATGCGGCAGCTCCCGCCGCAACGACGACCACCAAGGTGAACGCGTGAAGGAGCGCCTTCTTATACGCAGGTCGCCCTTCGCGCTCGGCCGCAAATTCTCTTGCGAACGGTTTTGAGAAAACGAGGATCAATGCGGCAGCCAGACTCAGAACTCCTATTATCGCGCTCCAGATGACGCCGGCATGCACTGGGCCAGCAAAGCCCCAAAATGCAAAGGCGGCAGATCCCGCAGCAAGAAAGTAAAATGCCGCACCTGCGTATCGCGCAATTTTGCTGAACAGCCAGAGGCCCAGCAAAATGACCAGCGCTGCCACCGCGTGGACCGCAAGACCATCGCTAAGGCGTGGCACATACCACTGCGAATAGATGAAAGGCTGCAATTTACAGCCGCGATCAAAGCTAAAAGGTAAAGCGCCGCCCTGTAGCCGCATCGCTCAAACATCCAACCCCTCCAAGCCATTAGCTCAATTCCATCGAAAGCGATCTTCAGGGAATGCTATTGTTGCTGCGGCCACCGATGCTATGCGGCCTGTTGAGGAAGTAATCCCGATTGCCCAGCGCCGCTTCGGCATATTGATCGATCGCGACCACGATCGCCTGGACGTGTGCATGGCACCATCCTTCCCGCGTCGCCCTGATCCGAACCTCCGCCAGGGCTTTTAGCCACGGCGGGTTATCTGCGTTGGGGTCGTACCATCTGAGCGGTCCTGACATCGCCGGCCTCTGTTGATGAAATCTTCCAACTCCGCCCGCTTGCGCGCGAGCAGGAGCTGAGCCCGCGCGTTATCCAGGCCGGATTGATTGAGCTGACGAGCAAGCTGATCCAGTTCGGCAATCCGCCGGCGCAGGGCTTGAATGGGATCATCACTCACGGCGGCCGGGCGCCCCGATCACAGGCTTCCTGCTGACCGCACGGACATCCAGCTTCAGCCGCTCATCGACATTGAGCAGCCGCTCTTCGCCGCCAAGCCGGTTCCGCTCGCCGATGAGGCCGACCATGGTGACCCGCATGGCCATCAGACGCGTCGCTGCTTCCGAACAGTCCTCATCGCGGTTGAGCTGTCTGCGGATGTTATCCTCCGCGCTCAGCATCTCCGACCGTAAGAACCTGATTTTTCTGCGAATTTCATTCAAATTGTTGTCCATGGGGCCACCTCGCTGCGGTAGAACTCCATAAGAACAAATAAAGAACAAATTTCAAGTTAAGAGTTCTGATCGAATCAAAGATTCTTTGAGGTTTCAGATGTCCCGGCTACCGGACCAGGTGGATGCGCCGATGACGCCGCGCCAATTGGCGACGCTGCGCACGCTCAGCGCCGAGGCCTATCAGCCAAAACTGTTCGAGAAAAACCTGACGGCCAGGGAAGCCGAACGGCGGATTGCCGCGCTGAAGGCGGAGATCGAATTGGCGAATTCGTTCTGAGCCGCCTGACCGGAACGAAGGGACATGGAGCGCTGCCAAAGGACGAATCGACGGGCCACCTTCAATCCAAAACCGACCTAAGCCCGGTTTGATCCAGGAACATTGCTCTTCGCTGCGTGCTTATCCCTGAATGAAGGAAAGCCGTCACGCTGTGCCGCGTGCAGGCGCGATGTCTCGCCCCCACGCGCTGAGATCGGCCGCGCGACGGCTACCGTACAGAGATGGATGGAGGAGACCCGGATGAGCGAGCCGACCGAAAAGGAAATCAAGAACCGCGCCTATGAGATCTGGGAGCGCAACGGCAGGCCCGAAGGCAAAGAGGAGGAATTCTGGCGGCTTGCGGAGCAAGAGCTGCGAAACGAGGACAAGTCGTCGCCCGTCCGCACGCCCGACACCCTGTAGACGGAAGCGAACGTCGCCGGGGCTTGTGGTCCACGTTTTTTGAAGCGCTTCCCCTTCTGGAGGAATTCATTCGGGGCGCACGTTCTCGGAAGCAGGCGTGACTTCTCGGCGCGGAGCCGGTCATGAAGATTGCCGTTGTTGGAGGGACCGGACTGATCGGATCGGCCATCGTGGCTCACCTGTCCTCGCGTGGTCATTCCGTCGTTTCAATGAGCAGAAGCGACCATTCCGGCCCTGGAGCTCACAGGGTCGATATCTCCGAGGCGAAGTCGCCCGCATACTGGTTGCCGCATCTCGATGGCATCGAGGCGGTCGTGAATTGCGCAGGGGTGCTCCAGGACAGTCCCGGCGATTCCACCTCAATGGTGCATCATCACGGCATCGCAAATCTCTTTGCCGCTTGCGAGCAGCTCCAGATCCGTCGCGTCATCCATTTTTCCGCCATCGGCGTCGATCGCGAAACCCCGAGCGATTTCTCCCGATCGAAATTGGCCGGTGACAAGGCGCTGATGGAGCGCGATCTCGATTGGGTCATCTTGCGGCCTTCCGTCGTGATCGGCCGCGCGGCCTATGGCGCCAGCGCGCTGATGCGAGGGCTGGCTGCGCTGCCCGCCATTCCCGTGATGCCGAACACGGGACAGCTCCAGATCGTCCTGCTTGAGGACGTGGTACGGACCGTGGAGCATTTTCTTGATCCCGCCGCGCCCGCGCGGCAGGTTGTCGAGCTGGTCGGCCCGCATCGCTATTCATTCAGCGCGGTCGTCGCGCTGATCCGCCGCTGGTGCCGCTGGCCGCCGGCGCGGGAGCTTCACCTGCCACAGTCCGCTTCAAGCCTCATGTACAAGTTCGGCGACATGGTTTCGTATCTCGGCTGGCGGCCTCCCGTACGCAGTACCGCCGAACGGGAGATCGGGCGCGGCGCCGTCGGCAATCTCGAAGACATGCAGCGGCTCGGGCTGCATCCCAAAAACCTTCCCGAATTCTTCGCCGCTGAACCGGCTTCGGTGCAGGAACGCTGGTTTGCCGGCATGTACCTGGTCAAGCCCGCGATCTTTATTGTTCTATCCCTGTTCTGGCTCTCGACCGCGTTTGTCTCGCTGGGGCCCGGCTGGGGTTATGGCATGGGCCTGATGGGCGAAGGCGGCGTGGAAGGAACGGCTGCGACAGTGACGATCATCGCGGGCGCCCTGGCCGATCTGGTGATTGGAATTGCGATCGCCTACAGGCCGACCAGCCGCTACGGCCTCTATGCGGCCATCGCGATTTCCTTCGCCTACGCGATCATCGGCACCATCCTGGTGCCACGGCTCTGGGCCGATCCGCTGGGGCCGATGCTGAAGATCTGGCCGATCATCGTGTTGCATTTCGCAGGCCTGGCCGTGCTCGAGGACCGATGACGCTGTACTTCGTCCTCAAATATCTCCATGTCGTCGGCGCCGCCGTGTTGCTCGGCACCGGCGCAGGAATCGCCTTTTTCATGCTGGCGGCTCACCTCGGCGGCAAGCCGGCCGTGATCGCAGGCGTCGCCCGCATCGTCGTGATTGCCGACTTCATCTTCACGGCGACCGCCGTCGTCGTGCAGCCCATCACCGGCACGCTGTTGGTTTGGAACGTCGGCTATTCGTTCTGGGACGGATGGATCGTCTGGTCGATCGTGCTGTACGTCATCACCGGCGCGCTGTGGCTGCCGGTGGTGTGGATGCAAATGCGCCTGCGCGACCTCGCCGTGATCGCAGCGGCAGAGGGCAGGCCACTGCCGAAGGAATATCACCGGATCTTCCGGCTATGGTTCGCGTTCGGCATTCCGGCGTTTACGGCGATCGCCGTGATATTGTGGCTGATGATCGCCAAACCGCAGATCGGGGTTCTCTAAAATGCGCCGGCAATAATTAAACTCATTGGATTGATAATCCTCCCCAATTTGGGTATTATGTTCCTCCATGGCTACGACCACGCAAACCGTCAACCTTTCGAGCGCGCTGTTCTCCAAGGTTCAGCAACGCGTGCTCGGCCTGATTTTCGCGCATCCTGACCGCAGCTTTTACACTTCCGAAATCATCAGGACGGTCGATTCCGGCAGCGGAGCCGTCGAGCGCGAGCTTTCGCGTCTTCAGCGCAGCGGGCTCGTGTCGGTTGAGCGCATCGGCAATCAAAAGCACTACCGCGCCAATCAACATTCGCCGATTTTCGAGGAACTGCATGGGCTGATTCTCAAGACGGTGGCTCTCAAGGAGCCGCTCAAGCAAGCGCTTGACCCCCATGCAGACAAGATCAAGGCCGCGTTCGTATTTGGCTCGGTCGCGAAGGGAACGGATAACGCGCAGAGCGATATCGATCTCATGGTCATTGGAGACGAGCTGAATTATTCGAAACTCTATTCCGCGCTTCAAGATGTCGAGGATCGCATACGGCGCAAGATCAATCCGGTGTTTCTCACGACGAACGAGTGGCGCCGGAGGTCGTCCCAGGAGGGCTCCTTCGTCAAGAAGCTTGGCGCGCAACCTAAATTGTTCGTTCTCGGCTCGAAGCGCGATCTCCACGCATGAGCAAGCCCGAGCTGGACAATCTCGTGAAGATCGCGCGCCTCAAGGCCGAGCCGCCTACCCGCAACGAATATCTCGGCATGGTGACAGCCGCGCGCAGCCGATTGAAGGACGCGCAGCACAAGGATCTCGATCCCGACAGCCGTTTTGATCTGGCCTATGGCGCGGCCCACAGGCTAGCGCTCGCAGCCTTGCGCCGCGAAGGCTATCGCTCGGAAAACCGCATCACCGTCTTTCAGACGCTGGTGCATACGCTGGGCACGACGGCCGCCGACGTGCAAATCTTCCTTCAAGCCCATAACGAGCGGAACCTCGCCGAGTATGAGGGCCGCATGGAAATCGACGAGAAGCTTCTCGCCGACCTGATCCGCTGTACGAAGACGATTGAGGCGGCGGTTGTAAAACTCGATCCGCCGGCCGGGAAGTAGGAAGCGCAGCCCGGAAGAGCGAGGCGATATCGATGAGGATAGCTTAGCTATGCGCTTTGCGCCGACTGCTGTCCGTTTCGCATCTTGACGATGGGTGCAACATCCGGCGCGGACTTGATTCGAGTCTCGGCTTTCGATCTCAATAGCGCCAGTGCCGTCTCTCCAAATCATCCTCCTCGTCAGTATCTGGAGGTGGCGGCAAAATAGTCTCAAGCTCTGGAGACAAATCCAAATCGTATAGTGCAGCTAACCCCGCGAGTTGCAGCCCGAATACAGTTCGAAGCTTTCCAAGCGATTCAAAAAATGAAGCATCCATCCCGCCTCGGCCTCGTGGGCCGTCACCGGCAATATTCGGAAAGCCAGCCCGAGGGCTGGTAAGAAACCGACGACATTCCGCTCGCATAGAATTGAATGCCTTCGCCGCAGGAGAGTCAGAATCTACACGTTTTAATGCACTCGTAAGCTCCTTCCGCATGCTGAGAACAGAGTCAATTACTTGAGATTCAACCTCGAGGTTAAAATTTACGTAGAGCACTCGACGATCTTCCAAGAAGATGATGATCTCGCGCACCACTCCACGCTCTGCTTCCGGAAATTTCACCCCGATTCCAAATCCGAGCAAAGATAAACTGCTGAGACGACTCAAGAGCTCTTGGCCCTTTATCCGAACCTTCTCGCTCGTAGTCATGAAACCCCCAGTCAATTCTAGGCCGCCGAGCCGACCGCTTAGCAATCGAGGTTAAATCTTACGCTTGTGAATATCTCCCGCAACCAAAAATTGCAGAACGAGCAGGCAGGGCGTAGCCTGGAGCAAATCTGAACTGACGGCTTGGCTGGGCGCACCAGCCGATCGCCATCGCCCGCCTTGAAGATGGTCGCGCACTTCCGAGCACGAAGGCGCTGCTGCGTCACGCCGAAGCGGCCGGCAGACGATTTGGCCTCTTTTCAATATCTCAAAATTGAGATATAAGGGAGAGTGCCCTGGCAAGTCGAAATCCTTGACGAAACCGTCGCCGCGGAGATCGCCGCCCTTCCGACCGACATGCAGGCGCGATTTCTGCGGCTAGCCGAGCGCATTGCGTCAGCCGGGCTTGAAAGCTTGAGCGAGCCGCACGTGAAACACCTTGAGGGAAAGCTCTGGGAGTTGCGGTTGACAGGTCGAGATGGAAATTGCCCGCGCGCTATACGTCACGGCGATCGGCCGCCGGGTCGTCGTTGTGCGAGCGTTCGTGAAGAAGACGCAGAAGACGCCACGCGCTGAAATCGAACTCGCGTTGCGACGAGCAAAGGACATCACATGACCATCCAGTTCGAAAAGCTGAAAGCCCGCCTGCTCGCCAATCCCAAGGTCAAGGCCGAGTATGACGCGCTCGCGCCGGAATTCGAGATCGCTGCCGAGTTGCTCCGTGCTCGCCTACGCGCAGGCTTGTCGCAGGCCGAATTGGCAGCCCGGATGGGTACCAGCCAATCCACCATTGCCCGGCTTGAAAACGGTCACACGCTTCCGAGCACCAAGACACTCCTGCGTTACGCCGAGGCGACCGGCAGCAAATTTCATGTGCGGCTGTCGGCGGCCTGACCCCTCGATCGCGGCGATTACCGAACCGCCAATCCGCCAATGACAGAGTCGTGTGCGGGGACCGCACTCAACGTCGCCAGATCGCGCCTTCGCGCCTACGGTCGGTCATGCTCCCCGGCAAGGATGCAAAAAATGATTGAACCAAAATGGTTGAACCAAAACGCCCACGCGTGCGCAGACATCTTTGCCGCATTTGCGCCCTGAATATCCCCCTACAGAAGTTTGCATCGCCCCATCTGGATCGCGCCGCGCGCATGGGTTAGTCTTTTATCCAACCGGTTAACAAGCCGGCGTTTTCAGGGAGAACAATGTGATATCCAGGAGATCAGTTTCGCTCGCGGTCGCAGCCGTCGGCCTGTTTTACGCCACGGCGCCTGCGCTCGCCCAGCAGAAGACCATCACGGTCTGGTTCGGCAAGGGCTTTTACAAGTCCGAGGACGATGCGCTCTTAGAGGCGATCAAGAAATTCGAGGCCAAGACCGGCATCAAGGTCGAGCTTTCGCAATACGCCATTCAGGACATGATCCCGAAGACGGTGGCGGCGCTGGATTCGGGCACTGTGCCTGATGTCGCCTATTCCGACAGCTATGACGTGCAGGCGCAGGGCAAGTGGGCCTATGAGGGCAAGCTCGAGGATCTCGGCGACATCCTTTTGCCGATGAAGTCCGCGTTCGCGCCCAACACGCTGGAGACCACCTTTCTCTATAACGACCAGACAAAAAAGAAGGGCTATTACGGCTTTCCGCTGAAGCAGCAGAGCATGCACGTCCAGATCTGGAAGGACATGCTGGAACAGGCCGGCTTCAAGGAAAGCGACATTCCGACCAAATGGGAAGACTACTGGTCGTTCTGGTGCAACAAGGTGCAGGCCGCCAGCCGCAAGGCCACCGGTCAGCGCGTCTATGCCGTCGGCCAGCCGATGGGCGTGGAATCCACCGACTCGTTCCAGTCGTTCTACACCTTCATGGACGCCTACAACGTCAAGCTGGTCGATGACGACGGCAAGCTCCTGGTCGACGATCCCAAGGTGCGGGAAAACCTGATCAAGGCGATGAAGGATTACACCGACACCTACATCAAGGGCTGCACGCCGCCGTCCTCCACCACCTGGAAGGATCCGGACAACAACGTCGCCTTCCACAACAAGACGATCGTGATGACGCACAACTTCACGATATCGATCGCGGCGAAATGGCTCGACGACGCCAACAACCCGGCGCTGACGCCGGAGCAACGCGCGCTCGGCAAGAAGAACTATGATGAGACCATCATCACCGCGTCCTTCCCCAACAAGCCGGACGGCACGCCGATCAAGTATCGCTCCGACGTCAAGACCGGCCTGATGTTCACGGTCGCCAAGAACAAGGCGGAGGGCAAGGAGTTCATCAAGTTCCTGCTGCAGGAGGAGAACGTCCGGCCCTACATCGAAGGCGCGCTCGGCCGCTGGTTCCCCGTGACGACGGCCAGCCAGCAGAGCCCGTTCTGGCAGGCTGACCGGCATCGCAAGGCGGTGTACAATCAGTTCACCGGCGGCACCACGCCGTTCGACTTCACCAAGAACTGGAAGTTCACGATTTTGAACAACGAGAACGTCTGGGCCAAGGCGATGAACCGCGTGGTGAGCGAAAAGGTGCCGGTCGACAAGGCCGTCGACGAACTGATCGCCCGCATCAAGCAGGTCGCGGGTTGATGTAAACGATGCCGGCCGCCGCGAGTATGTCCGTCGTCCCTGCGAACGCAGGGACCCATACTCCGCGGCGGTCGTTTTGAAAAATGCTGGTCGTCGGCTTTCGCGTGCAATATTAGCCGGTGGTTATGGGTCCCTGCGTTCGCAGGGACGACGGCGTAGCCGTGGCCGGCATCTCATTCTAAGACTGCAAGAGTAGATGTATGGCAATCACGCTTTCGGGCGATCAGGCAATCCCAAGCCCGCCGCTATCGGCCCGGCTGACCACACCGCAGGTCTGGGGCATCGTGATGCTCGCCCCCTATCTGCTGGTGTTCCTGGCCTTCGTGGTCTACCCCGTTGGCTATGGGCTGTGGCTGGCGCGGCATCCGGCGAGCTATGTCGCGCTCTATCACGACCCGATCTTCGCGCGCGCCGCCGTCAATACGCTGATCTTCCTCCTGGTCGGCATCAATCTGAAAATGGCGATCGCGCTGTTCCTGTCCGGCTTCTTCGCCCAGCAGCGCACCTGGATCAAATGGCTGTCGGTGCTGTTCATCCTGCCCTGGGCGGTGCCGTCGATCCCGACAATTCTTTCCGTACGCTTCATGCTCAATCCGGAATGGGGCGTGATCAACCAACTGATCTTCAAGTTCACCGCCGAGGACGGCCCGAACTGGCTGAACGATCCGAGCGTCGCGCTCGCCATGGCGATCGGCGTGCACATCTGGAAATCGCTGCCGTTCTGGACGTTGATCCTGATGACCGGGCGGCTCGCGATCTCGCACGATCTCTACGAAGCCGCCGAGGTCGACGGCGCAAGCTGGTCGCAGAAATTCCGCTACATCACCTGGCCGTCGATGCAGACTCTCTACATCACCTGCACGCTGCTCTCGATGATCTGGACGCTGGGCGACTTCAACAGCGTATATCTGCTCACCGGCGGCGGCCCCGCCGACCTCACCCATGTGCTCGCCACGCTCGGTATCCGCTACCTCCGGCTTGACCAGCTCTCGCTCGCGATGGCCTCCATCGTTTGCGCGCTGCCGCTGGTGCTGCCGCTGGTCTATTTCATGATGAAACGGTTGTCGCGATGAAGCTGCCAACACTCCGCGAAGTCGGCACCGAAGCAAAACTGCTGCTGATCGGCATTCCCGTGTTCATCTGGACCATGGTGCCGATCTACCACATGTTCCTGTTCGCAATCTCGCCGAAGGAAGACGCGTTCTCCGGAAAGCTGTGGCCCGATCATCCGACGCTGAACAATTTCAGCATCGTGTTCCACCAGCAGCACTACTTCCTGCGCGACTTCTGGATCCAGTTCTGGAATTCGGTGGTGATCGCGCTTTCCGCCGGCGCGCTGACGCTCCTGATCGCGACCGCCGCTGCCTTCGCGATCTCGCGGCTGCGCGTTCCCGGCGGGCGCTGGGTGATGAATCTGGCGCTGTTCACCTATTTCATCCCGGCGGCGTTCCTCGCGGTGCCGATGTATCGCACCATGGGCAATTACGGTCTCCTCAACAATCACTGGTCGCTGATTCTCGCGATGGTGACGATCGCGTCCCCTTACGCGATCTGGGTTTTGAAGCAGGCGTCCGACAAGCTGCCGGTCGAACTGGATGAAGCCGCCACCATGGACGGCGCCACCACGCTGCAATTGTTCCGCCTGGTCTACGTGCCCTTGATGATGCCCTCGCTGGTCGCGATCGGCACCTACGCGATCCTGCTCGCCTGGAACGAATATCTCTACGCGTTCCTGCTGCTGTCGAAGGATACCGAGATCACGCTCCCCGTGGCGCTTGGCAACTTCCTGGCCGCCGACGACTCGCCGTGGGAATTGCTGATGACCACCGGCTTCATCTACGCGCTGCCGCCGGCCGCGATCTATTACGCGTTCAGGCGGTATATGGTGGGAGGACTGACCGCGGGCGCGGTTAAGTCGTGATTGTTCTGTCATTCCGGGATGGTGCGCTAGCACCAGACCCGGAATCTCGAGATTCTCAGGTGCGCAAGTGCGCACCATAGTTCGATGTTTCACATCGCCCCGGAATGACGGGGCTACTACAGCGGCGCCGCGCTCTCGCCGCGCGCGCCCGACAGTTTCGAAGCGAGCGAAGCGACCACGATCAGCACCGCGATCAGCGCGATCACCATGGTGCAGATCGCGTTGATCTCCGGCTTCACCCCCAGCCGCACTTCGGAATAGATCCGGATCGGCAGCGTTGCCGAGCCGGGGCCGGTCGTGAAGCTTGCAATCACGACATCGTCGAGCGAGAGCGTGAAGGCGAGCATCCAACCGGCGGCGATTGCCGGCAGGATCAGCGGTAGCGTCACGCGAACAAACGCCTGCACCGGATCGCAGCCGAGATCCATCGCGGCCTCTTCCAGGCTGCGGTCGAGCGAGGCGAGACGCGACTGCACCACCACGGTGACGAAGCACATGGTCAGCGTGGTATGCGCGATCGTCACGGTCCAGAAGCCGCGCTCGGCGTTGAGCGCCACGAACAGCAGCAGCAGCGACAGCCCTGAGATCACCTCCGGCATCACCAGCGGCGCATAGAGCATGCCGGAAAACAGCGTCCGCCCCCTGAAGCGTTCGCCGCGGACCAGCCCCACTGCCGCCAGCGTGCCGAGCAGCGTTGCGATCGTGGCCGATACCGCGGCGACGCGAAGGCTCATCCATGCCGCATCCAGCATCGCGCGGTCGTTGAAGAATTCATGGTACCAGCGCAGCGACCAGCCGCCCCACACCGTGACCAGCCGCGAGGCGTTAAACGAATAGATGACGAGGATCACGATCGGCAGGTACAGGAACGCCATCCCCAGCGCGAGCGCGGTGATGTTGAATGGCGATATCCTGCCGATACGCCGCGCCATCACTTCGCGCCCTCCAACGTGCGGCGCTGCAGCCGGTCGTAGAGCAACAGCGGCGGCACCAGCAGCACCAGCAAGGCGACCGCGGCGGCGGCGGCGACCGGCCAGTCCTTGTTGGTGAAGAATTCCAGCCACAGCGTCTGGCCGATCATCATCGACCCAGAGCCGGCCAAAAGATCGGGGATCACGAATTCGCCGATGATCGGGATGAAGCACAAGAGCGCGCCGGCGCCGACACCGGGCAAGGACAACGGGAACGTCACCAGCCAGAACGCCTGAAGCGGCGACGAACCGAGATCGCTTGCGGCTTCCAAGAGCGAGGTGTCCATCTTCGAAAGCGTCGCGTACAGCGGCAGGATCATGAACGGCAGATAGGAATAGACGATGCCGAGATACATCGCACTGTCAGTCGAGAGCCACACCACCGGCGACGAGACCAGATGCAGCGCGAGCAGAATTTTATTGAGCAGCCCGTCATGCTGCAAAATATTGATCCAGGCATAGATCCGGATCAGGAACGAGGTCCAGAAGGGCACGATCACCAGCATCATCGCGATCGGCTGCCAGCGCAGCGGCAGCCGCGCCATGCCATAGGCGATCGGATAGCCAATCAATAGCAGGATCAATGTCGAGGTTACGGCAACAACGACGCTGCGCAAATAGGAGCTGATGTAGAGACTGTCCGAGATCAGCAGCCTGAAATTATCGAAGGACAACTGCGCGAAGGCCGCCTTGATCGCAGTCCATCCTTCGGAGAAATCGAACACGGGTACATAGGGCGGCTGCGCGATCGCGGTCTGCGACAAACTGATCTTCAGCACGAACCCGAACGGCACCAGGAAAAACAGCACCATCCACAGATAGGGCGCGATGGCGGCATACCGCGCCGGATGCGCGAAGATGCGGCGCGTGCTCATCGTTCCAGCACCACGCAATCGTCGGGCGTGAACCACACCACCACGCGCTGACCGGTGCTCAACGTGTTGATATCAAGCCGCGCAGTATTGGCGATCGACGAGCGCACCACTGCGCCGGAATCGAGCTTGATCTTGTAGACCGTCGAACCGCCGAGATAGCTGACATCGGTGATGACGCCTTCGAGCCGGTTGATCGCGTGCGCATTGCCCCCGTCCGATCCAGGGCCGCGGCGCGACAGCTTGACCTTCTCGGGACGGATCGCAACCGAGACCACCGTCTTGCCGACGAGATCGCGCGGCTCGGCGACCACGATGCTTCCGCCGTCGCGGGTCGCAATCGTCAGGCGATGGTCTTCGTACGAGGTGACCTCGCCATCGAACAAGTTGACGTCGCCGACGAACTGGGCGACCCAGCGCGAGGCAGGCGCCTCGTAGAGATCGCGCGGGGTAGCGACCTGTTCGAGCCGGCCGGCATCCATGACGCCGATCCGGTTCGCCATCGTCATCGCCTCTTCCTGGTCGTGGGTGACGACAATGAAAGTCATGCCGAGGCGGCGCTGCAGTTCCATCAGTTCGAGCTGCGTGCTTTCACGCAGCTTCTTGTCGAGCGCGGCCAACGGCTCGTCAAGCAGCAGGACCTTGGGCCGCCGCGCCAGCGAGCGCGCCAGCGCCACGCGCTGCTTCTGGCCGCCGGAAAGCTGATCCGGCCTGCGCTTCTCCATGCCATCGAGCTTGACCAGCGCGACCATCTCGCCCACGCGGGTATCAATGGCGGCGCGCGCCATCCCGGCGCGCTTCAGGCCGAACGCGATGTTGTCCCGGACCGAGAGATGCGGAAACAGCGCGTAGTTCTGGAACATCATGTTGACGGGCCGCTCATGCGGCAGCACCGGCGCGATATCGCGGCCACCGAGCAGGATGCGGCCCTCGTCCGGGGTCTCGAAACCGGCAAGCATCCTGAGCAGCGTGGTCTTGCCGCAGCCGCTCGGGCCCAATAGCGCAAAGAACTCGCCTGCGTTGATGTCGAGCGAGAGCCGGTCCACTGCGCGGAAATCACCGAATTTCTTGGATACGCCTTCGATGCGGAGCAGCGGCGTGTCGTCGGCCGGCGCCATCGGCGTCGCCTGCGCCACCGCCGTGTTGATTTTCACTGTGTCGATCTCAGGCGATTGCCCGTTCATGCCGTTTGCCTGCGCCGTCATGGCCGCACGCTAGCGGCGGATCGCCATCCGCTCAACTGCCCCGGAACAAGCAGCCACAATATTCTGGATGCAGCTCCCGTCTCTGGTAAGGTTCGAAATTCGCAGAGACGCGGCCGCCGCGCACGATGGGAATGATCGGGAGAGATTGATGAACGTTCGGAATTTGGTGGCAGCGACGGCGATCTCTTGCCTGCTCGCCAGCTCGGCCGCCGCCCAGGAAGCCATTGTCACCTACAAATCGCTGAGCCCCGAGGTGGCGCTCGATCTGGCGCGCGCGACGCTGGCGGATTGCCGCAAGCGCGGCTTTCAGGTGTCGGTCGCCGTCGTCGATCGCTTCGGCGTGACGCAAGTGCTGCTGCGCGACCGCTTTGCAGGCGCACATACGGTTTCGACCGCCTCGGGCAAGGCGTGGACGGCCGTCAGCTTCCGCACCAGCACGACCGAACTCGTTGCCAACAGCCAGCCCGGAACGATGCAGTCCGGAATCCGCGATCTGCCGGGCGTCGTCATCATCGGCGGCGGGCTGACAGTCGAAGCGGCAGGTTCGCTGGTGGGCGCTGTCGGCGTCTCCGGAGCTCCCGGCGGCGACGCGGACGAAGCCTGCGCCAAAGCAGGCATCGATGCCATACGAGACAAGCTCGACTTCTAGACCTGACGATGTCATCGCGCTCCCAGGACAAGAACGATGAACCGCGACAGATATGACCTCCCGCTGACAACCGCCTCGGATCGCGCCGCGGCGCATTATCGCGACGGCGTCGACTGCATGCTGTCGGCGTGGCACGGTGCCGAGGACGCCTTCGACAAGGCGATTGCGGAAGATCCGGGCTTTGCGCTGGCGCATATCGGTCGTGCCCGGCTGCATCAGCTCAACATGGAGGGCAGCAAGGCGCGTGCTCTTGCCGCGCAAGCCCGCGAACTGGCGGCCGGCGCCCCCCCGCGCGAAAAAGGCCATGTCGAGATCATGGCTGCCGTGATCGAGAACAAGCCGAAGGTCGCGCTGACCGGCGCCGAGGCGCATCTCGAAGAATATCCGCGCGACGCGCAGGTGCTGTCGATCCTGCTCGGCGCGTTCGGTCTCTACGCGTTCTCGGGCCGTCCCGATCACGATGCGGCCAAGCTCGCGATCTGCGAACGCCACGCACGGCATTATGGCGAGGACTGGTGGTTTGTCAGCTACCTCGGTTGGTCGCACACCGAGGCGGGAAACCTCTCCACCGGCCGGAGCCTGTCCGAGCGCGCGATGGGGCTGCGGTCGGCCAACGCCAACGCGGCGCATGGCCTCTCGCATGCGATGTTCGAGCAAGGCGACATGGAAGCCGGCCGCAACTTCCTTTGGCAATGGATGCCCGCGCATGACCGCCAGAGCTTTCTGCATGGGCACCTGGCCTGGCACGTCGCGCTGACGTTGCTCGACGCCGGCGATCTCGACGGCGCGCTTGCGATCTACGAGCAGCATATCAAGCCGGCGGGCCGGCCGTATCCGCCGCTGAACATCTTTACCGACGGCGCCTCGCTGCTGTGGCGGCTTGCGCTGGCCGGCCAGACCGGGCTGGAGGCGCATTGGCGGGATATCGCCGCCTATGGCGAAAAGTACTTTCCGCAAGCCGGCGCGCATTTTGCCGACGTTCATTTTGCGCTGGCCACCGCAATGACCGGCAGCGATGCGCTGGAAACGCGATTGGCGCAACTCGAAGCACGCGCAGCCAACGGCAAGCTGTTGCCGGGGCAGACCGCCATCGACCTCTGCCGCGGCATCCGCGCGTTTGCGGAAGGCGACAATGCGGAGGCGATCCGCCTGCTCGAACCGGCCCTTGCCGAGTTGACGCGGATCGGCGGCAGCCACGCCCAGCGCGAATTGTGGGAGGACACGCTGATCGTGGCGTATCTTCGCGCCGGTCGCGGCGAAGCGGCCGCGAGCCGCATCTCGGCCCGGCTCGACCGCAGGCCTTCGGCGCGTGACGAGGCCTGGTCGCGGCAAGCGCTGCAAAACTAAGCGAGGCAAGCTCGCCCGACCATCAGCCACGTCGCTCGACGGCAAACACCTCGATTGCCGACGCGCGGCCGCGCAAGCGAACCTCTCCAAGCGCTTCGGTAACGAAGGCCGGTTTCAGCTTCATGTGTTGCAGCAGGTCGGAAGACACCAGCAAGTTCCGGCCAACCTCCTTGCAGTGCTCCTGCAGTCGCGCCGTCACGTTCACGGTATCGCCGAAATAGGCAAGCTGGCGGCGTGAGCTGCCGCACTCGCTGATCACCACGTAACCGGCGTGCAGGCCGGCGCGGAAACTCGGCACCATGCCGAACTCCTGCCTGTAGGCGTCCGCTTTGTTTGCGATGATGTCGGCAATCGCGAAGAAGCAGTCGATGCAGCGGCCCGCCGACATCCTGTGATCGAGCGGCCACGTCACAATGACTTCATCGCCGACATAGGCGTGAACCTCGCCGCCATGCGCGACGATCGCGCCATCGATGTCGAAGAAGAACCGGGTGAGCAGGCCCTGCACGCGCAATTCTCCCATTGACTCCGCGAGCGAGGTCGAGCCTGCCAGATCGAGAAACATCAATACGCGCGCTTCCCGCACCGGGCTTCGGTAACGCCCGAGCGCCACATTGAACAGCACGCGGCTGCCGACCAGCCGAGTCAGTTCGAAAGCTGACATGATGAGCAGGGACGCGAAGAAGCTAAACGCAACGACAATGGGAAACTTCTCAATCAGCCACTTCGTCTCGATCCATTCTCCGTACAGCGCCATCTGCAAGACCAGCGCCGCGCTCGCGACGACGATGGTCATGGCCGCGGAGCGCACCGCCAGTTCCGCCAGCAGCGGCCATTTGCTGATCCACTCACTTCGTCGCGACGTGAAGTAGAGATGAACGCCCCAGGCGGCCAGCGTTATGCCCATCCCGTGCAAGCTGCTCCGGAGATAGTACGACGGCGTTGCTTCAGTCGGATCGTCGATGAAATAGCGATAGGCTATTCCCCCGAGCAAGCCGATGATCGCCAGGAAAACGGTTGGCCTGAT